>NZ_JBJZOU010000012.1:0-529161 GCF_057808395.1 Serratia sp. TSO36 | reverse complement strand
GAGCATGTCTCGCAAAGGGAACTGCCTGGATAATGCAGTGATGGAGAACTTCTTCGGCCATCTGAAAGCGGAACTGTATTACTTACAACGCTTTGATAACGTAGAACACTTGGCAAAAGAAATAGAGAACTACATTGATTACTATAACCACCGCCGCCTCAGAGAGAAACTAAAAGGCCTGAGTCCGGTAGAGTATCGAACCCAGGCCATGAAGGCCGCCTGAATTTACATCGTCCAACTTCTGGGGGTCAGTTCATGCGGGGCCCTTTTTATTTACCCATTTCCGCGGCGTAAACCGCATCGCGGATCTGCTGCGGATAGCGGCCGCACATGCCTTCAAACGCGGTGTTGGTCAGTATCACCACGCTCAGCTGCGCCTGTGGATCAAAGAACCAGCTGTGGCCATAAACGCCGCCCCAGGTCAGCGTGCCGGCATGCTGCGGCGTCTGCGCCGCTTCTGTGTCCACCAGCAGCGCCCCGCCGAAACCGAATCCCCAGCCCGGCCCTTGCGTTTGCGCCTGCGCCCCCACATGCGGGCTGCGCAGCAACGCCACCGTGTCCGGCTGCAACATGCCCTGCCCGCCGCTGCGCAACGCTTCCACCAGCCGCAGCACATCGTCGGCATCGCCGACCATGCCCGCGCCGCCGGAAGGATAGGCCCCGGCGTTAAGCGCCCGCGCAGGTGAAAACAGCACCTCGCCCCCCGCCATCTCTTCCGGCAGTGCCAGCCGCAGGCCTTCATGCATGCGTTGCGGCCCTCGCGGCGTGTTGTAATACGGCGTCGCCAGGTTCGCAGCGTCCACCGCGTAAAACGCGGTATTGCCGAGCCCCAGCGGCCGCGCCACCCATTCGACAAACAGCTGCGGCAGCGGCATGCCCGTCACCCGCTCCAGCACCGCGCCAAGCACGTCGATCGCCAGCGAATAATTAAAGCGCTCCCCCGGCGCCGACAGCAACGGCGCCTGTGCCAACAGCCGCAGGTTTTGCTCCAGCGTCAGCGTCGACAACTCCACGCCGTCCTGGATCCCCAACTGATGATAAACGCCCGCCGGCGGCTGGTTCAGCCGATAGTCCAGCCCGGCGGTGTGGCTCAGCAAATGACGAATCTTGATCGTCGGGCGCCGGCCGTCGGCGAGCGCCGGAGTGAACCACGGCAGCCAGTCGCTGACCGCGTCGTCCAGGCTCAGCTTGCCCCGCTCAATCAGGCGCAGCGCCGCCAGCGTGGTATAGGGTTTGGAGACCGACGACAGCCGAAACTGCGTTTCTCGCCGCATCGGCCGCCGCGCTTCGCGATCGGCATAGCCGGCCGCCCCGGCGTAGCAAATCTCGCCCCGCCGCGCCACCAGCACTACGCTACCCACGATGCGCCCTTCGGCCATCGCCTGTTGATCGATCGCCGCGATCCGTTCTGTTAACGCCCGTTGTTCTGCCGACATGATTTTCATCTCTCTGATGGAAAGTAAAATCAGTCTAAAACCTTCGACATAAATTAAAATAAGGCATAATTTAATGAATCATTAAGCATAGGTTATTGATAGATGAGTTCACTCCTGCAGCTGTTGCCCTATTTCGAAGCCGTCGCGCGCCTGGGCAACTTTACCCGCGCGGCCAGCCAACTGGGCGTCACGCCGCCGGCGGTGTCGCAAAACATTCAGGCGCTGGAGAATCAGCTGGGAGTGCGGTTATTTCACCGCACCAGCCGCTCGGTGCGCCTCAGCGACGAGGGCCGGTTGTTCTATCAGAAGGTATCGCCGGCGATGAGCCAGATCGACGTGGCGGCGGACGACGTGCGCGCTCTGGGCGCGCAGCCGGCGGGCCTGCTGCGTATCACGCTGCCGCAGCTGGCCGCCTCGCTGCTGGTGATGCCGCATCTGGCGGAATTTCAACGGCGCTATCCCGACGTGCAGCTGGAGCTGTTTACCGAAGACCGCTTTTCCGATCTGGTGCTGGGCAGTTTCGATGCCGGCATTCGCATGCACGCCATGCTGCAAAAGGACATGATCGCCGTGCCGATCGACAACGGCCAGCGCCGGGTGCTGGTCGCCTCGCCCGACTATCTGGCGCGCTGCGGCGTACCGACCACGCCGGACGAGTTGCCCGCTCACCACTGCCTGCGCTACCGTTTCCCCGGCAGCGGCAAACTGGAACCCTGGTATTTCAGCCTGGGCGACGATGAACGCGCGCTGGACGTCAGCGGCAGTTTGATTTTTAACGAAGATCGGCTGATCAAGGATGCGGCGTTGGCTGGCCTGGGTATCGCACAGCGTTTTCAGGGCACGGTGTTGCAGGAGCTGGCGCAGGGGCAACTGGTGGAAGTGCTGCCGGGTTACGCCAGCGAAGCGTCGGGGTTTTTCATCTACTTTCCCGCCGGCCGGCATCTGCCGCTCAAGCTGCGCGCCTTTATCGATTTCATGCGCGAGCAACGTGAACGGCAGCACCGGTGGTAGGGGCGCCTCGTCGGCGCCCCTGACCGTCAGCGCTTCTCCAGCGCCTGGACGATGTGGTAAGCCGCCTCGACGCGATCGTCGTTCGGGAACCACTTGTTGGCCAGCATCACCACGGCGATATTTTTCGCCGGGATAAATACCGCGTAGGTGGAGAAGCCGCCGGTGGAGCCGGTTTTGTTATACCAGCCGGCGCGCAATTCCGGCTGCGGCGGCGTGATGGCGGTGGCCGGCGTGCCGTTCATGATCATCCCGGCGTTGTTGCCTTCAATCAAACGCGACAGTTTCACCGGGTACGGGTAGTTCTCCCACATCAGATCCTGCGTGAACGCGCCCGCCTTGTAATAACCGACGTGCGTCGCGGCCAGCGCGTCGCGCCACGGCTGCGCCACCTTCACCTGCTGCAGGTTGGCGTCCAGATAGCGAATCAGATCGCGAGCGTTGGACTTGATGCCGTAAGATTCGGCGTCCAGCGGGCCGGGATTGACCCGCACCGGCTTATCGTCCTTGCTGTAACCCTGCGCATAGTTGGCCATCTGCGCCGCCGGCACCTGAATGTAGGTGTGGCTCATGCCCAGCGCCGGCAGCATCCCCTGTTCCATCGCCTGGATAAACGGCTGGTCGAGGCTCTTGGCGGCGATCATGCCCAGCATGCCGATGCCGAGGTTGGAATAAACGCGGTAGCTGCCCGCCGGGTGTTTCGGCTGCCAGGCCCGGTAGTAGGCCATCAGCTGGGCGTTGTCAGTGACGTCGTCCGGCACGAACAGCGGCAGGCCGGAGGTATGCGTCGCCAGATTCAGCAGGCTGACGCCGTCGAAGGCGCTGCCGCGCAGCTCGGGCAGATAGCGGCTGGCCGGATCGTTGAACGACAGCTTGCCCTGCTGCTGCGCATAGACCGCCAGCGTCGCGGTAAAGGTTTTGCTCAGCGAGCCCACTTCGAACAGCGTGTGCTCGGTGATCGGTTTGCCGGTCTGCTTCGAGGCGACGCCATACGGGTAAATCTGCTGTTTGCCGTCGACCGACACGGCGATCGCCATGCCCGGTACGCCATATTTTTTCATCAGCGGCTGAATAACGGCGTCGATATCCTGCTGCTGCGCGGCCTGCGCGGTCGGCAAGATCAGTGCGGCGATCAGCGCGGCCGCCAGGCGGTTCATTTTCGTCATGATAGAAGCTCTTAGGTTGCAGGGTATCGGCCGCGGCCAAAAGTTTTTATTGGCGTTATGCACGGCGCTTTCCCTGATTGATGATGTCATTCCTTTACGGCTGCCGCGACGCTCACAGCAGCGGCGCCAAATATCGGATTTTGCCGCCAGGTTGACAAGCGATAATAATTTCAGCCAGCATAAAGAAAAACTTATGGCTATCGACAATGCGCAATCGACTTCCCCTCAACGCCCTGCGGGCGTTCGAATCCTCCGCTCGCCATCTGAACTTCACTCGCGCCGGTCTGGAGCTGCGCGTCACCCAGGCCGCCGTCAGCCAGCAGGTGCGCATGCTGGAAGAACAGCTGGGCATTCAGCTGTTCCGCCGCCTGCCGCGCGGGCTGGATCTGACCGAAGAGGGCCAGGCGCTGCTGCCGGTATTGAGCGACGCCTTCGACCGCATCGAGGCGGTGCTGCAGCAGTTCGAAGGCGGGCATTTCCACGAGGTGCTGACGGTGGCGGTGGTCGGCACCTTCGCCGTCGGCTGGCTGATGCCGCGGCTGGCCGCGTTCCGCACGGCGCACCCGTTTATCGATCTGCGGGTGCTCACCCACAACAACCTGGTCAATCTGTCGGCCGACGGCCTGGATTTCGCCATCCGCTTCGGCGAAGGGCTCTGGCCCGCCACCTGCAATATCAAGCTGTTCGACGCGCCGCTGACGGTGCTTTGCCCGCCGGCGGTCGCCGCGCGCCTGCGCACGCCGCAGGATCTGCAGCACGAGCAGCTGATGCGCACCTACCGCAAGGATGAGTGGGAACGCTGGTTCGCGGCGGCACAGGTGACGCCGTGGCGGATCAACGGCCCGGTGTTCGACTCGTCAAGGCTGATGGTGGAAGGTGCTATCCAGTGCGATGGCGTGGCGCTGGCGCCGGTCAGCATGTTCCGCCGCGAACTGGCCGCCGGCGCGCTGCAGCGGCCGTTTGCCGCCGAGGCCGCGCTCGGCGCCTATTGGCTGACCCATTTGAAATCGCGGGATCTGACGCCGGCGATGAAGACCTTTATCGGCTGGATCCGCCGGGAGGCGGAAGAGGAACAGCAGCAGGGCTAGGCGGAGCCGCGCCGGATCAGCGTCGGTGGCAGAATGACGTTCTGCGCCGGCAGGTCGGCGTCACCGATGCGCTGCAGCAGGCGCGCGGCGGCGCTGCGCCCCACTTCCCGCGCCGAGCTGGAGACGAAGGTCAGCGGCGGCTCGGTCAGTTCGGCCTCCGGCACGTCACCGAAGCCGATCAGCGCCACCTGCCGCCCGTAGTAGGCGTCTACCCCGTCCGAACCGATGCTGCGGCCGCTGCGCGCCAGGCCGAAATAGGCGCCGAGCGCCACCGACGCCTTGTGGCAGACGATGGCGGTAATGTTCGGGTAATGGCGCAGCAGTTGCTCCGCCGCTTCCGCCGCCTGGCGCTGCCGGCAATCGCACTCGACGATCCATTCACTGCGAAACGGCAGGCCGTACTGCACCAGCGTGGCGCAAAAGCCGCCCAGCCGCTCGGCGCGCGTCAATGAATCGCTCTGGCCGCCGAGGTAGGCGATTTGGCTGTGGCCGCGCTTGATCAGAAATTCGGTGGCCAGCTTGGCGGCCTGCATGTTGTCCGGCCGCACCACGTCCACGCCATCGAGGCCGCTGGAGCGCGCCACGCAGACCAGCGGTACGCCCTGCTCGGCCGCCTTCTCCTTCAGGCCCGCCGCCGCGCGAATGCCGCCCGCCAGAACGATGCCGTCGACGCCCTGCGCCAGCAGCGCGTCAAACGCCCGCTGCAAGCCCTGGCCGTCGCGCCCGCTCTGCGTCAAAAACAGCAGCTTGTCGTGCGCCTCCAGCGCTTCGCTCAGCCCGGCGGTCATTTCGGCATAGAAGGGTTCGCAGATGTCGCGCAGAATAAGGCCGATCACCCCGGATTCCCCGCCGCGCAGCGTCGCCGCCTGGCGATTGCGCACGTAGCCCAGTTGCTCTATCGCCTGATTGACCTTCTCGACGGTGGTCGGCGAAATGCGCCCCTTGCCGCTCAACACCAGGGAAACCGTGGTGACCGACACGCCCGCCTGTTGCGCCACATCGGTGATGGTGATCTTTTTGATGCTCATAGTCTCTGCGAACCCGTTCCTGGGCAACCCGCGCCGTAATGATCAAGGGTATACCGAATCCGTTATCTCAGTAAAACGTTTTACTGCCTGCCGCATTGTCGCCAAAAACCGGGCGGCAGATTTGTGATTGGCGGCGCATTTTTGCTAGGTAAAACGTTTTATCTTCTTTTTACCTAATCTGCAGTCCTCTTTTTGCTCGTCTTTTCGCCAGGAGAAGTCGGTTATGTCAGCAGCCAACAAACCAAAAATCACGCTCTGGGAGTTCTTCCAGAGCCTGGGCAAAACCTTCATGTTGCCCGTCGCCTTGCTCTCTTTCTGCGGCATCATGCTGGGGATCGGCAGCTCGCTGAGCAGCCGCGACGTGATCACGCTGATGCCGTTTATCGGCCACCCGATCTTCCAGCTGATCTTTACCTGGATGAGCAAGGTAGGCTCCTTCGCCTTCAGCTTCCTGCCGGTGATGTTCGCCATCGCCATTCCGCTGGGTATGGCGCGCGAGAACAAGGGCGTCGCCGCCTTCTCCGGCTTCGTCGGCTTCGCCGTGCTGAATCTGGGCACCAATTTCTACCTGACCGCCGCCGGCGTGCTGCCCACCGGCGATCCGCTGGTGCTGAAAGCCAACAATATCCAGAACATCCTCGGCATTCAGTCGATCGATACCGGCATCCTCGGCGCGGTGATCGTCGGCATCATCGTCTATCGCCTGCATGAACGCTTCCACACCATCCGCCTGCCGGACGCGCTGGCGTTCTTCGGCGGCACGCGCTTCGTGCCGATCGTCACCACCGTGGTGCTGGGCCTGTGCGGCCTGGTGATCCCGCTGATCTGGCCGTGGTTCGCCGCCGGCATCACCGGGCTGGGTTGGGTGATCAACAGCGCCGGCGCCTTTGGCCCGATGCTGTTCGGCACCGGCGAACGCCTGCTGCTGCCGTTCGGCCTGCAGCACATTCTGGTGGCGCTGATCCGCTTTACCGAGGCGGGCGGCACCATGGAAGTGTGCGGCCACAGCGTCAGCGGCGCCCTGACCATCTTCCAGGCGCAGCTTTCCTGCCCAACCACCACCGGCTTCGCCGGAAGCGCCACCCGCTTCCTGTCGCAGGGTAAAATGCCGGCGTTCCTCGGCGGCCTGCCGGGCGCGGCGCTGGCGATGTACCACTGCGCCAAACCGGAGAACCGTCATAAAATCAAAGGGCTGTTGATTTCCGGCGTGGTGGCCTGCGTGGTCGGCGGCACCACCGAGCCGATCGAGTTCCTGTTCCTGTTCGTCGCGCCGTTCCTCTACCTGATCCACGCGCTGCTCACCGGGCTGGGCTTTACCGTGATGGCGCTGCTGGGCGTGACCATCGGCAATACCGACGGCAATATCATCGACTTCGTGGTGTTCGGCATTCTGCACGGCACCGCCACCAAGTGGTATCTGGTGCCGGTGGTGGCCGCCGTCTGGTTCGTCGGCTATTACGCCATTTTCCGCTTCGCCATCCAGCGCTTTAACATCAAAACGCCGGGCCGCGAGAGCGACGGCGCCGTCAGCCAAAGCGCGCCGAGCGGCGCGGTGGGCAAATCCGGCTACAACGTGCCGGCGATTTTGGCGGCGCTCGGCGGCACGGACAACATCATCACGCTGGACAACTGCATCACCCGCCTGCGCCTGTCGGTCAACGACATGAGCCGGGTGGACGACGCGGCGCTGAAGGCCAACCGCGCCATCGGCGTGGTGCATCTCAACGACCATAATCTGCAGGTGGTGATCGGCCCGCAGGTGCAATCGGTGAAGGATGAATTAGACTCACTGATAGCCACGGCGCAACCTGCCGCGGCGCTGCAGGGAGCCACCCATGTTTGATTTCTCCACCCCGATCGACCGCCACGGCACCTGGTGCACCCAGTGGGACTATATCGCCGATCGTTTCGGCAGCGACGACCTGCTGCCGTTCACCATCTCCGATATGGATTTCGCCACCGCGCCGTGCATTCTCGACGCATTGCAGCAGCGCCTGCAGCACGGCGTGCTGGGCTACAGCCGCTGGCAGCACGAGGATTTTCTCGGCGCGCTGCGCCACTGGTATCAGCAACGTTTCAACGTCGGCATCGACACCGCGACGGCGGTGTACGGCCCTTCCGTTATCTACATGGCGGCGCAGCTGATCCGCCAGTGGTCGGTGCCGGGCGATTACGTGGTGACCCATACCCCGGCCTACGACGCCTTCTACAAGGTGATCCTCGCCAACCAGCGCCAGCTGTTGGCCTGCCCGCTGCAAAAAGCCGGCGACGACTGGCGCTGCGATATGGCGCACCTCGAAGCGTTGCTGGCGCGGCCGCAGACCAAGATCCTGCTGCTGTGCAGCCCGCATAACCCCACCGGCAAAGTGTGGCGCCGCGACGAGCTGCAGCAGATGGCCGAGCTGTGCGAGCGCCACGACGTGCGCGTCATCAGCGATGAGATCCACATGGACATGGTCTGGGGGGAACGCCGCCATACGCCGTGGAGCCAGGTGGCGACCGGCGCCTGGGCCCTGCTGACCTCCGGCTCCAAGAGTTTCAACATTCCGGCGCTGACCGGCGCCTACGGCTTCATCAGCGACGACGCCAGCCGCGAAGCCTACTTCCAGCAGCTTAAAGCCCGCGACGGCCTCTCTTCGCCGGCGGTGCTGGCGGTGGCCGCGCACGTGGCCGCCTATCGCCACGGCGAACCCTGGCTGGATGCCCTGCGCGACTACCTGCAGGATAATCTGACCTACGTCGCCGAGCGGCTGGAGCAGGCTTTTCCGGCGCTGGGCTGGCGTCCGCCGCAGGCCACCTACCTGGCCTGGATCGATCTGCGGCCGCTGGCCGTAGACGATCGGGCGCTGCAGCAGGTGCTGATCGAGCGCGAAAAGGTGGCGATCATGCCGGGCTTTACCTACGGCGAGGAAGGCCGCGGTTTCCTGCGCCTCAACGTCGGCTGCCCGCGCAGCAAGCTGGAGGCCGGCATGGACAAGCTGATCGCCGGATTGAGGTTGGTGCTGGGCGACCAATAGCGCGAGGGGCGAGCCTCTGCCCGCCCCTCAATTATCCCTGAACAGGCGGGATCTCCTCCAGGCGGCGATAGACCGTCAGGCCCCACTCGTTGGCCAGCCGCACATCGTTATCGGCCCCCGCAGACGCTCCTTCGATACGATACACCGCCTGACACTGCGCAATCAGCCGGTGGGCCACCGGGTAGAGAAACGCCTCGCTCACCGCATCGCCAACCTGCGTGGAACCCGCCGCGGCCGCCAAAGGCAGCGCCAGCCACTCGCCGATCACCGGCACGTGCCCCCGCTGGTAAACCGCCAGCGCCGCCTGTTCCAGGCGCGCCAGATTGGCGGCGATACGCTGTGGATCGCCATCGGTGCCGCTGCGGTAAGGGCCGGCGATCAGGATTTGTTGGGCTTTCATCGTTCTTCCTCCAATGTCCGGTTCAAGGCGACAAACTGCAGCAGCATGATGGTCTTGGCGTCAACGATCGTGCCCTGGCGAACCGCCTGCAGGGCTTGCGCCAGCGGCAGCTCGAGCACCTCCAGATCTTCCCCCTCCGCCACCACCCCGCCGCCCTCGTTGATACGGTCGCCCGCCTGATACTCGCCGACGAAAAAGTGCAGCTTCTCGGTGACCGAGCCAGGGCTCATGTAGGCTTCGAACACCTTTTCCACGTTCTGCACGAAATAGCCGGTTTCCTCTTCCGCTTCGGCGCGGATGCGCGCCTCCGGCGACGCGTTGTCCAGCAAGCCGGCGGCGGCCTCAATCAACATGCCGTCATGGCCGTTGACGAACACCGGAAAACGGAACTGGCGCGTCAGGATCACCGTTTGCGCCCGCCGGTTGAACAGCAAAATCACCGCGCCGTCGCCGCGATCGTAGGTCTCGCGACTTTGCCGCTGCCAAACGCCGTCGCGCCGCAGAAAATCAAAGGTGGTTTTTTTCAGCAGGTACCAGTCATCGGACAACACCCGGGTTTCGACAATGCGAACCCTGTCTTTGGTGGCTATCATCGGTTTACTCCGCCAGAGGAAGGAAATTGATACTATCGTGCAATTTCGTGTATGATCAAGATATTTCGTGCATAGGAAATTTGAGAGGAAATGGCCATGTTGACCAGCCAACGCAAGAAGATCATTTTGGAAAAACTGGCCCAGGATGGCCAAGTGTTGGCCAAACAGCTCAGCGAGATGTTCGGGCTGTCGGAAGATACTGTCCGGCGCGATCTGCGCGAACTGGACGCCGAGGGGTTGCTGCAACGGGTGCATGGCGGCGCCCTGCCGGTTTCTTCCGCCATCGCCAGCTTCGCCGAGCGCAATCAGTTGGAATCCGGCGCCAAACGCGCGATCGCCAAAGCAGCGGCGGCGCTGATCGCCCCCGGCCAGGTGGTGATCATCGACGGCGGCACCACCTCCGCAGAGCTGGTCAGGCAACTGCCGGCCAACCTCAACGCCACCATCGTCACCCACAGCCCCAGCGTCGCCGTGGGCCTGGTCGATCACCCCACGGTGGAGGTGATCCTGATCGGCGGCCGGCTGTACAAGCATTCGATCGTCAGCGTCGGCGCCGCCGCGGTGGAAGCGATGTCGCATATTCGCGCCGATATCTATTTTATGGGCGTAACCGGCGTGCACCCCTCCACGGGGCTGAGCACCGGCGATCTGGAAGAGGCCTACATCAAGCGGGCGCTGGCGGCCCGCGCGGCGGAAACCGTGGTGCTGGCCTCCGCCGCCAAGCTTAACGCCGCCTCGCAGTATGCGATCGGCGATATTACGCTGGCGCATACCATCATCGTTGAACGCGCCACCGACGACGCATTGATCGCGCCGTTGCAGCAGGCGGGCGTCAGCGTGTTGAAAGCCTGATTCACGACGATAATGCGATAGATCTCGCATTATTTGTGATTCAAGTCACTTTTTTATGCAACGAGATGGTAAGTTTCATTCATTTGTTTTTATACTGTTCTGCACTTTACCTACGATAAATTAGCGAGTGCCCAGCATGATCGATCCCCGCCTACCGCTTACCGACATTCACCGCCATCTCGACGGCAACATCCGCGCGCAGACCATTCTCGACCTCGGTCGCCAATTCAATCTCGCCCTGCCGGCCAACGATTTGGAGAGCCTGCGCCCGCACGTGCAGATCACCCACGCCGAACCGGATCTGGTTAGCTTCCTGCAGAAACTGGACTGGGGCGTGGCGGTGCTGGGCGATCTGGACGCCTGCCGCCGTGTGGCCTACGAAAACGTCGAAGACGCCGCCAACGCCGGCCTGCACTACGCCGAGCTGCGTTTCTCCCCTTACTACATGGCGATGAAGCACCAGCTGCCGGTCGCCGGCGTGGTGGAAGCGGTGATCGACGGGATCCGTTCGGGCTGCCGCGATCGCGACATCGACATTCGCCTGATCGGCATCATGAGCCGCACCTTCGGTGAAGCCGCCTGTCTGCAGGAACTGGAAGGATTGCTGGCGCACCGCGACGGCATTACCGCGCTGGATTTGGCGGGCGATGAGCTGGGCTTCCCCGGCAGCCTGTTCCTCAACCACTTCAACCGCGCGCGCGACGCCGGCCTGCGCATCACCGTGCACGCGGGCGAAGCCGCCGGCCCGGAAAGTATCTGGCAGGCGATCCGCGAGCTGGGCGCCGAGCGTATCGGCCACGGGGTGAAAGCGGTCGAAGATCCGGCGCTGATGGATTTCCTGGCGGAACACGGCATCGGCATCGAGTCCTGCCTGACCTCCAACATCCAGACCAGCACCGTGCCTTCGCTGGCGCAGCATCCACTGGCCACCTTCCTGCGCCACGGCGTGCTGGCATCGATCAACACCGACGATCCAGCGGTTCAGGGCATCGAGATCGAGCACGAATACCGCGTCGCCGCGCCACAGGCCGGGCTGACGCCGCAGGAAATCCGCACCGCGCAGGAAAACGGCCTGAAGCTGGCCTTCCTCAGCGAGCAGGAAAAACAGGCGCTGCGCGCCAAAGTGCAAGGTTAAATTCCCCCAAGGCGCCACACGGCGCCTTCTTCTCATCCCCCGTTTTCTTCTGCCTGCTCGTCTTTATCGCTGTTTTCACCCATAGCTCTGCCGCACTAGAGGAATTTCTTATGTCTGACAAACTACGCCGCATCGTGCTGACCGGCGGCCCGGGTTCGGGCAAAAGCACGCTCATCGAGGTTCTTCATCGCCGCGGTTACCCGCATTCGCAGGAGGCGGGGCGGGCGATTATTCAGGATCAGGTGAGTATTGGCGGCAATGCGCTGCCATGGGGCGATCGCCAGGCTTTCGCCGCGCGGATGCTGGATTGGGAGCTGCGCTCATGGCGGGAAGCGACGGGCGCAACATGCTGGTTCTTCGATCGCGGCCTGCCGGATATCGCCGGTTACCTGACGCTGTGCGGGTTGCCGATCCCCGCGCATTTAACGGCGGCGATCGGCGCTTTTCGCTATGCCGATAAGGTGTTCATCGCCCCGCCGTGGCGAGCGATCTACGCGCAGGACAGCGAGAGAAAACAATCTTTCGCCGAAGCCGAGCAGACCTATCGAGCGATGCTGGCCGTCTACCGCCGATCGGGCTATCGGCTGCAGGAGCTGCCGCGCGCCTCACCCGACGAGCGCGCCGACTTTCTGCTCGACGCGCTGGGCTGCCGTTAGCGGCCTGCGTTCTATTTGGCCGCCAGCGCCTCCGCCTCGGCCCGCTGTTTGGCGGTTTTACGCGCATAGCGCTGCGCCAGCACCGCGCACACCATCAGCTGCACCTGGTGGAAAATCATCAGCGGCAGCACCATGGCGCCTACCGCCGCGGCCGGGAACAGCACGTTGGCCATCGGGATGCCGTTCGCCAGGCTCTTTTTCGAGCCGCAGAAGACGATGGTGATTTCATCGGCGGTATTGAAGCCCAGCCAGCGCGCCGCGTAGGTGTTGATCACCAACACCACCGTCAGCAGCACCAGCGACATCACCAGGATGGTCAGCAGCGACCAGCCGTCGATACGCTGCCAAATCCCTTCCACCACTGCCGCGCTGAACGCGGTGTACACCACCAGCAGGATCGACGAACGGTCGGTCAGGTTGATCAGCTTGCGATGGCGATCGACCCACTTGCCGATCAGCGGCCGCGCCAGATGGCCAACCACGAACGGCACCATCAGCTGCAGAATGATTGAACCGATGGCGTGCAGCACGTCGGTATTGCCGCCCTGGGTATGCATCAACGCGCCCACCAGCAGCGGCGACAGGAACACGCCAAGAATGCTCGACGCCGAGGCGCTGCAGATCGCCGCCGCCACGTTGCCGCCCGCCGCCGAGGTAAAGGCGATGGCCGATTGCACCGTGGCCGGCAGCGCGCACAGGTAGAGGAAGCCGAGATAAACCGTCGGCGTCATGATGCCCGGCACCAGCAGGTTCATCGCCAGCCCAAGCAGCGGGAACAGCGCAAAGGTGCTGAGGAACACCAACAGATGCAGCTTCCAGTGGCTCATGCCGGCGACGATCGCCTCGCGCGACAGCTTGGCGCCGTGCATAAAGAACAGCAGCGCGATGGCGGCGGTGGTCAGGTGTTCAAAGAAGGTTTTCCAGATGCCTTCGCAAGGGAACAGCGAGGCGACGATCACCACCAAAATCAGAACCAGCAAAAATTTATCAATGCGCAAACGCTGCAACCAGGACATGAAACGGATTTCCTTGCACGTAAAGTCGTAAAAAGGCCCGGCGTGGCGCCGGGCACAGAGAAATGAACGGGCTCAGACCACCGGCAGCGCCTGCTGCAGCCGGGCCGACTCCAACCCCAGTTCGATCAATGCCATCACCGCAATGGCGTCGGCGGCCGGCACCGGGTTTTCGCCGATGCCGGCGATCGCGTCGCGCACCGCGGCGTAATAAGCCGGGTAATTGCCGGGAATGTTGAGCAGCGGCTGCTCCGCCAGCAGATCGCCACGTGACAGCGTCACCACGCCGTCGCGCATGTCATAACCCCAATCGGCCTGCGGCAGGCGCTCGCCGGCCTTCAGCCGGTCTTCCTGCGGGTCCAGGCCGTATTTGATATAGCTGCCGCGGGTGCCGTGCACCACGTAGCGCGGGCTCTCCGCCGCCGCCAGCATGCTGGCGTGCAGCACCACGCGGCGATCGCCATAGCTCAGCAACGCGTGGAAATAATCCACCGCCTGCGCGCCCGGCCGCAGCTCCCCCAAATCGACGAACAGCCGGTCGGGCTTGCCGAATAACTGCAGCGCCTGATCGAGCAAATGCGGCCCTAAATCGTACCAGATGCCGCTGCCGACGCCGCCCTGTTCACGCCAGCGCTGGCGCACCTGCGGCCGGTAACGATCGAAATGCGACTCGAAATAGACCACCTCGCCCAGCGCACCCTCATTCAGCAGCGCTTTCAAGGTAAGGAAGTCGCTGTCCCAGCGGCGGTTGTGGAACACCGACAGCAGTAAACCGCTCTGCTGCGCCTGCTGTTGCAGCGCCTGCGCTTGTGACAATGTCACGGTAAACGGTTTATCCACCACCACGTGCTTGCCGGCGGCCAGCGCCTGCTGAGCCAGCGGGAAGTGGGTATCGTTGGGAGTGGGAATCACGATCAGATCGAGGGTGGGATCGGCGAACAGCGCCTGCGCATCGCCCACCACCGCCATCGACGGCCAGTCGGCGTGCACTTTGCCAGCATCGCTGCTGGAGACGGCAGCCAGCTCGAGCCCCGGCGTACCGGCGATCAGCGGCGCATGAAAGGTTTTGCCGGCGTAGCCGTAACCGACCAGCCCGACACGAATTTTCTCAGCCATGGGATTTCCTCTTGCAGGCTCACGACAGACCTTTCGATTTGACACCATGCGGCCGGATGGAACAAGAAGTAAATGAGATGTTAATTTGAAGCGGGCTCGATACGCCGTCGAGTAGCCAAACGTGCTGCCACCCGCCGCGATGCCGAGCTATCCGGTTGATTGAGATGACGAAGCCGGCATTACCCGCTAAGCTATGCCGCCTGTGATCCCCGTTTCAATCAGGAAGCCATTATGTCTCAAGCTGAATACTCTCGTATCGGCGGTTGGTTGCTGGCCCCGATGGCCTATCTGATCGTCACCCTGCTCAGCGCCAGCCTGATGCTGCTCCTGTACGCCATGGCGATCTTCATGCCCGAATCGCGCGACTACCTGCTGACCAACGCCCAGGCGTTTACCCTGCAATGGTACTTTTCGGTGCTGACCACGCTCTTGATGTGGTGCTTCACCCTGTGGCTGCTGTGGCTGTTTTGCCAGCGCTCGCAGCGCTTTCCCAAACTGTTCTTGCTGTGGCTGCTGATCACGGTGCTCCTGGCGGTGAAAGCCTTCGCCTTCGCGCCAGTGCCGGATGAAGTGGCGGTGCGCAGCCTCGGCTGGCCGCTGCTGATGGCGGCGCTGCTGGTGCCTTACATCAAGCGCTCGCAGCGGGTCAAAGGCACCTTTACCGAACGTTAAGGGCGGTTGCAGCACGTTTTATCGGGTGTTTTGTGTAAATTTTCGCCAAAAAAGGCAATACCCCTGCGATTCATATGTTGTCGTCCGGCCGCCGATTCCCGATAATAGGCGGCTTTTATTTTTTTAGGCATCGCAATGACCGAATACCTGCTCCTGTTTGTCGGCACCGTACTGGTGAACAACTTCGTTCTGGTGAAGTTTCTTGGCCTGTGCCCGTTCCTCGGCGTTTCCAAGAAGCTGGAAAGCGCCATCGGCATGGGAATGGCCACCACCTTCGTCATGACGCTGGCCTCCGTCAGCGCCTGGGTGATCAACACCTTTATTCTGGTTCCGCTGGATCTGGTGTACCTGCGCACGCTCTCCTTCATTCTGGTGATCGCCGTCGTCGTGCAGTTCACCGAGATGGTGGTGCGCAAGACCAGCCCGGCGCTCTACCGCCTGCTGGGCATCTTCCTGCCGCTGATCACCACCAACTGCGCGGTGCTGGGCGTGGCGTTGCTTAACGTTAACCTCGGCTACAACTTTCTGCAGTCCGCCGTGTACGGCTTCAGCGCCGCCGCCGGTTTCTCGCTGGTCATGGTGCTGTTTGCCGCCATTCGCGAACGTCTGGCGGTCGCCGACGTGCCGGCGCCGTTCCGCGGCTCCTCGATCGCGCTGATCACCGCCGGGCTGATGTCGCTGGCCTTTATGGGCTTTACCGGGCTGGTGAAATTCTAATGACTGCGTTGTGGATAGCTATCGCGGCTTTAAGCGCGCTCGGGCTGCTGTTCGGACTGGTGCTGGGCTACGCCGCGCGCCGTTTTGAGGTGGAGGAGGATCCGGTCGCCGAGCAGGTCGACGCGATCCTGCCGCAGAGCCAGTGCGGCCAGTGCGGCTACCCCGGTTGCCGCCCCTACGCCGAGGCGGTGGCCAACGGCGAGATGATCAACAAATGTGCGCCGGGTGGCGAACAGGTGATGTTGAAACTGGCGGAGCTGCTCAACGTCGAGCCGCAGCCGCTGGGCAGCGAAGCCGCCGCCGAACCGGAGCGTAAAGTGGCCTATATCGACGAGGCCAACTGCATCGGTTGCACCAAGTGCATTCAGGCCTGCCCGGTGGACGCCATCGTCGGCGCCACCCGCGCCATGCACACCGTCATCACCGACCTCTGCACCGGCTGCGACTTGTGCGTCGCCCCTTGCCCTACCGACTGTATTGAAATGAGACCGGTCGCCACCACCACCGCCAACTGGAAGTGGGACATGAAGACGATCCCGGTGCAAGTGATCCACGTGGAGCAACATGCTTAATCTGTTCGCCGCCTTTAAAAAAGACCGGATCTGGGATTTCAACGGCGGGATCCATCCGCCGGAAATGAAAACGCAGTCCAGCGGTGCGCCGCTGCGTGTCGCTCCCCTGCCCAAGACCTTTATCATTCCGCTGCAGCAGCATCTGGGGCCGGAAGGCGAGCTGTGCGTCAACGCCGGCGATCGGGTGTTGAAAGGCCAGCCGCTGACCGTCGGCCGCGGCCGCACCGTGCCGGTTCACGCCCCCACGTCGGGCACCGTCAGCGCCATCACGCCGCACATCACCGCGCACCCTTCCGGGCTGACGGAGCTGTGCGTGATTATCGAGGCGGACGGCGAAGACCGCTGGTGCGAGCGCGATCCGGTGGCTGACTACCGCCAAGCGCCCGCCGCGGATCTGATTCAACGTATTCATCAGGCCGGCATCGCCGGTCTGGGCGGCGCCGGTTTCCCAACCGCCAGCAAGCTGCAGGGCGGCATGAGCGGCGTGGAAACGCTGATCCTCAACGCCGCCGAGTGCGAACCTTACATCACCGCCGACGATCGCCTGATGCAGGAACATGCCGATCAGATCGTTGAAGGCACGCAGATCCTGCAACATATTCTGCAACCCAAGGTCACGCTGATCGGCATCGAAGACAACAAACCGGAGGCGATCGCGGCGCTGAAGCAGGCGTTGCGCGGCCAGTCCGGCATTGCGCTGCGCGTTATCCCCACCAAATACCCGTCCGGCGGCGCCAAACAGCTGACCAAGATCCTGACCGGCAAGGAAGTGCCGCACGGCAAGCACTCCTCTGCCATCGGCGTATTGATGCAAAACGTCGGCACCGCCTTCGCCATCAAGCGAGCGATCGTCGACGGTGAACCGCTGATTGAGCGCGTAGTGACCCTGACCGGCGACGCGATCGAGCGCCCGGGCAACCTGTGGGCGCGCATCGGCACGCCGGTGCAGCACCTGCTCGACTTCGCCGGTTTCCGCCCGCAGGCGCAGCAGATGGTGGTCATGGGTGGCCCGCTGATGGGCTTCACCCTGCCCGCGCTGAATGTACCGATCGTCAAGATCAGCAACTGTATTCTGGCGCCGACGGTCGATGAAATGACGCCGCAGGAGCCGGAGCAATCCTGCATCCGCTGCGGCCTGTGCGTAGACGCTTGCCCTGCCGGGCTGCTGCCGCAGCAGCTGTACTGGTTCAGCCGTGGGCAGGAGCACGACAAGGCGCGCAACCATAACCTGTTCGACTGCATTGAATGCGGCGCCTGCGCGTTCGTCTGCCCCAGCAACATCCCGCTGGTGCAGTACTACCGTCAGGAAAAGGCCGAGATCAAGGCTATCGATCTGGAAGCGGCGCGCGCCGCCGAGGCCAAGGCGCGTTACGAAGCCAAGCTGGCCCGCCTGGAGCGCGAGAAGCTGGCGCGCGAAGAGCGGCACAAAAAAGCCGCCGTCAAACTGTCCGACGACGATCAGGATGCGGTGCAGGCCGCGTTGGCTCGCGTGCGCAGCAAGAATGCCGAAGCGGCGGTGACGCAGGTCGACGGCCAGCAGCCGGATAACAGCGAAATGATCGCCGCCCGCGAAGCGCGTAAAGCGCAGGCGCGTGAACGCCGCGCCCAGTTGGCGGCCGAGGCGGAAAAAGAGGCGCCACCGGCGGCCTCCGGCGACGACGCGCGCAAAGCCGCCGTGGCCGCGGCGCTGGCCCGCGTGAAAGCGCGCAAAGAAGCGCCGGCCGCAGATGGCACTGCTCCTGCCGTAGCAGAGGACGATCCGCGTAAAGCGGCGGTCGCTGCCGCCCTGGCGCGCGTCAAAGCCAAAAAGGCAGAGCAGCAGGCGGACGCCCCTGCATCGACGGAAACGGCGCCGGCAAGCGCCGAAGAAGATCCGCGCAAGGCGGCGGTCGCGGCGGCACTGGCGCGCGTCAAAGCCAAAAAGGCAGAGCAGCAGGCGGACGCCCCTGCATCGACGGAAACGGCGCCGGCAAGCGCCGAAGAAGATCCGCGCAAGGCGGCGGTCGCGGCGGCACTGGCGCGTGTCAAAGCCAAGAAAGCGGCGCAGCAGGCGGACGCCCCTGCACCGGCGGAAACGGCGCCGGTAGCCGCCGAAGAAGATCCGCGCAAGGCGGCGGTCGCGGCGGCTATCGCCCGCGCCAAAGCCAAGAAAGCGGCGCAGCAGGCGGACGCCCCTGCATCGGCGGAAACGGCGCCGGCAACCGCCGAAGAAGATCCGCGCAAGGCGGCGGTCGCGGCCGCTCTGGCGCGTGTCAAAGCCAAGAAAGCGGCGCAGCAGGCAGATGCCCCTGCACCGGCGGAAACGGCGCCGGCAGCCACCGAGGAAGATCCGCGCAAGGCGGCCGTCGCGGCGGCTATCGCCCGCGCCAAAGCCAAAAAAGCCGCCAGGGAATCGCTGGCGGCGGAAACGGAAGACAAATGATGACAGCGGCGCCTGGCTGTGGCCGGGCGCCGTTTAATCGATAGAAATCAGGTAGGTGTAATCCACATCAATCTGGCGCAGTTTGGATTCCGGATTCCACTCTTTGGTTTGAATGATCTCCATTTCCATACTGCCGCGCACCTCATCCTTCAGCCCTGGCATCACATGCGACATCAGGTAGCCGAAAAACTGCAAACACTCTTTCGCCGAACCCTTATGGTTGATGGAGATAAACTCGCGGCTCGGCAGATGGAAAGTGTCGATTTGATAGTTGGAAAGAATATCCTTTTTGTGTTCAGGATCGACCGCCATCACCAGCGTGGATGAGAGCTCGTCGCCCTCCCCGGCATGAGGGGAGTAGATGCTGTAAATCCGCCGACAGTCGACGTGCAGCCCCTTGAAGAAGTCGTTGAAAATCTCGTCCTTCATCGCCATGCAGGAAGAGTACTCCAGCTCCTGTTCGGAGGCGAAATCCAGCCGGCGCGTGAAGCCGACCAACTGCATCTCGGGCAGCGTCAGCCGCTTCACTTCCGGGTAATAACCGGCGCCGTAGCTGGCTTCGAAGTTAAAGCGCGGCATCAGGTTTTTCACGTCCCAGTGCGTCATCGAACGGTAGCGATTGGGCGTGGTGCCGAAGCGCTGCTTGAACATGCGGGTAAAGGTCTGCTGAGAGTCGAAGCCCAGCTCATCGGAAATGTCGATGATCGAGCGACGAGTAATGCGCAGCGCCACCGCGGCGCGCGTCAGGATGCGCGAACGGATGTAGGTGGCGAGTTGAATGCCGGTAATACGCTTGAATTTACGCTGCAGATGCCACTTGGAATAGCCCGAAATACGCGCGACTTCATCCAGGTTTGGCCGTTTCTCCAGATGTATCTCCACCCACTCAATTAGCTCTTCAATAAAAAAAATGTCTTCATTTGTCATTATTATGGATTCACTGACTCAATAATGTTCGCGATAGTAACCTACACGGATTATGTGAAAGTTGTTATTTTGTGCGGAAATCTGGAGAAAAATGATATCTCATTCAGACGCTTACCCCATTTTTCGCGGTCGATGGCGGCACAAGTTCCACTGACAATTCCTCACGTTAGCCCATTTTCCGGCCAAAAAAAAATCAAATCGCGCCGTCCCGATCGCCAGATGTGCGGAAAGCTGAATACCCCTATTATTAAGGCGTATTACCCTCGCATCGAATCAGGTAGAATGCTCGGCTATCATTTTTGCCGCGCCTTCAGAACGGCGCATCGAAACTGCCGCAGGCGCGGCGCAGAAGGTATCGTTACTCTATGAAGTTCAGGCCGGTATCACCCACAGCCGCCAAAGGCTTACACATCGCCAGCTCGCCTTTCACCCACAACCAGCAAAGCACCAGCCGCATCATGCTGTGGGTGATGTTGGCGTGCATTCCCGGCATCGCGGCGCAGATTTGGTTCTTCGGCTACGGCGTGCTGATCCAGGTGGCGTTGGCGGCGATCGTCGCGCTGGCCGCAGAAGGCGCGATCCTCAGGCTGCGCAAGCTGCCGGTGCGCAGCCGGCTGGCAGATAACTCCGCCCTGCTGACCGCGCTGCTGCTCGGCATCAGCCTGCCGCCGCTGGCCCCGTGGTGGATGATCGTCATCGGTACTTTCTTCGCCATCGTCATCGCCAAGCAGCTGTACGGCGGCCTCGGGCAGAACCCGTTCAACCCGGCAATGGTCGGTTACGTGGTGCTGCTGATCTCCTTCCCGGTACAGATGACCAGCTGGCTGCCGCCGGATGAACTGCGCGCCACCGCGCTGTCGCTCCACGACACGCTGCTGGCCATTTTCAGCGGCCATACCTCGCAAGGCGCGACGCTGCACGAACTGCAGATGGGCGTGGACGGCATCAGCCAGGCCACGCCGCTCGACGGCTTCAAAACCGGCCTGCGCAGCGGCCACAGCGTGGAACAGGTGCTGCAGCAACCGCTGTTCGGCGGCGCGCTGGCCGGCATCGGCTGGCAGTGGGTCAACCTCGGCTTCCTGGCCGGCGGCCTGTTTATGCTGGCGCGCCGCCTGATCCATTGGCAAATCCCTTTCAGCATGTTGGCCGCCATCGCCTTCTGCTCCGGCCTTGCCTGGTGGATCGATCCGGCGCATCAGGCTTCGCCGCTGATTCACCTGTTCTCCGGCGCCAGCATGCTGGGCGCGTTCTTTATCGCCACCGATCCGGTCAGCGCCTCCACCACGCCGAAGGGCCGCCTGATCTACGGCGCGCTGATCGGCGTGCTGGTCTGGCTGATCCGCGTCTATGGCGGCTACCCCGACGGCGTGGCTTTCGCCGTGCTGCTCGCCAACATCACCGTCCCGTTAATCGACCACTACACGCAGCCGCGCGTGTACGGCCATCGCTAAGGAGCCGCCATGCTGAATTCCATGAGAAAGCACGGCACCACGCTGGCGGTGTTCGCGGCGGTCACCACCGGCCTGACCGCCGTGGTCTATACCTTGACGAAAGGCACCATCGCCCATCAGGCGGCGCTGCAGCAAAAAGCGCTGCTCGATCAGGTGGTGCCGCCGGAAAACTACGACAACATTATGCAGAACGAATGCTTCCTGGTCAGCGATCCGGCGCTGGGCGACGGCGCGCCGCACCGCTTGTACCTGGCGCGCAAAAACGGGCAACCGACCGCCGCCGCGCTGGAAACCACCGCGCCGGACGGCTACTCCGGCGCCATCAAGCTGCTGGTCGGCGCCGATTTCAACGGCACGGTGCTCGGCACCCGCGTGATTGAACACCACGAAACCCCGGGGCTGGGGGACAAAATCGAACTGCGCATTTCCGACTGGATTTCCTTCTTCAGCGGCAAGAAAATCGAAGGCCCGGACGATAAGCGCTGGGCGGTGAAGAAAGACGGCGGTATGTTCGATCAGTTCACCGGCGCTACCATCACCCCGCGTGCAGTGGTCAATGCGGTGCGCCGCACGGCGTTGTATATGGAAACGCTGCCGCCTAAACTTGAAAGCTTACCTGCGTGTGGAGCCGCCGAATGAGTGAAGCCAAAGAATTGATCGTCCAGGGGTTGTGGAAGAACAACTCCGCCCTGGTGCAGCTGCTGGGCATGTGCCCGCTGCTGGCGGTGACCTCCACCGTCACCAACGCGCTCGGCCTGGGGTTGGCCACCACCCTGGTTTTGGTCTTGACCAACGCCTCGATTTCCGCGGTGCGCCGCTGGGTGCCGAGCGAAGTGCGTATTCCGATCTACGTAATGATCATCGCCGCGGTGGTGAGCATCGTGCAGATGCTGATCAACGCCTATGCCTTCGGTTTGTATCAGTCGCTCGGGATCTTTATTCCGTTGATCGTGACCAACTGCATCGTGGTCGGCCGTGCCGAAGCGGTGGCGGCGCGAAAACCGGTCGGCCTCTCGGCGCTGGACGGTCTGGCGATCGGCCTCGGCGCCACCGGCGTGATGGTGACGCTGGGCTCGATGCGAGAACTGTTAGGCAACGGCACGCTGTTCGACGGCGCCGACCAGCTGCTGGGCGGCTGGGCCAAGTCGCTGCGCATCGAAGTGGTGCATTTCGACAGCCCATTCCTGCTGGCCATGTTGCCGCCGGGCGCCTTTATCGGCCTGGGGCTGCTGCTGGCGGTCAAGTATCTGATCGACGAAAAAATGAAGGCGCGCAAAGCCCGCGCCGTGGCGGTGGAACCGCTGCTGGAACAAGGACGTGCTGAGAAGGCCTGATGAACAAGCAGAAGCGACTGGAAATTCTGACCCGGCTGCGCGACAACAACCCGCACCCGACCACCGAGCTGGTGTACACCACGCCGTTTGAACTGCTGATCGCGGTATTGCTGTCCGCACAGGCCACCGACGTCAGCGTCAACAAAGCGACCGCCAAGCTTTATCCGGTCGCCAACACCCCCGCCGCCATGCTGGCGCTGGGGGTTGATGGCGTCAAGGAGTACATCAAGACCATTGGCCTGTTCAACAGCAAGGCCGAAAACGTGATCAAAACCTGCCGCATGCTGCTGGAGCTGCACGGCGGCGAAGTGCCGGAAGATCGCGCCGCGCTGGAAGCGCTGCCGGGCGTCGGCCGCAAGACCGCCAACGTGGTGCTCAATACCGCCTTCGGCTGGGCGACCATCGCCGTGGACACCCACATCTTCCGGGTGTGCAACCGCACCCACTTCGCGCCGGGCAAGAACGTCGATCAGGTGGAAGAGAAGCTGTTGAAGGTGGTGCCCGCCGAATTCAAGGTCGATTGCCACCACTGGCTGATCCTGCACGGGCGCTACACCTGCATCGCACGCAAACCGCGCTGTGGCTCCTGCATTATCGAAGACCTGTGCGAGTATAAAGAAAAGGTTTATCCCGAATCCTGAGTCTGTTGGGTGCGGCAAACCGCACCCGTCGCCACCTCTCCCCCCGCCAGCGCCTCTTTTTTATCGGAAATGTGATATCGCGCAGCAGTAACCCCGGCAATTTCGAGGTTTTCAGTGAAAAACTCAGTGCCGTGTTATTTTCAAGCGAAAAATTAGTCGAAAATTGCGGTGAACGTCACGCTTTCAGGATCACAAGGCGTTCACAAATGCCAGTACCGTTTTCCCAAATTTCTATAATTTTACAAAACGCGCCATGCACACAACATTCCAACGGATTAATAACCTCACCTACACTGATGCGCTAAAAAATAGCAATTCAGCAGAATATATCCCTGTTTAAAATTCGCATAGCTTTTAATCAAAACAAAAAATCGGCAAAGCATTAAAACCCGAAAGTTAATACTGCATAACATTTGCAACATCGCCGCATAATCCTGCGAGCGATAAATGTAACCGAATATGACAAACTGCTTGCCTCGTTGACAAAGATAGTGAACATTAACCGCCGTCCCCATCCTATAACAACGCAAAAGGATGCCGTTCCGCATCAACTTTTGTACTTTCCCGTCCTCCAAAGACGGGCTGCGAAAAAACAGAGGTACCAGTGTCAACAGCAAACAACCAACATCCGGAGAGCGTTAGCCTTAACGCGTTCAAACAACCGAAAGCGTTCTATCTGATCTTCTCGATCGAACTGTGGGAGCGTTTCGGCTACTACGGCCTGCAGGGCATCATGGCGGTTTATCTGGTCAAGATGCTCGGCATGAGCGAAGCCGACTCCATCACCCTGTTCTCTTCCTTCAGCGCCCTGGTATACGGTTTCGTCGCCATCGGCGGCTGGCTGGGCGACAAAGTGCTGGGCGCCAAACGCGTGATCGTGCTCGGCGCGCTGGTGCTGGCCGCCGGTTACGCCATGGTGGCCTACTCCGGCCACGACATCTTCTGGGTCTACATGGGCATGGCGACCATCGCCGTGGGCAGCGGTCTGTTCAAGGCCAATCCGTCCTCCCTGTTGTCCACCTGCTATGAGAAAGACGATCCGCGTCTCGACGGTGCCTTCACCATGTATTACATGTCGGTGAACATCGGCTCCTTCTTCTCTATGCTGGCCACTCCGTGGCTGGCGGCGAAATACGGCTGGAGCGTGGCGTTCTCGCTGAGCGTGGTCGGCATGCTGATCACCCTGGTCAACTTTATGATGTGCCGCAAGTGGGTGAAGGAAAACGGTTCCAAGCCTGACTTCAAGCCGCTGCATCTGCCGAAACTGCTGATGGTGCTGGTCGGCATCGTGGCGTTGATCGCCGTGTCCAGCTGGCTGCTGCACAACCAGGTGATCGCGCGCTGGGCGCTGGCTCTGGTTTCCGCCGGCATCGTTCTGGTGTTCGCCAAGGAAACCTTCGCCCTGCACGGCGCCGCTCGCCGCAAGATGATCGTCGCCTTCCTGCTGATGCTGGAAGCGGTGGTGTTCTTCGTGCTGTACAGCCAGATGCCAACCTCGCTGAACTTCTTCGCCATCCACAACGTGGAACACAGCATCTTCGGCGTCGCCTTCGAGCCGGAGCAGTATCAGGCGTTGAACCCGTTCTGGATCATGCTCGCCAGCCCGATTCTGGCCGCGCTGTATAACAAAATGGGCGATCGCCTGCCGATGCCGCACAAGTTCGCTTTCGGCATGATCCTCTGCTCCTGCGCCTTCCTGGTACTGCCGTGGGGCGCCAGCTTCGCCAACGAACAGGGCATCGTGTCGGTCAACTGGCTGATCCTGAGCTACGCGCTGCAGAGCATCGGCGAGCTGATGATTTCCGGCCTGGGTCTGGCGATGGTGGCGCAGCTGGTGCCGCAGCGTCTGATGGGCTTCATCATGGGCTCCTGGTTCCTGACTACCGCCGCCGCCGCGCTGATCGCCGGTAAGGTTGCCGGTCTGACCGCCGTCCCAAGCGACATCAACGACGCGCACGCTTCGCTGGCCATCTACAGCCATGTGTTTATGCAGATCGGCATCGTCACCGCCGTCATCGCTATCCTGATGATGCTGACCGCGCCGAAGCTGTACCGCATGACGCTGGACACCACCGAAGACGCCAATCAGAAAGCGCAGGAAGCCACCGCGGCTCGCTGATCGCCGGCAGATTGAGCGTAAATAAAAACACCGGGGTTAACGCCCCGGTGTTTTTTTATGCCCGCAAGAAACGCGTTTACGCTGACTTGGGTTTTCCGCTCAGGTTGGCCCACATGAATTCGCTCACCAGCGCGCTGTGGAACGCCGCCTGTTGCTTGTCGGCGGCGGCGCTGTGCCCGCCTTCGGTATTTTCATAGAAATAGGCCTGCTGATACCCCATCGCCTGCATGCGCGCGGCCATTTTGCGGGCGTGGGCCGGGTTGACCCGATCGTCGCTGGTGGCGGTATAGAACAGCACCGGCGGATAGGCCGTTTTCGCCTGAATGTTGTGGTACGGCGAGAAGGTTTTGATATAAGCCCACTCATCCGGCTTGCTCGGGTCACCGTATTCGGCGATCCACGACGCGCCGGCGGAAAGCTGGGTATAACGCTGCATGTCCAGCAGCGGCACTTCGCAGACGATGCAGCCGAACAACTGCGGATACAGCGTCAGCATATTGCCCACCAACAGGCCGCCGTTGCTGCCGCCGCGCGCGCCCAAATGCGGCGCCGAGGTCACCTTGCGTGCAAACAGATCTTCGGCCACGGCGGCAAAATCCTCGTAGGCGCGATGGCGGTTCTGCTTGAGCGCCGCCTGGTGCCAGGCCGGGCCGTATTCGCCGCCGCCGCGGATGTTGGCCACCACGTACACCCCGCCGCGCTCCAGCCAGGCCGGCGCCTTGCCGCCGAGATAGCCCGGCAGCAGCGGCACTTCAAACCCGCCGTAGCCATACAGCAGCGTCGGCGTGCTGCCGTCCGGTTTGAGATCTTTGGCGGCAATCTGGAAGTACGGCACGCGGGTGCCATCCTTGGAGCGCGCAAAATGCTGGCTCACCCGGTAGCCTGACGCGTCAAAATCCTGCGGCGCCTGTTTCAGCAGCGTCGCCTCACCGCCGTCGAGATTGCCCATGTACAGCGAGGTCGGCTGCAGGAACCCGCTGACGGTCAGGAAATAGGCGTTGCTCTCTTCGTCGATGCCGCCGGCGGAAAGGGTGCTGATGGCGCCGGGGTTGCCCAGCGGGCGACGTTGCCAGCTGCCGCCCTGCGGCGTCAGCACTTCCAGCCGGTTGACCACGTTATCCATGATGCTGAGGATCAGATGATCGCGGGTGCCGCTGTAGCCGCTCAGCGCCTGCTCCGCCGTTGGGGTAAACAGCGGCTGCAGCTCGCGCTTGCCCGCCAGATAGTCATCGAAGTTGGCCGCCAGCAGCGCGCCGGACGGATAGCGCTTGCCGCCCACCTCCCAGTCGCTGCTCGGTTTAATCAGCAGCCATTCACGGTGCGTATCCAGCTCGGCGTCGGCCGGGATGTCGATTTTGATCTGCCGGCCGTCCTGAGCCAGCAAGAAGTAGTCGCGGCGATAGAAATCCAGGCTGCGGCCGACGAAATCGCGCTCAAAGCCCGGCGTGCGATCGTGATAGGCGAAGACCGCCATGTCCTCGGGCTGCGCTTCGTACAGCGTTTCGGCGGCGCTCAGCGGCGTGCCGCGCCGCCAGCGTTTGGCGATGCGCGCGTAACCGGACTGGGTCATCGAGCCGGGGCCGAAATCGGTGGCGATGAACAGCGTGTCCCGATCGACCCAGGAAACCCGGCTTTTCGCCACCGGCACGTTGAAGCCGTCCTTGACGAAGCGTTTGGCCATCAGATCGAATTCGCGGATTTCGGTGGCGTCGCCGCCGTCCGGCGACAGCTGCATCAGGCAATAGCGGTATTCCGGCGCCAGCGGCTGCGAGCCTTGATAAACCCAATCCTTGCCCTCCGCCTTGCCCAACGCATCGATATCCAGCACCGTTTCCCAGGCCGGTTTGGCCTTGCGGTACTCGTCCAGCGTGGTGCGCCGCAGCAAGCCGCGCGGGTTGGCCTGGTCCTGCCAAAAGTTGTAATAGTACTCGCCGCGCTTGCTCACCCACGGGATCTGGGTGTCTTTATTGAGGATATCCAGCACCTCGCGCTCAATGCGCTGAAAGTCTTCGCCCTGGCCGAAACGCGCCACGGTGCGCTGATTTTCCTGCTGCACCCATTGCAGCGCTTTTTTACCCTGCAGCTCCTCCAGCCACAGGAATTCATCGCCGGCGGCCGCGCCGCCCTCCGCCGCCATCGCCAGGCGGATACTGTTGGGTAATGAAGTCATCGCGAATACGGCTCCTGCGGTTTGCGCACTGAGTTTAATAAACTGACGTCGATTGGTGACCGGCAAAATCAAGCTCCTTTTGAGTCGGCTGCAACGCCGCCCCGTCGTGGGCGACAGCCTGTGAAATAAGCGTCATTTTCAACAAGGTAGGCGTTTGGCGGCGCGGAGTCAAAGCCCACGGCCGCCGCGTTGAGTCAGGATTGAGGGTAGTGGATCAGATCGTGGATACGCACCGTTTGTGAACTGGCGTTGCGATAAGCGTGCGGCCGATCGGCCTGAAAGCGCATCGCCTCGCCGGCGGCCAGGCTGTGCCATTCGCCGTCTATCGCCAACTCCAACCGGCCGCTGATCACGATGACATGCTCGATCACGCCCGGCTCATGGGGCGACGACTCGCTGAGCGCGCCCGGCGCAAGATCGATGACGAACATATCGAAACCCAGCGGGCGATCGTAGGGAAACAGCGGCACTACGCGCATGTCGGCGTTGTCCTGATCGTAGACCGGCAGATCGCCGTAGCGGTGCAGCGTCGCCTGCTGCTGCGCGGGAGAAGCCTCGAGAAAGGCGGAGAACGCCACGTTGAAACCGGTGGCGATCTTCCACAGTGTCGCCACCGTCGGGCTGGACTCGCCGCGTTCGATCTGCCCGAGCATCGCCTTGCTGACGCCGGTGTATTCCGCCGCCTGCGTCAGGCTCCAACCGCGCTGTGCGCGCAGCGTGCGAAGGGTGTGTGCCAAATGGCCGGCAAGTTCCTGCATCCAGTTCTCCTCTGCGTGTCGAGCCCGATTATACCCGCTTGTGCGCTATAGCGCACGATGCTATGCTGTTTTCTTGTCGTGCGTTATAACGCACAATCACCGATTGGAGCACCTCATGCGCCCAGCCCTCTCCCTGCGCCACCTGACCCTGCCCGCCGTCATGGCCGGCTTTGTCGCCGTTCTGGTGGGTTACACCAGCTCTGCCGCAATCATTTTCCAGGCCGCCGCCGCTGCAGGCGCCACGCCGGCGCAGATCGGCGGCTGGCTGAGCGCGCTGGGGATCGCGATGGGCGTCACCTCGCTCGGACTGTCGCTTTACTATCGCACGCCTATCCTCACCGCCTGGTCGACGCCCGGTGCGGCGCTGCTGGTCACCAGCCTGCCCGGCACGCCGATCAACGAGGCGATCGGGGTGTTTATCTTCGCTTCCGGTCTGATCCTGCTGTGCGGCGTCACCGGGCTGTTCGCCCGCCTGATGGACTACATTCCGCAGGCGATTTCCGCCGCGATGCTGGCGGGGATCCTGCTGCGTTTCGGCCTGGACGCCTTCGCTTCGCTGCAGCTCAATTTCCCGCTGAGCGCCGGCATGGGGCTGGCCTATCTGCTCAGCCGCCGTTATCTGCCGCGCTACGCCATCGTGCTGACGCTGGCGGCCGGGCTGGCGATCGCCGCGCTACAGGGCGATATCCAGCCGGCGCAACACGCGCCGGCGCTCGCCATGCCGGAATTTATCGCGCCGCACTTCAGCTGGCCGACGCTGCTGGGCATCGGCGTGCCGTTCTTCGTGGTGACCATGGCTTCGCAGAATGCGCCTGGCATCGCCACGCTGCAGGCGGCGGGCTACCGCGTCCCCACCTCACCGCTGATCGCCTGGACGGCGCTCACCGCGCTGCTGCTGGCGCCGTTCGGCGGCTTCTCGGTGTGCATCGCCGCGATCACCGCCGCCATCTGCATGGGCCCGGACGTGCATCCCGATCCGCAGCGCCGCTATATGGGCGCGGTGGCCGCTGGCGGCTTCTACCTGTTGGCCGGTCTGTTCGGCGGCGCCATCGGCCTGCTGTTCAGCGCGCTGCCCCTCGCCCTGATCCACACCATCGCCGGGCTGGCGCTGCTCGGCACCATCGGCGGCAGCCTGCAGCGCGCGCTGCATGATGAGAAACAGCGCGACGCGGCGCTGATCGCCTTCCTCATCACCGCCTCCGGCGTCACGTTACTGGGCATCGGTTCGGCCTTCTGGGGCATCGTCGGCGGCGCGATCGCCCATCTGCTGCTGTCGCTGCCGCAGCGAACAAGCCAAGCATAACGGGCGGTCTACATTGACAAGTGCCGCCATGGCGCCTTCACTTTCTCTGTCGTCTTGAGATCAATTCACAAAATAAGTGACGCCGTCACCAAGGAAGCCTATGACTGAGAAAGCTGCGCTGTTGGCTCAGCGCCTGATACGCAATGTCGAACGAGTAGATAAGCGGCACGATCGGCGGCCGCCGCTGTATGACAGCGTCGGCGCTCGCCTCGGCACCGGCACCGCCGCCGACAAGCTGGGCGCCTCTTTCGATTGTGTCGCGCCGGGTATGCGCTCCTGCCCCTACCATTTTCACTACGCTCAGGAGGAAATGTTCATCATTCTGGAAGGCAGCGGTACGCTGCGGGTGGCCGGAGAAATGCTGCCGATCGTCAGCGGGGATGTCATCTTCATTCCGCCGGGCCCGGAATACCCGCACCAGATCATCAACACCTCCGATGCGCCGCTGAAGTACCTGTCCGTCAGCACGCGCGAGCAGCCGGAGCTGGTGATGTACCCGGATTCCGGCAAATACCAGGCGATGGCGCGCGGCGCAGACGGCCAGCAGGTGCGCTACCTGCAGCGCCCTTCAACCTCGCTCGATTACTGGCAGGATGAACCCTGAGTCGCCGCCCGGCAGCGGGAGATCCAGCGCGCGCGCCGCCAGCTCAGCGACGCGAAAGTCGATGTCCGCCGCCTGCCCGTCTTCCATGAACCAGGCGGCGGACAGCCCCGACCAGGCCAGGATCCATTGCAGCAAGCGCCGGCGCTCCAGCCCGGCCAAGCGACAGACCTGTTCCACGCGGCGCTGGAAAATGGCCGGATCGGTGGCGATGCCGTAGTTGGGATTGCAGAAGATATTGGCGTAGTCGAAGCCCCGTTCGCCATACAAACGCTTGGGATCGATCGCCAGCCAGCCGCGTTCGCCGAAGTCCAGCACGTTGTCATGGTGAATATCGCCGTGCAGCACGCTCTCTTCTCGCGGGCTGTGCAGCAATTCTGCCGCCGCCGTGGCACAGAGACGCAGCATGCCGCCGTGCGCCTGCGCCGCCGGCCACAGTGAGCTGAACCACTCCTGCAACGGGATCAGCTCGGGCAACGGTTCCGCTCGCGGCGCATGCAAGGCGGCGATCGCCCGGCACAGGATTTGCGTGGCCTGCTCATCGTCGCCGTCACGCACCAGCTGCGCCAACGAGCCTTCACCCTGCGCGCGCTCCAGCAGAATGCCGTCGTCATGCCACGCCAGCACCTGCGCGGCGCCTTTCCCACGCCACCAGCACATCAGTTGGCCACCGAAGCGCTCCTCCTGCTCGCGGGCGATCTTCAGCATCGCCGCCTCGCCCCGGTAACGCACCGGCATCAGCAGACTGCTGTGGGTTTCGAAGGCTTTGCCGTCCTGTTCCAGTTGCCAGCGTTGCAGGTAGGGAGTAAAAAGCGGGTTCATCGTCTCATGCGTCCTTGTGGCCGATCTGCGCCGCACTGTCACATTCAGGTGAAAGACGACGTATAAAATAAAGAGGGATGATACTCTCAAATATCATCGGTGCGCGGCGTCTGGCCGCCGTTTCCTCAGTATCCTAACCAAGTTTGTCGATTTTATTAACCGGTCTTGCGCGGGGTTTGATCATGACATCATTAAAACGCACGAATTATCCGCAGTTGCCTACGCCGGGCGGCCCCTATGTGCATGCGGTGCGCCACGGCGATCGCCTGTACGTGTCGGGATTGACGGCCTTCGCCACCGACGCGCAAGGCTTGAGCGCGCCGGAGCAAACGCAGGAGATCCTCGAGCAGTTAGCCACTATCGCCGCCAGCGAAGGCGTTAATCTTAAAGCGTTGATTAAAATCAGCGTGTTCCTGACAGACATTGCCGATCTGGCGGGCGTGCGCCCGGTGCTGTTTGACTATTTCGATGGCGCGCTGCCGGCCTGTTCATTGGTGGCGGTCAGCGCGTTGTTTTCACCGCAGGTGTGCGTAGAGATAGAAGCGGTGATGGCGTTGCAATAATGCGCGGCTAGAGCGCGCCCTCATCCGGCACGCAGGGGCCGATCTTGAACCAGGCTTTGGCGATCCGCCCCTGTTCCACTTCGTAAATGGCGATGACATCCATTTTGCCACGCCCCTGCGGGAAGTTGCGCGTCACCACTTCCTGATCGACCACCATGTTCCCCACCGCCATGCGTTTTATCCGTTCACCGTACAGACTTGGCTCCTGGAAACGCACCAGATGCCGTTCGCGGATCGCCGCCTTGCCGCTGGCCAGCAACGTGTCGGGATGCTCGTAATACTGCGCGTCGTCCGCCCAGCAGGCCATGAAGGCGTCGATGTCGCGGGCGTTATAGGCGTCAAGCTGTTGTTGAACCACATCCTGCGGGCGTGCCGTTTTATCGTTCATCACATCCTCCTGCCGAAGTTAACCGCCGCATGTATCGAACCCATCACGTTAACCGCCCAGTGCTGCAGCTTGATGACACGGCGAATGTTGAATAAAAACCCAAAAATAGCGAATAAATAACCTACCACGCCCAATAGACAATTCAAGGCCCGCGCACAAATTTTCTGCCCCGCGCCAGGGGCGGGGAAAACCGCATGGCACCGCGCGTTAATCTTTGCGGCGGCGAGGGAAATTCTGCTAATTTAGCGTGAACAGCCTGATGATAACGAAACGCTATGCAGCAAAAACCGGTGTTGGACGAAGCCAGACAGTTAAAGCGACTTAACGCCGCCACGCGGCGTCAATCCCATATGTATAAATGGATCGCGCTGATTGCGGCGCTGGATGCGCTGCTGGTGTTTTGGTATGACCGGGATATGCGCAACGTCACCTTCTCGGGAGCGGTTGCGCTGGTGTGCGGCTATCTGTGGATCCGCGATCGCAACAAGGCCCGGGGCTACCGGCGCGAGTTCGACCGCAAATTCGGCAAGCGCAGCGGCGATTAAGGCTGCATCGCTTCCAGCACTTTGGCGCTGTCGACGATCTGCACGAACTTCACGATTTTGCCGCCGCGCAGCGTATAAATATGCGCAAAAGAGGCGCTGAAGGATTTGCCGGTGGCACGGTAGGTGCCGTGATAAAAACCTTGCGCGATCACATTGTCGCCAGCGTCGTAAAAGTGGTCGACATCGGCGCGGTAACCTTGCCATTCGCTGCCCAGGCGCTGATGCACGTTCTTGATGATGTTCTCCGGGCCAATATAGGTACCGGCGTAGGGGAAGCCAGCGGCCTCGGTCCACTCGGCATCGGGGGCCAGCGCCGCCAGCAGATTACGGCCGTTTTCTTCGGAACTGCCTTCATAGGTTGCGCGCACTATCTCAAGAGGGGTTGGCATGTCTCTTCTCCAATGGCTGATGAGGATATTCCGGCCATCTCCGCGGACACAGGCTCTCACCAAGCGGAGACGGCGGAATGCGGCTATTCTAGGTTGCTTGTTTCGCTGCAAAAACCGCAGTTATGACAATAGTGGGTTGCACTTTAGTAAACAATAGCCGTTTTGCTGTCATTCTCCCGGCATCCGGCGCGGCTATGCTGATTGACCGATTTCCCCCAACAGGAGCTGAACGTGTCTTTACCTTCGCTGACGCAAGAGCTGTTACAACCTTTCTCACCCTATCAGGCGCTGGCGCAAACGTTGCTGCCGCTCACCCTCGAGTCGGACGATGGTTCGCATGACGTCGCACATCTGCACCGGGTCTGGAAGAACTGCCGCCGGATCAGCAAGCTGGAAGGCGGCGACCGGCGCATTCTCTGTGCGGCGGTGCTGCTGCACGACGCCGTCGCGGTGGAAAAAAACTCGCCGCAGCGCCATCTGGCCTCGCGCATGGCGGCGGACCAAGCCACGTTGACGCTGACCCGGCTGGAGTGGGCGCCGGCGGATATCGCGGCGGTGGCTCACGCCATCGAAGCGCACAGTTTCTCCGCCGGCATCCCCCCGCAAACGCTGGAGGCGAAGATCCTGCAGGATGCCGATCGCCTCGACGCCATCGGCCTCATCGGCGTGGCGCGCTGCTTCTATATCGGCGGCCGCATGCGCAGTGCGCTGTACGATGCCGCCGACCCGCGGGCCGAACATCGTCAATACGACGACAAACGTTTCAGCCTGGACCACTTCGAAACCAAGCTGTTCAAACTGCAAGACGGCTTCCAGACCGCCGCCGGGCGGCACATGGCCGAGCTGCGCACCGAACGCATGCGACGCTTTGTCGACGATCTGCTGGAAGAGGTGTAATGCCGGCTTACCGCGCATTTCGTTATGCCCATAACATTTTCGGTCACATAACACCGTTAAACTGAAAGCCAACTTCACCGAACGGGCGGCACAGATGAAAAAGTTGACGTTGAAAGAGATGACGGAAAGCGAACAGCGGGAAGTGAAAACCGAACTGGACAAGGCGCGCAAAAGCCATGGCAGGCCGCTGACCAACGCCGAACAGCACAAGGTCAAGGATGAAGTGGTGGCGCGCATCATGGCCGCCAGAGCGAAGCTCGCCAAGGCGGAGCGTGCAGAACGCAAGGCCAACCGCTATCGGCCGAGCGGCGACACCTTCAGTTGGTCCGCCACCATCGGCTCCCGCCCGCCGCGCTGAACCAGCCAAACTCTCCCCGCCGCTGCGGGGATTTTTATTTATTAGCCAAACTCATCCTCGCTACCGAATCATGAATAACAATGTTATCAATCTGTTGTAAATTGACAGCCTGATGAAGACTATTCATTATCACCCCACTTCCCCTTTTCACGAGACCGCCATGGCCTACCCACGCAACGCTGACATGCTGATGATACCTGCGTTGCCCGTTGGCGGTTTGGCGGCGGTTAAATCGAAGAAACAGACGCTCATTTGACCGGGGCGAGCTGTCCCGTCAGATGAGCTGACTGGATGGCACGCAACGCCCCGCCTTCAATTTTCTCATCTGGCTTCTCTGTCGGTCACACAGAAGGAATATTTTATGGCCTCATTTTCGGGTATTTGGGTGGCGATGGTTACCCCTTTCAATCACGATGCCGTCGATCTGCCGGCGGTGAAACGCCTGGCGCGGCACCTGCTCGACGCCGGCATCGAGGGTCTGGTGGTCTGCGGCTCCACCGGTGAAGCCGCCGCGCTGAACAAAGAAGAACAGCTGGCGGTGCTCGACGCCGTGCTGGAAGTAGCGCCCGCACACCAGGTCGTGATGGGCCTTTCCGGCAATAACATGGCCGCCACGCTGCAGATGCAGCAGGCCATTCAGCTGCGCGACATCGCCGGCGTGCTGATCCCGGCACCTTACTACATTCGCCCTTCGCAATGCGGCCTGATCGATTATTTCACCCAGTTGGCCGACGCCTCCAGCGTGCCGGTGATCCTGTACAACATTCCGCAGCGCACCGGCATCGCCATGGAGCTGGCCACATTGCGCCGGCTCGCGCGCCATCCGCGCATCACCGCCATCAAGGACTGCGGCGGCAACCCTGACGCCACCATGGCGCTGATCGCCGACGGCGAAATCGATGTGATGACCGGGGAAGACAATCTGATCCTCACCACGCTGTGCCTCGGCGGCACCGGCGCCATCTCCGCCGCCGCGCATGTTCACCCGGAACGTTTCGTGCAGCTGGTGCAGCAGGTCGCCGCCGGCGATTTGGCCGCGGCGCGCAGCAACTTCTATGAGCTGCTGCCGATGATCCACCAGATGTTCAGCTTCCCGAATCCGGCGCCGGTCAAGACGGTGCTGGCTCAGCAGGGGCTGATCGCCAACGAGCTGCGCTCGCCGATGCAGGTAGCGCCGCAGGCGTTGCAACAGCAGATCGCCACAACGCTGGCGCAGCTGCAGCCCGCCGAGGCGATCATCGGTTAAATTTGTTAGCTAAGCCGCTGTAATTTTGGCGCTATGGGACTACGATGAGAGGTTAAGCATGCCCGTCATTCGTCATCAACAAGGAGCTTCCGATGAAACTGTTCTATAAAGCCGGCGCCTGTTCGCTGTCCCCGCATATCGTGCTGCGTGAAGCAGGGCTGGATTTTACGGCGGAGAAGGTCGATCTGGCGCAGAAGAAGACCGAGAGCGGCGCCGATTACCTCGCCATCAACCCCAAGGGACAGGTACCGGCGCTGCTGCTGGATGACGGCAGCCTGCTGACCGAAGGCGTGGCGATCGTGCAATACCTGGCGGACCGCGTGCCCGATCGCAACCTGATCCCGGCGGCGGGCACCCTGTCGCGCTACCACGCGATCGAATGGCTGAACTACATCGCCACCGAACTGCACAAAGGGTTCAGCCCGCTGTTCAACCCGAAAACGCCCGAGGAATACCAAACCATCGCGCGCGCCAAGCTGGAGCAGCAGTTCAGCTATCTGGATTCGGTGCTGGCGAAGCAGCACTTCCTGTTGGGAAGCCGTTTCAGCGTAGCCGACGCCTACCTGTTCACCGTGTTGCGTTGGGCGTTCGCCCTGCAGTTCGACGTGCGCAAGCACGCCCATCTGGCGGCCTGGTTCGATCGCGTTGCGGCGCGCCCGGCGGTAGATGCGGCGCTGAACGCCGAAGGATTGAAGTAAAGTTTCAGCCCCGGCGGCTGTCGCCGGGGCTCGATGCACTTACAGCTTTACCGCTTTGAATTCGCTGAGCGGCTGCACGATCCGATCCTGCGCCGCCACCACCTGCAGTTCGTATTCGCCCATCTCCTGCGTGGTCAGCATCACCTCATACACGGCGGCGGTCACGTGCTCCAGCGCTTTGTCCAGCGCCTCGCCCTTCAGCAGATCCACCAGCAGCAGACCGCTGGTCAAATCACCGACGCCGACCGGCTGACGCGCGCCGAAGTCCACCAGCGGCCGGCTGATGTGCCAGGCCTCGTCCGCCGTCACCAGCAGCATTTCGAAGCAGTCGGCGTGATAGCCGGCGCGGGCCAGGTGCTTGACCAGCACCAGCCGCGGCCCCTTGGCGATCAGCACGCGGGCGGCCTGCACCGCATCGGCCACGTTGGCGACGGCCATCTGGCTCAGCATCTCCAACTCCAGCAGGTTCGGCGCCATCATGTCGCTGCACGGCAGCGCCTGGCGGCAGTGAAACTCGGCCACGCCCGGCGCCACGATGCAGCCCTTTTCAGGATGCCCCATCACCGGATCGCAGAAATACCAGGCGTTCGGGTTCGCCTGCTTAACCTGACGCACGATCTCCAGAATATGGTCGCCCTGTTCCGGCGAACCGATATAACCGCTCAGCACCGCATCACAGCGTTGCAGCTGCTCGATTTTGGCAATACCCTGCGCGATCTCGGTCAGGTGGCTGGCAGGCATGACGCAGCCGGTCCACTGGCCGTATTGCGTATGGTTGGAGAACTGCACCGTGTTCAGCGGCCAGACATTGACGCCCATGCGGCGCATCGGGAATTCAGCCGCACTGTTGCCGGCGTGACCAAACACCACGTGCGACTGGATAGAAAGAATGTTTTTCATCGGAACAACTGACCTCGCCATGCCGTGTGCATCAGCCCGCGGCGAAATGATAATGGGTGCACGACGCTAAAACGTCATGCCGGCGCTGTTAAAAACAAGAAATGAGAGGGATTTTTATGCTTTCGACGGCGGCATATTGTAGCGAAAAGTCCGATCCAAAAAAAGCCGCGGGCCTGCAGCCATGGCTTCGACAGAGAGAAAAACCCGATCCACGCCAAGATATTTACGATAGTGGACTGCCACTATAGGGTTGCCCCAGTATCGAGCCTTTCGCCGCAGTGCTTTTACACAGAGGACAACCGCATTTTCGGCAGAAACAGAATTTCCTCATATTTCGCCGCATTGCAATAACCCGGTTTTGAACTGTACTTGTTGATGCTTATTTCTATGTCAACACAGGGGTTAACATGAGTTTATTGTCGTCACAACAGGATGTGGCCATCCTTTTTTACGCCACGCTCGGTAAAAAAGCCGATAGCGCCGCCTTGAACTTCTTTGCCCGCCAGTTGGAATCGGGGCAGTACAGCAGAGATCAACTGGCAGAAAAATTCATCCAGTCTCAGGATGGACATCATCGCTACGATGGCCTGACAACATCGCAAAAAATTCAATACATCTATAAAAATACGACAGGCGCGGATCCAGCGCCCGCAGTGCTGGCCACGCTGGTCGCGCAAGCCAATGCAGGAAAAACGCTGGGGCTGATTACCAAGGATCTCATCGCCGGCGTGAAAAGCTATATGGGCGACGCTGCGGCATCGGTCGCACAGCAACAGCATCTGTTTGATATTATTGATACAACCTTACACCCCGCTTTGTCCCCCTATCCCGCCAACGCCGAAGCGGCAGCCGATATTCAAGCTCTGTTTTACATCGTAGGCAGCCTTGCGGTGGCGGAAGGCGTCAATTACTGGAGCCAGGTTCTGGCGACGGGAAAAGCCGACGCCAGCTATATCGCCGGCCGTTTCGTCGATACGCGCAGCGCGTTGACCACGTTAAGTAATGAAGACTTCGTCAAAACCGTCTATAAAAATACGTTCGGCGTTGATGCAGGCGCAAGCGAGCTCGCCAATTACGTCACCGGGTTGAATAATCATACCGAAACGCGCGGCGACGTCATCATGCGTCTGATCGCCGATATTCGTAACGACACTGCCCATGACACAGCCAAACAGGCTTTTCTTAATGCTACCCATGTCTACGCTGCGGGTGAGATGGCTGCGACCAACTATCAGGAAAGCGTGGCGCTGCTCTTTCTGCAACTGGGGAAAAAGGCCACGCTGGAATCAACCGGGTTGGACAGTTACAGCAAATTCCTCGCCGCGGGAAATTCCGAGCTTGATCTGCTGACCATTCTGGCTAAATCCTCCCCCTTCAAAGATGCCGCAGACTTCGCCAGGGTTTATCACGAACTGTATTACGGCCCGGCGCTGAGCGAACTGCAAAAACAGGCAATTTTGCTCAAAGCCGGCAATAATCCGCTGCAGGCGACGCTGAATATTTTGCATGCGTTCCGTAACGGGGAAGCGCCGCTGGAGGGCGGAGTCAGCCCCAGTCACGAGCAACTCGTCAATCTCGAATACAAAATTGGCAGCGAGCTGGGGTATCAGATCCGTGGCAACGTCACGATGTCGAATGCCGACGGCGCCCTCAACGGCAGCCTGAATACCGGTAAGCAACATACGTTAAGTCATGCGGAAATCAGCCAACTGCGCGAGATCACCCTTAACGCGGAGGTCGGCTCCGCGGTCGATCTCAGCTTTGCCAAATCGTTGCAAAAAGTCACGCTGCAGGGCGATTTTGCCACCAATGACGCAATGCTGCAGTCGCTGAGAAACCTGAATATCACTCTCATTCTTAGCGAGGGCAATCTGCTGAACGCCCCCGAAGGGATTAACTTTACCAACGTTAAGAACAGCACCGTCGTCGCCGACCGGCTCGATATGACGACGGCGGCCGCGCAAATCAATCTGGCCGCCGGGAAACATCAGCTTGTCTGGCAAGGCAATGCCACCGCCGACAGCGGCAATAGGGTCAGCAGTGATTTCAAAGCGACGGCGCTTAATAGCGATCCCGAGACATCTTACTACAGTGTCTCAGCCAATTTTTTCACCAAGGTCGTCCACCTGACGGCCAGCGCCGGCGGTGGCTATGATGCTGAAATCACAAATAACGTTAATCAGTTCCTGTACTTCAACTATGTAGATTTGACCCATTATCGCGGTACCGGAGAGATTTATCTTAACGGGCAGCGGGTCGCCACCGAAGGCAACAAGGTCTTTGACTTTGGGTTGTTCACGCAAGAAGCCACCGTCTCCCATCCGATTTACGGCAACATCAACTCGCTAAAACAAGGCGAAATGGCGCAGCCCAATGCTTCGCAAAACGCTACGGGATCGGCTGGGGGGGTAATTACGGCCTACTCCGGAGATTTAACGCTGCTCAACGTCAGCAGCGGGCAATTTACCCTCGGCGGCGACTTGACCGCGAAAAGCCGTATCCATATCAGCGATACGGCGCAAAGCGACGACAGCTTTAAATTGTTCTTTACCGATGCGGCTAGCCATACGGTAACCAACCTCAATATGGGTACTTTCAGCTTTACATCGAACCATAAAGAAACGCTCGAAATCCGTATGGGCAGTAATCTCGACATTGTGCAAAATCGCACGTTGACCCTGAGCGGCGGGGACAACTCGATTAGCACGTTGATGCTGAGCGGCTATATGTACACAGGCGATAAGCCGCTGGTGCTTAATCTGACCGTCGCCGCAGATTTTAGCGATAACCTGAAGACCATCATAGGCAGCGAATTTACCGATGAACGCCGTTATTACTCCGACATGAAGCTGTACCTCGTCGCAGAAAAAGGCGGCACCGGCGGCGGCGCTTTCTACAACACGCTAAATACGCTGGCCAATAAAGACGATTTCGCCCATGTCATTGCCGAACTTGCCGGCGACCAGTTAACGGTCGACCGCACCGGATTGACCGTCTATAAAGCCGACGTTAAAGGCAACACGACGCTGGATAGCGCCGGTGCGTTACATTTTACCGATAGCAAAATAGACAATATGGTCACGCTCAATACTGGCTATGCCAACAGCGTCATCTCCGTGGGAGAAACCGATAACCCATGGGTTTTCTCCAAGACAGGAGACAAGACCGCAACCTTGTACGGCAGCGCCACCACCCAAGCTGAGTTACAAAATGCGTTCAGTGGCCTGAATGCGACGGACAATGCCCAAGCGCTGTTCTCGCAGGTTCTGGCGAAGATGACCAACGGCGCCAGCGCCAACAACCTGGCGGAAGTCGGATTGCTAAAGTTGGACAAATCGCTCTATGTCATCGTGGACAACAATCATAACCAAACGTTTGACGCCGATGATGTGGTGTTCTCGATCGGCAATCAGGATCCCTATCTGGCTGCCGTCTCTCTGCATTACCACTCGCCAGCCATTACCGTGAACGGTGTTGCGGCCGAAAACTCGCTGCCGGAGGCGTTTGCCTAATCTTCATCCGCGCCATGTGATAAAAAAAGCCCGGGGATCTCCCCGGGCTTTTCACGTCATATAGGCTGACTGACGCTTACTGCCAATCCACCAGGCAGTAGTGTTTCTTGCCACGGCGCAGCAGCGTGTAGCGGCCGAACAGACGGTCCGCATCGCTGAAGCGGTATTCGGCATCCGATTGTTTCTCGCCGTTGATGGTCACCGCGTTGGAGCCGATCATGGTGCGCGCCTGGCCGCGTGACGGCACCAGTTCGGCATTCACCAGTGCCTGCTGCAGATCGGCGTCGCGCTCCAGTTTAATGGTCGGCATGCCGTCCTGCGCCAGCTGGGCGAAGTCCGCTTCGGTCATGTCGTGCAGCGCGCCGGAGAACAGGCTCTGAGTGATGCGCTTGGCGGCCGCCAGGCCTTCCGCACCGTGCACCATGCCGGTCACTTCTTCCGCCAGCACGTACTGGGCGCGCGGCGCCTTGCCGCTGTTCTTGTCTTCTTCCTCCAGCGCGTTGATGTCTTCCAGGCTCATGAAGGTGAAGAACTTCAGGAAACGGTAAACGTCGGCGTCGGCGGTGTTGATCCAGAACTGGTAGAACTTGTACGGACTGGTTTTTTCCGGCGCCAGCCAGACCGCGCCGCCTTCGGTTTTACCGAACTTGGTGCCGTCTGCTTTGGTGATCAACGGCACGGTCAGGCCGAACACCTGCTTCTGGTGCTGACGACGCGTCAGATCGATGCCTGAGGTGATGTTGCCCCACTGATCGGAGCCACCAATCTGCAGCTCCACCTGGTGGCGGTTATACAGCTCGGAGAAATCGTAGCCCTGCAGCAGGTTATAAGAGAACTCGGTGAAGGAGATGCCGGAGTCGTCGCGATTCAGGCGCTGCTTGACCGCTTCCTTGTTGATCATCTGGTTGACGGAGAAGTGCTTGCCGATGTCACGCAGGAAGGTCAGCACGTTCATGCCGCCGAACCAGTCGTAGTTGTTGGCCGCGATAGCGCTGTTGCTGCCGCAGTCGAAATCGAGGAACGGGGAAACCTGCTTGCGGATCTTCTCGACCCACTCGTTCACCGTATCGGTGGTGTTCAGCTTGCGCTCCGCCGCTTTGAAGCTCGGATCGCCGATGAGGCCAGTGGCGCCGCCCACCAGTGCTACCGGCTTGTGGCCGGCCAGTTGGAAGCGCTTCAGGCACAACAGAGGAACCAGATGGCCCAAATGCAAGCTGTCAGCGGTCGGATCGAAACCGCAATACAGTGCAATTGGCCCTTGCGCCAGTCGCTCCGCTAACGCTTCCTCATCCGTAACCTGGGCAACGAGGCCCCGCTCTTGCAGTTGTTTAATCAAGTTGCTGCTTGCCATCAATGACTCCATGTATAAACGAATGCACCTTTGCCGGTACACGGCCTTTCGCCCAGTGGCGAAATAAAAATTCAGGGTAGCGCATAGAATAAAGCGCCGGCGGCGTCAGCACCAGCGCTTAGAGGGGATTTTCCGTCTTCAGGGTGCCAGTCGGTCAATTTTCCAGTCATTCCCGTCCCGCTGATACAGGAAACGGTCATGCAGGCGATGGGCGCCGCCCTGCCAGAACTCGACGGAGTCAAATTTCACGCGGAATCCGCCCCAGAAACTCGGCAACGGCACCTCGCCCTGCTGGAACTTCTGCTTCAGCTCAAGGAATTTGCTTTCCAGCACGCCGCGCGCGGAAATGCGCGACGACTGCTGCGACACCCAGGCGCCGATCTGGCTGTCTTTCGGCCGGCTGTTGAAATACTTCAGCACGTCTAGGGTCGACAGGCGCTCCGCCTGGCCGAGGAAAATCACCTGGCGATCGAGCATGTGCCAGGGGAACAGCAGGCTGATATGCGGGTTGTGCGCCAGCTGCTGCGCCTTGCGGCTGCCGAGGTTGGTGTAGAACACCAGCCCCTGCTCATCGAAATGCTTCAGCAGCACGATGCGTTGATAAGGCTGGCCGTGTTCGTCGACGGTCGCGACGCACATGGCGGTGGGATCGGCCAGGCGCGCGTCGCAGGCCTGTTTCAACCAACGCTCGAACAGTTCGAGCGGGTTGGCGGTCAGATCGTTGCGGCGCAGGCCGCCTCGGGTGTATTCACGGCGCAGGTCCGCAACATCAAACTCACTCTTTTCAATCATCTGGGTTATCGACCAACTGAAAAAATCCGTCGTTACATTCTGCGCCTGCGGCGTCAGGAACTCAATCGCTCCGACGCCGCCGTCGACCTTCACTCCGTCAACACGCAGTCGCTCATGACTACCTTGCCGTTGCGCTCAAGATAGGCGTTACGGTCTTTCGACCAAAAAGTGTATTTGCCGTCGCTGTATTTGGCGCCGGTCAGCGCCAGCACCTGCTTGAGATGCAGCTGTTCGCCGTCCATCAGCAGGCTGACTTCGCTCGCCTTGCCGTCAAGCGCCACCGTCAGCGGCGTGGTGCCGCACTGGTAGTGCATCGTCTGGCTGCTTTGCGGCAGGATGTAGCTGCAGCCGGACAGCGCCAGCGCGCCGGCGACGAAAATGACTTTTTTCATGCTATTGCTCCTTAGAAAAATCCTTCACAGGCTATCCTAACAGAGCTAACGGGCCCCCAATGGCAAAACCGGATAAATCCCACCCAACACCGTTTCACGGCTGGCGCCGGTCACCGAAGGCAGATTGCCGGCCTGGCCGGACAGCGTGCGGAAGGCCAGCCAGGCGAAGGCCAGCGCTTCCATATCGTCGCCGCTGACGCCGAAATCGTCGGTCAGCCCAACCTCCGTACCCGGCAGCAACGCAGACAGGCGCGCCATCAGCAGCGTGTTGCGCGCCCCGCCACCACAGACCAGCAGGCGCTCGCACCCGCCGGCCAGCAATACCTGCTCGCTGATGCTGACCGCGGTCAGCTCCGTGAGCGTGGCCTGCACGTCGACCGGCGCAATCGCCGGCAATCCGGCCAGCTGCCGCTCCAGCCAGGCGATATTGAAATACTCGCGGCCGGTGCTTTTCGGCGCCGGCAGCGCGAAGTACGGATCCGCCAGCATCTGCTGCAACAGCGGCAAGCAAACTCGCCCCTGCATCGCCCAGCCGCCGTCCTGATCGTAAGGCTGCGCGCGGTGGCGCCATACCCAGGCGTCCATCAGCATGTTGCCCGGCCCGGTATCGAAACCGCGCACCGGCGTACCGGGCAACAGCAGAGAAAGGTTGGCGATGCCGCCGACGTTCAGCACCATACGCCGCTCGACGGGATGCCCCAGCAGCGCCTGATGAAACGCCGGCACCAGCGGCGCGCCCTGGCCGCCGTAGGCCATGTCGCGCCGGCGGAAATCGCCGACGGTGGTGATATCGGTCAGCGCGGCGATGCGGTTGTTATCACCGAGCTGCATCGAGAAACGCGCGTCACCCTCCGGTTCGTGCCACACCGTCTGGCCGTGGCACCCGATGGCGGTGATCTGCTCCGCGCCGATGCCGGTTTGCTTCAGCAGGCCGAGCACCGCCTCGCCGAACAACGTGCCCAGCTGCGCGTCCAGGCGGCCGACGGCGGCCAACGTGGTTTGCTGCCCCTGGCACATGCCCAGGATCTCTTTTTTCAACGCCATCGGCATCGGATGGCTATAGCTGGCCTGCTGCGCCACCATGCGATCGTCGATCGCGGCCAATACCACATCGATTCCGTCCAGACTGGTGCCGGACATGACGCCTATATAGCGGCCTGACTTCATAGCAACATCCTCTAACCCGCGCGGTAAGCAAAATTCATCCTGACAAATAAACCAGAATTGCCGGATTAACGCCATGAATTATGATGCTTTTTTTACGGTTCGTGAGCCAGATGCCCCCCGATGCCGCTGTGGCACGGGTTATGTGTTAAACCGTGCCATAACAGGCGACGGAATGTCGCCAAGGCTGTCATAAAGGTAAACCGCGGTTTATTATTGGTTGAACAGAGAAAAGTTAAGCTGCATGCAGCGATGAAGCATGGCGGTGTGTCAACTTTCAGCCATACTTTGTCTATCGTTTTCACTGAATCTTGCCTGGGGAGCATTACCAGGTTATGGACTACTACCATCAGGAGTTTTGTATGATCAAGCGTCTTCTCGTCGTTGCCGTCGCCGCCGTTACGCTGGCCGGCTGTGCCAATGAATCCATGTCCGGTGATGTCTACTCGTCCTCGCAGGCCAAGCAGGTGCAGAACGTCACCTACGGGACGCTGGTTTCCGTGCGTCCGGTTAAAATTCAGGGCGGCGAAGGCTCCAACGCCATGGGGATGATCGGCGGCGCGGTGATTGGCGGGCTGTTGGGCAACACCGTTGGCGGCGGCACCGGTCGTACGCTGGCTACCGCGGCGGGCGCTATCGCCGGCGGCGCGGCAGGCAACAGCATCGGTGAAGTGGCCGGCCGTACCTCCGGCTACGAGCTGGAGATCAAAACCGACCAGAAAGAGAACATCGTGGTGGTGCAGAAAGCGGGCGACACCAAGTTCAGCCCTGGCCAGCGCGTGCGCATGGCGCGCATGGGCGACACCATCACCGTTTCCCCGCTGTAAGCCAGCCGGCGACAAGCGGCAAACCGGAGGCAATCGCCTCCGGTTTTATTTCTGATGCTGTGAAACTGTAATCGTAGAAAATAAGAATATTATTATTTGTTCTGCAGTTCGGTGATATTTTGTTCTAACTTGCCAATCAGCCCTACCAACAGATGCACTTCGTCGGCGGTAATGCCGCTTAAAATCTCACTGCGCGTAGACGTGATCACACTGTCCACTTCCCTGATGATCGGATCGGCCGCTTCGGTCAGCTTGATGCGCTTCGCGCGGCGATCGTTGGCACAGGTGTGACGCGTGATCAGCCCTTTCTCCTCCAGTTGGTCCAGCGTACGGACCAGTGACGGTTGCTCGATACCGATCGCCTTGGCCAGCTGGATTTGTGACTGCTCCGGCGGCAAGCGATTGATATTGTGCAAGGTGACCCAATGCGTTTGGGTCAGCTCCAACGGCTTGAGCCGATGATCGATGAGCGCGCGCCACACACGAACTAATCGTGCTAAATCTGAACCTAATGTTGACTCCACTTCCCCCTCCTTATAATTAGCATGCTAACATTACCTCCCAGAGCTTAGACTATTTTGGGTAACTCACATTAAAAACACAAATGTATATAATGTATATTGTGGAAATAGCCACTATTTTTAGCCGCTATTGTTTAATCGTTATGCAAATATTCAACATATTCACCCTTAGGGATTGTTAATGTGAATACATCATGGTTACACACCTCATCTCCCTTACCCGATTTGGTCCTGGGAGCATCGCTTTATTTTCCACCTATATTTAAAGCTTTTTTACTAGGACTGCTCTTATGGCTGCTGATTCATCAGCTGCTGAGAGACTGGATGTATTCCGGTGAAATCTGGCATCCCATGTTGATGGACCTGTCCATTTTCGTTCTGACCGTCAGCGGTTCCTTATGGATTTTAGCGAGTTGGTAACCCATGCAGCATAAAACATTAAAATACTTCTCTACGGTGATCGTCTGCGCCATTGCCGTCTGCGCCGGTTGGTGGCTCTGGAATTATTATATGCAATCCCCATGGACCCGTGATGGAAAAGTGCGCGCCGAACTCGTCAATATCACCCCTGAAGTCTCTGGAAGATTAGAGAAAATAAGCGCGAATGACAATCAGTTCGTACCTGCGGGAAGTCTGATTTTTACCCTCGACCCGGTGCCCTACCAGATTGCGCTGGACAATGCCGAGGCCGCGGTGGCAAAAGCGCAATCCGATCTGGCCAAAGCGGACCACGAGGCTGTCCGCCGCCGCGGTTTACCGCGTAACGTTATTTCCGCTGAAGATTTGGACGAGTCAAATTTAGCCGCGCAGGCAATGAAGGCCGCCTATAAAGCCGCCCTGGCCAATCTGGAACAGGCCAAATGGAATTTGAGCAAAACCAAAATTTACGCGCCAACCGACGGTTATATCACCAACCTGCAGGCGCGGGTCGGGAACTACGCCAACGCCGGTACGCCGCTGGTGGCGTTGGTGGATGTGCATTCGTTTTATGTGCTCGGTTATTTCGAAGAAACCAAGCTGAAGCATATAAAAGAAGGCAATAAAGCGGACATCGTTTTATATAACGGCAACACGCCGCTACAGGGGGAAGTAGAGAGCATCGGCCGCGCCATTTACGATCAGAGCGTTGACAGCAGCAACGATCTATTAATGGACGTTAAGCCTAATGTTCCTTGGGTGCGTTTGGCCCAGCGCGTGCCGGTACGGATAAAATTGCTCAACGTGCCCGCCGATTTGACGCTGGTCGCCGGCACCACCTGCACCATTTCGATTCATCAGCGGAACTAAAGTGTGAACCTGCCTTTTTTGGAGTGGAACCGCACCCCCTGGGGTAAGGCGACCGGCGGCCAATGGCGCTATGCGCTGCGCAACTCGCTCGCGATGTGTCTGGCGCTATGGGTAGCCTTCGTGCTCGAACTCGACGAACCCTATTGGGCGCTTACCTCCGCCGCGGTGGTGAGCTTCCCCACCATCGGCGGCGTGATCAGCAAAAGCATCGGCCGCATCTTCGGCAGCCTGGTGGGCGCCGCCGCGTCGGTGGCGATCGCCGGCCACTGCCTGAACGATCCCTGGCTGTTTACGCTGTTCATCGCCGCCTGGATCGGGCTGTGCACCTACGTCTCCAACCATTACCAAAACAACGTCTCTTATGCCTTCGCGCTGGCGGGCTATACCGCCGCCATCATCGCCTTCGGCACGGTCAACGTCACCGATACCCAGCAGATCTTCGATATCGCGCAGGCGCGGGTTTGCGAAGTGATCACCGGCATTCTGTGCGGCGGGTTGATGATGATGATCCTGCCCAGCACCTCGGACGGCGAAGCCCTGCTGACCTCGCTGCGGCGCATGCAGCTGCGCCTGCTGGAGCATGCCGCCATGCTGTGGCAGCCGGAGATCACCGCGCAGATGCGCACCTCGCACGAAGGGGTCATCGGCCAGATCCTGACCATGAACCTGCTGCGCATTCAGGCATTCTGGAGCCACTACCGGCTGCGGCGGCAAAATAACCTGCTCAACTATCTGCTGCACCAACAGCTGCGCATGACCAGCGTTATCTCCAGCCTGCGCCGCATGCTGCTGAACTGGCCGGATCGCCCCGCCAATCTGATGCCGGTGCTGACACAACTGCTGGACGAGTTGCGCGATCCCGCCACCGACAAATACCGTTTGGCGCGCCTGCTTCAGCAGATCGCCCCGCAAGAGGCTACGGACTACCGCCATCGCGCCTTCTGGCTGCGGCTGCGCGATTTCTGTTGGCTTTACCTGCGCTGCAACCGCTGGCTGCGGCGGTTGGAAAGCGCCACGGCGGTCAGCGATCTCCAACCGCCGCGCGTCACTTCGCTGGCGCGCCATACCGACAGCTACGAAGCCGCCTACAACGGCCTGCGCACCTTTTTGTGCATCGTGATCGGCTGCGCCTACTGGATCAACACGCAGTGGGACGCCGGCAGCGCGGCGCTGACGCTCACCGCCATCAGCTGCGTGCTCTACTCTTCCACGCCTTCGCCGATCAACAGCGTCAGCACCTTGCTCAAGGCGGTGCTGCTGCTCTCGGTCGCCTGCTTCGTGGTGAAATTCGGTTTGATGATCCAGATTGACGACTTCTGGGTGTTCTGCGCCTTCCTGTTCCCGATCCTGGTGACCATGCAGATGCTCAAGCTGCAGAATCCACCTTATGCCGCGCTCTGGGGGCAGCTGATCGTCTTTATGGGCTCGTTCCTGACCGTCAGCAATCCGCCGAGCTATGACTACCAGTCCTTTATCAATGACAACATCGCTAAAATCGTCGGCGTGCTGCTGGCCGGGCTGGCGTTTCAGATCCTGCGCCCCAGCTCGGACAAACGCAAAAGCCGCCGCATTATCCGCGCGCTGCGGCGCGACTTTATCGATCAGTTGAGCAAACGGCCGCAGCAGAGCGAAAGCCAGTTCGAATCGCTGATCTACCATCGCATCAGCCAGCTCAATCAAAGTCAGGATCAGGACGCTCGCACCTGGCTGCTGCGCTGGGGCGTGGTGCTGCTCAATTGCAGCCACATCGTCTGGCAACTGCGCGACTGGCAAACCCGTTCCGATCCGCTCTCGGCGGTGCGCAACGTCTGTATCCACTGCCTGCGCGGCATCATGACGGAGAAAGGCGTGCAGCACAGTTCGCTGGACGCCACGCTGCAGGAGTTGCTGCGCATGAGCAACGCGCTGGCGCACCACCCGGAACAGGCGGCGCGCGATCTGGCCGGCCTGATCTGGCGGCTCTACTGCTCGCTGCAGCAGTTGCAACAGGCGATGGGCCAGCCCGCCGCCGTACTGGCCGTTAGCGGCGGATAATCACTTGATCACACCGCAGGCGAAGCGTTCTCCGCCGCCGCCGAGCGGTTGTGGATGATCCGAATGGTTGTCGCCGCCGGCGTGCACCATCAGCGCTTTACCCTCAATGTCGCTGATTTTTTTCAGCCGCGGCGCCAACACCGGATAGTTCGCCATGCCGTCGGCGGTCACATAGATGGCCGGAAGGTCACCCAGGTGCCCGTCGGCATACGGCCCGAGGTGTTTTCCGGTCTTTTGCGGGTCGAAATGTCCGCCGGCCGCCAGCGCCGCCACCGCTTTGCCGTCCTTCATGCCCGGCTCGCAGCTGCCTTTCTCATGCACGTGGAAGCCGTGTACCCCGGCCGGCAATGCTTTCAGGCTCGGCGTGAACAGCAGGCCATACGGCGTTTCGCTGATGGCCACCTTGCCGATGTCCTGACCGATCCCCTGCCCGGTCACCAGGTGCATCTCGACGTCGGTTGTCGCCGCCTGAGCCGCACCACACGCCATCAGGCCGAGCGCTGCATACCAATAACGTTTCATCAATCAGTCTCCTTAATGACTATATCGAGCTATCAGTATAGGAGAGCCTGCGCCGGCACTGTTAACCAACGCACAATCTCGCTAATTTGATTCGCGGGCCTAATATTTAACACTAATAATAATTCTACCGATGTTGGTCCTCTGACCAGCTGTCGTTCGGCTAACGTTGTTTCCCTGTTTCCACCGCCGACGCGTGTGAGTTCACTTACAGGCCCGCGGCATACTTCATAAGGAACTGATATGGGCATCTTTAGCTATAAGGATCTGGACGAAAAGGCGTCGAAAGCGCTATTTTCCGACGCCTTGGCCATCTCTACCTACGCTTACCACAATATCGATAACGGCTTCGATGAAGGCTATCACCAGACCGGTTTCGGGCTGGGTCTGCCGCTGACGCTGGTCACTGCGCTCATCGGCAGCACCCAATCGCAGGGCGGCCTGCCCGGCATTCCCTGGAATCCCGATTCCGAACAGGCCGCGCAGCAGGCGGTGAATAACGCCGGCTGGTCGGTGATCAGCGCCGCGCAGCTGGGTTACGCCGGCAAAACCGATGCGCGCGGCACCTACTACGGCGAGACCGCCGGTTACACCACCGCTCAGGCCGAGGTGCTGGGCAAATATGACAGCGAAGGCAATCTCACCGCCATTGGCATCTCATTTCGCGGCACCAGCGGCCCGCGCGAGTCGTTGATCGGCGATACCATCGGCGATGTGATTAACGATCTGCTGGCCGGCTTCGGGCCGAAAGGCTACGCCGACGGCTACACGCTGAAGGCCTTCGGCCAGCTGCTGGGCGACGTGGCGAAGTTCGCGCAGGCGCACGGGCTGAGCGGAGAAGACGTGGTGGTCAGCGGCCACAGCCTCGGCGGGCTGGCGGTCAACAGCATGGCGGCGCAGAGCGACGCCAACTGGGGCGGCTTCTACGCGCAGTCCAACTATGTCGCCTTCGCCTCGCCGACCCAGTACGAAGCCGGCGGCAAGGTGATCAACATCGGCTACGAGAACGATCCGGTGTTCCGCGCGCTCGACGGCACCACGCTGACCGGGGCGTCGTTAGGCGTACACGATGCGCCCCATGCCTCCGCCACCAACAATATCGTCAACTTCAACGACCACTACGCGTCGGACGCCTGGAACCTGCTGCCGTTTTCCATTCTCAACATTCCGACCTGGCTGTCGCACCTGCCGTTCTTCTATCAGGACGGCCTGATGCGGGTGCTGAACTCCGAGTTTTATTCGCTGACCGACAAAGACTCGACCATCATCGTCTCCAACCTGTCGAACGTGACGCGCGGCAATACCTGGGTGGAAGACCTGAACCGCAACGCGGAAACGCACAGCGGGCCGACGTTTATCATCGGCAGCGACGGCAATGATCTGATCAAGGGCGGCAAAGGCAACGACTATCTCGAGGGGCGCGACGGCGACGATATCTTCCGCGATGCAGGCGGCTATAACCTGATCGCCGGCGGCAAAGGCCACAATATCTTCGATACCCAACAGGCGTTGAAAAACACCGAGGTCGCCTACGACGGCAACACGCTTTACCTGCGCGACGCCAAAGGCGGCATTACGCTGGCGGACGACATCAGCACCCTGCGCAGCAAAGAAACCTCGTGGCTTATCTTCAACAAACAGGTGGACCATCAGGTGACCGCCGCCGGATTGAAATCGGACTCTGGCCTCAAAGCCTATGCCGCCGCCACCGCCGGCGGCGACGGCGATGACGTCCTGCAGGCTCGCAGCCACGACGCCTGGCTGTTTGGCAACGCCGGCAACGACACCCTTAACGGCCATGCCGGCGGCAACCTGACCTTCGTCGGCGGCAGCGGCGATGACATCCTGAAGGGCGTCGGCAACGGCAATACCTTCCTGTTCAGCGGTGACTTTGGCCGCGATCAGCTGTATGGCTTCAACGCCACCGATAAGCTGGTGTTTGTCGGCACCGAAGGCGCCAGCGGGAATATCCGCGACTACGCCACGCAGCAAAACGACGATCTGGTGCTGGCCTTCGGCCACAGCCAGGTCACGCTGATCGGCGTCTCGCTCGATCACTTCAACACCGATCAGGTGGTGTTGGCCTAAAGATCGACGTAAAAAAGCCGGGTGCTTTCGCCGCCCGGCTTTGCTCTTTTTTACTCCGCCTTAAGGCACGTCATACCCCAGCGCCGCCTTGCGAATGCGGAACCACTGCTGGCGGTTCAGCACCAGTTTCTGCGCCTTCAGCGCCGAACGCACCCGCTCAATCTTGCCGGAACCGATAATCGGCAGCGGCGACGACGGCAGGCGCATCACCCAGGCGTACACCACCTGCTCGATGGTCTCGGCGCCGATTTCTTGCGCCACCCGCTGCAGCTCGTCGCGCAGCGGCTGGAACTCGGCGTCGTTGAACAGGCGCCCGCCGCCCAGGCAGGACCAGGCCATCGGCTTGATGCGCAGTTGCTGGCACTGGTCGAGCGTGCCGTCGAGAATAGCCGGTTGGTGAATCGGCGAGATCTCCACCTGATTGGTCGCCAGCGAGAACGGCAGGCGCGACTGCAGCAGCTGGAACTGCGCGGGCGTAAAGTTGGAGACGCCGAAATGGCGCACCTTGCCGCTTTTGTGCAGCGCAACAAAGGCTTCGGCCACGTCGTCGGCGTCCATCAACGGATCCGGCCGGTGGATCAGCAGCAGATCGAGGTAGTCGGTATGCAGATGGCGCAGCGACTGTTCCGCGCTCTGTACGATATGGTCGCGGTCGGTGATGTAGTGGCCGATCGGGTTGCCGGGCTTGGCGGTGGTGGCGATGCCGCATTTGCTCACCAGCTCCAGCGACTGGCGCAGCGCCGGCTTCAGGCGCAGCGCGTCGCCGAACGCCTGTTCGCAGGCATAGCCGCCATAGATATCGGCGTGATCGGCGGTGGTGACGCCCAGTTCGACATGCTGTTCGATGAACGTCAGCAGCTGCTGCGGCGACATGCCCCACTCCATCAACCGCCAGTAACCGCAAATCATGCGGGAAAATTCAGGCCCCTGCGGCGCGAGACGAATACGTTCTACCATTGCGAAAACCTCATGACATTAGTTGTCAGTCAGCATACACAAGCCGGTGAGGCACAGGGAAGGGGTAAGCCACACGAACGTGCGGCAGATCAGGAAAGGTTAAAACAGCGACGGCTGCTCCGGCAGCGGCTCGTCGGGCGCTTTATTGGCGCGCTGCAGGCGCAGGAAGCGTTGACGACACAGGCGCAGCACCTCGCGCTTTTGCGCGTCGCTCATGTTCATCCAGCCAAAACGCTCCTCGCGGCTGCGCAGGCAGCCACGGCAGAATCCGCGATCGTCGGCCTGGCAAATGCCGCGACACGGGCTGGGAATGTCGAAAAACTCAAGCTGCTGCGCCACGGGGCTCCTCCTGCGTTCTCTTGCTAATTGAAGACGCCATCGCCGCCGCTGGCAAGTCCCTTTTCGCCATTGCGGCGAAAATAGTCGCGCAAATAGCGCAGCGCCTGGCGGCTTTTCTCCGGCACGTTGCGCTCGAGCGTCAGCGCGTGCAGCCGCAGCGGCGCCGGCCGCCACTCAGGCAACAGCAGCAACAGCTCGCCGCGCTGAAGCTCGTCGCCAATTTCATACAGCGGCTGAACGGAAATGCCCAGCCCGGCGCGGGTAAAGGCGCGCATCACGTTCATGCTCTCGCTGACGATCTGCCCTTCCGCCAGCCGCAGCTTAACCTGCTGGCCGGACTGGTGCAGCAAGTCCAGATGGGCCCCGCTGTAGCCGCTGGAGATCCAGCGGTGCTGCACCAAATCCTGCGGCTTTTCCGGCACCCCATGCTGGCTGAGATAACGCGGCGCGGCGCACAGCACCATCGGCCACGCCGTCAGCGGATGCGCGATCATATTGGCGTCCGCCAGTTGACGGTTGGCCCGCAGCGCGATGTCGACCCGCTGCTCTATCATATCGACGATGCGATCGTCCGCCAGCACCCGCAGCGTCAGCTTGGGGTGCGCCTGCAACAGCGGCGCCAGCGCCTCCGCAAGCGATCGGCCGCCGATGCCGACCGGGGTGGCGATGCGCAGCTCGCCCACCAGCGTATCCCGCAATTCCGCCAGCCGCTGCTCCGCCTGCTGCGCCTGTTGCAGCATCGCCTCGCAGCCGGGGTAAAACGCCGCCCCGGCCTCGGTCAGCGCCAGACGGCGGGTGGAGCGATGCAGCAACGGCACCCCAAGCGCCTTCTCCAGCGAGCGCATGTGCTGGCTGACCGCCGACGGCGTCATGCCCAGCCGCCGCGCCGCGCCGGCCAGCGATCCCTCCGCCACCACGGTGGCGAATACCGCCATTCGATTGAGTTTATCCACGATTATGAAGTTTTACTTAATCAAGAAAGCATGAATATGGCACTAATCACGGCTATTGTTAAGGACTAGAGTAAACACCACGCAGCAGGCACATCGGCCTGCGTCACGATACTGAACCTATCCCCGAAGGAGCATGCAGATGAAAGTAGCCATTATTGGAGCAACCGGTTTTGTTGGCCGCCGCGTGGTGGATGAAGCGCTGGCTCGCGGTATTCAGGTGACGGCAATCGCCCGCCAGAAAAAAGATTTGCCGGAGCACGCCAACCTGACCGTCGCGCTGGGCGACGTTGCCGATACCGCCTGGCTGGCGGGGCAATTGCGCGGTCAGGATGCGGCGATCAGCGCCTACAACCCCGGCTGGGGCGAAGACAACCTGTATGAAAAAACCCTTCGCGGCGCCCAACAGATCCTCACCGCGGTCGAACAGGCCGGCGTCAAGCGCCTGCTGGTGGTCGGCGGCGCCGGCAGCCTGGAAGTGGCGCCCGGCGTTGAACTGGTGGATACGCCGCAGTTCCCGGAAAATATCCGCCCCGGCGCGCAGGCGGTGCGCGATCTGCGCAACAAACTGCGCAATGAATCGGCGCTCGACTGGACCTATCTCTCGCCGGCCGCCCTGCTGGAGCCGGGCAAACGCACCGGCCAGTTCCGCCTCGGCACCACGCAACTGCTGATGAACGGCGAAGCGCCGGCCAGCATTTCGGTAGAAGACCTGGCGGTCGCTATCGTTGATGAAATTGAAAAGCCTCAGTTTATTCGCGCGCAATTCACCGCCGCCTACTAAACCGCCCCACCGCCAGGCCGCCCGGCCTGGCGTTTTCCGCGCAGGCTCCGCCGCCAATATTCTGAGTTTCTAAGGTTTCCTTAAGTTTCATCCGGTAGATTTCAAAGCATTATCTACTTTCAGGATCCCAATTCGGCAATGTGGTTACGTCAACGCTTACGGTGCAACAGCCTCGGTTTTACCCTCGCCACCGCCCTGTTCTTCACTCTGTTTCAAAACGCGTTATTCCTGCATCGCGCCTGGTCGTATATCACCTTCGATAGCGTCCACAGCGTGATTTTCGCTGCCAGCATGCCGGTGGTGATCTTCTGTGCGCTGAATATCATCTTCAGCGTGTTGACCGTGCCCTACCTGCGCAAGCCGCTGATCATCTTTTTCTTGCTCGGCAGCGCCGCAGCCAACTATTTCATGTTCAGCTATGGTGTGGTGATCGACGGCAACATGATGCAAAACGCCTTCGAAACCAACCCTCAGGAGGCGACGGCGCTGCTGACGCCGCGCATGGGATTGTGGCTGGCGCTGCTCGGCATTCTGCCGGCGGTAGCGGTCTGCTTCACCCAGATTCGCCAGACTCGCCCCTGGTGGTACATGGTTGGACTGCGCGCCGCCAACGTCATGCTGTCGCTGGCGGTGATCCTGATCGTCGCCGCGCTGTTCTACAAAGACTATGCTTCGCTGATCCGCAACAATAAAAGCGTGGTGAAGATGTTGACCCCTTCCAACTTCGTCGCCGGCACCATCAAGTTTACCGAACAGCGTTACTTCACCCGCAATCTGCCGCTGGTCAAGATCGGCGAGGACGCGCGCAAAGGGCCGCTGATCGCCGGGCAGGCCAAGAAAACGCTGGTGATCCTGGTGGTGGGCGAAACCGCCCGCGCCGAAAACTTCTCTCTCGGGGGCTATCAACGCGAAACCAACCCGCGCCTGAAGCAGGACAACGTGGTCTACTTCAAGAACGCCAGCTCTTGCGGCACCGAAACGGCGATCTCCGTGCCCTGCATGTTCTCCAACATGCCGCGCAGAGAGTACGACGCGACTCAGGCAACGCATCAGGAAGGCATGCTCGACGTGCTGGCGCATGCCGGCGTCAGCGTGCTGTGGCGCGATAACGACGGCGGCTGCAAAGGCGCCTGCGACCGGGTGCCGCACATCGACATGACCAAGCTGAAACTGCCGCAGGACTGCGACGGCGAGGTTTGCATGGACAACGCGCTGCTGTACAAGCTGAAGGACTATATCAATAGCCTGAAAGACGACGGCGTGATCGTGCTGCACCAGATGGGCAGCCACGGCCCGGCTTACTACCGCCGCAGCACGCCAGAATTCCAGACATTTTCGCCGACCTGCAACAGCAATCAGATCCAGGACTGCAGCCATGAACAGCTGGTGAACACCTACGACAACTCCATCCTGTATACCGACGCGATGCTCGATGCCACCATCAAGCTGCTGCGGCAGTATGACGGGCGGTTCAATACCGCGCTGGTCTATTTGTCCGATCACGGCGAATCGCTGGGGGAAAACGGCATGTATCTGCACGGCACGCCCTATGTCTTCGCGCCGAGCCAGCAGACGCACGTGCCTTTCCTGATGTGGATGTCGGCCGACTATCAGCGCAATTTCGGCATCGATCGCCAGTGCCTGAACGCGCTGGCGGAAAAGGGCGACGTTTCGCAGGACAACCTGTTCCACACCCTATTGGGCATGCTGAACGTACAGACCCGCGAATATCAATCCCAGCTGGATATCCTGCAGCGTTGCCGCAACGCGGCGTAAGCGCTTAACTTCCTCGTGCCGCTGGGGCACAATAGTTTGCAGACAACCGGCGTTTTGTGCGCCGGTTTTTTTATTCCCATTGACCTAGACCAATCGGTCTATTATGCTCGGCACCATGATGACCAAATCAACGCATTGCAACGTGGATACACGTGAACATCTGCTCGCCACCGGCGAAACCCTCAGCCTGCGCCTGGGCTTTACCGGCATGGGGCTGAGCGAACTGCTGGCCACTGCGGGCGTGCCGAAAGGCTCGTTCTACCACTATTTTCGCTCGAAGGAAGCCTTCGGCGAAGCGATGCTGCAACGCTATTTCGCCCATTATGACGCACAAATGCAGGCGCTGTTTGCCGACAGGCGCGGCGATGCCCGCCACCAGCTGCTCGGCTATTACGCTCAGGCCATCAGCTACCACTGCCGCAGCGAATGCCACAACGCCTGCCTGGCGGTGAAGCTTTCCGCCGAGGTGAGCGATCTGTCGGAACCGATGCGTCATGCGCTGGAAACGGGCACCGCTCGCGTGATCGGCCACCTGCAGGAGGCCATCGAGCGCGGTATCGCCGAGGGCTCGCTGTCGGTGGCCATGAGCCCCGCGGCGACCGCAGAAACGCTGTATTCACTGTGGCTCGGTGCCTCGCTGCGCGCCAAGATCCGCCACTCGCTGGCGCCGTTAACGAGCGCGCTGGAAAGCATCGAGTTGCTGCTGCGCCCGCCGCAAGCGTAACGGTAACAATTTCTTTTTATTGAAAATGCAGTTCGTGGTTTTTTATCGCCCATTACTAGACGACCGGTCTATTAAATACAGGATGCACTATGAAGACTGAAAAATTGCTCTCTCCGCTGAAGGTTGGCGCCATCACCCTGCCCAACCGCGTGTTTATGGCTCCGCTGACGCGTTTGCGCAGCATCGAGCCGGGCGACATTCCTACGCCGCTGATGGCGGAATATTATGCACAGCGCGCCAGCGCCGGCCTGATCGTGACCGAAGCGACCCAGGTTTCCTTCCAGGCGAAAGGCTACGCCGGCGCGCCGGGGTTGCATACGCCGGAGCAGATCGCCGCATGGAAAAACATCACGCAGGCAGTGCATGATAAAAACGGCCATATCGCCGTACAGCTGTGGCACGTAGGCCGCATCTCCCACGCCAGCCTGCAGCCGGGCGGGCAAGCACCGGTCGCCCCTTCCGCAATCAACGCCGAAACTCGCACCACCGTGCGTGATGAAACCGGCGCCTGGGTGCGCGTACCGACCTCCACGCCGCGTGCGCTCGAAACCAGCGAGATCCCGGGCATCGTCAACGATTTCCGCCAGGCGACCGCCAACGCGCGGGAAGCCGGCTTCGACTTCATCGAACTGCATGCGGCGCACGGCTATTTGCTGCATCAATTCATGTCACCGGCTTCCAACCAACGTACCGATCAATACGGCGGCAGCATCGAGAATCGCACTCGCCTGACGCTGGAAGTGGTCGACGCCACCATCGCCGAATGGGGTTCCGAACACATCGGCATCCGCATCTCGCCGCTGGGGCCGTTCAACGGGCTGGACAACGGTGAAGATCAGGAAGAAGCGGCGCTGTATCTGGTGGAAGAGCTGAATAAGCGCAACATCGCTTACCTGCACATCTCCGAACCGGACTGGGCCGGCGGCAAACCGTATTCCGACGCCTTCCGCGACTCGGTGCGCGCCCACTTTAACGGGGTGATCGTCGGCGCCGGCGCCTACACCGCCGAGAAAGCCGAAGCGTTGATCGAAAAAGGCTTCATCGACGCGGTGGCCTTCGGCCGCAGCTACATCGCCAACCCGGATCTGGTAGAGCGTTTCCGTCAGCACGCTCCGCTGAACGAACCTAAGCCGGAAACCTTCTACGGCGGCGGCGCCGAAGGCTATACCGACTATCCGTTTCTGGCGAAGTAACCCTTCCTGACCCCAACGGCCACGCAATCGCATGGCCGTTTTTTTGTGCGCCGCGCGCAAAAAGGCCCGCACGAGGCGGGCCGGTGTTCCCTGGTGTTGTTCTCTATTGCCGTTCAATTTTTACACGATTGCCGCTGGAATAGATAATTGATTGTGCAGATCAATTACTCTGTATCGATCGGTACGCTCGATCAATATTTAGACACCGTTGACGGAAAACTAATACGTGACATCGTCACTCACTCGTCACGTTGAATTCCCTTGCGGGACAAGGCTATACTCGCTTGTGCTTCAATCCACCCGCCGTCTGCCACGGCACAGCCAATTCAGAGGAATTATGCGCTTACTCCATACCATGATCCGCGTCGGTGACCTGCAACGCGCCATCGACTTCTACACCAAGGTATTAGGCATGCGCCTGCTGCGCACCAGCGAAAACCCCGAGTACAAATACTCGCTGGCTTTCGTCGGCTATACGGAAGAGAGCGAAGGCGCAGTTATCGAACTGACCTATAACTGGGGCACCGACAGCTACGACATGGGCACCGCCTTCGGCCACCTGGCGCTGGGCGTGGACGACGTTGCCGCCACCTGCGACAGCATCCGCCGCGCAGGCGGCAAGGTCACCCGCGAAGCCGGCCCGGTGAAAGGCGGCACCACGGTCATCGCCTTCGTCGAGGATCCGGACGGCTACAAAATCGAGCTGATCGAAAACAAACACGCCGGTCAGGGCCTCGGCCACTAAGCCTCCCCTTCAGGGCGCGCTGCGCCCTGCTGATTCTCCGCGCGATAGCGCCTGCAACCGGGCGCAAAATTTGCCATAATGCGCGCTGCATTCGATGAAGATAAGAAACTGATGGCCGAAAAAAGTGATCTTAACGCCCTGAGTGGTCGTTTTCGTGGGTTTTATCCCGTAGTAATAGATGTTGAAACCGCCGGCTTTAACGCCAATACCGATGCGTTGCTGGAGATCGCCGCCGTCACGCTGAAAATGGATGAAGATGGCTGGCTGCAGCGGGACGAGACCCTGCACTTCCACGTGGAGCCTTTCGAGGGCGCCAACCTGCAGCCGGAAGCGCTGGCGTTTAACGGCATCGATCCGCACAACCCGCTGCGCGGCGCGGTCAGCGAATATGACGCGCTGCACGCCATTTTCAAAGCGGTGCGCAAAGGGCTCAAGGATCGCGGTTGCAACCGGGCCATTATCGTGGCGCACAACGCCAACTTCGATCACAGCTTCCTGATGGCCGCGGCCGAACGCGCCGGCCTGAAGCGCAACCCGTTCCATCCGTTCGCTACCTTCGACACCGCCGCGCTGAGCGGCCTGGTGCTGGGCCAAACGGTGTTGGCGAAGGCCTGTATCGCGGCCGGTATGCCGTTCGACAGCAGCCAGGCGCACTCTGCGCTGTACGACACCGAGCAAACCGCCCTGCTGTTTTGCGAGCTGGTTAACCGCTGGAAACGTCTCGGCGGTTGGCCGCTGCCCGCCGGCGATCTCGCCGAATAAGCCCAACGAAAAAGGCGGCCCAGTTTGCACTGGCGCCGCCCGTTACGCGATAACCGCAAGCCCGTCGATTAAGACTGCTGGTCTTCCTGCGCTTTATACTTTTCTGCCGTTTCTTTGATCAGCTGCTGCAGTTCGCCGCGCTGATACATTTCGATAATGATATCGCAACCGCCGACCAGCTCACCGTCTACCCACAGCTGCGGGAACGTCGGCCAGTTGGCGTATTTTGGCAGCTCGGCGCGGATGTCCGGGTTCTGCAGAATGTCCACGTAAGCGAAACGCTCGCCGCAGGCGGACAGCGCTTGCACAGCCTGTGCGGAGAAGCCGCAGCTCGGCAGCTTTGGCGAACCTTTCATGTACAGCAGAATCGGGTTTTCAGCGATCTGGTGCTGAATTTTTTCAAGTGTCGTCGTCATTTATTGCTTCCTCAAGCCACATTTCATGGCTACAACATGCATCACGCGGGCTATTGTAGCGGCTGGAACAGTCGCAAGAAAACGCCATCTTTTGCAAGGATATTCACCCGCCGCCGATCGCGTTTCACCGGCCACGTCATTCCGGTCAAAACATACGTTGAGAATAACATTTTTAATCCGACCATTTCACTAATATATTGCGCGGCGCTGACGGCGCGGATTAATTATATCCATAGCCCCCTGCCGGCGCTTTTTCATACACCAACGGGCTGATTTTGAACCAAAAAAAATGTCATTAACGTTTTCTCACAATATGGATTATTATTTATGAGTTCTTCGCTGTTTTATATGGCGAAATTCGGGAATACTGTAACTCTTTCGATATCCGTTTCGGGGCCAAGGTTGGTGACGTCGACATGCGTTTAATTCTTACGCTCTTTGCGCTGCTGTTTACGCAGCTCTTCTTCAATTTGGCGCACGCTGCGCCACAGGCGCGTGTTGCCGCCGAGCAGCGTAAAAGCCATGCTAATGAAGCGCGGCCCGATGACCGCAGAAAAAAGAAAGCGGACAAAACCGCTAAAAAAGCCAAAGTGACGGCCCCCGCGAAAAAAACCAAGACCGCCAAGGCGAAAAGCGAGAAAAGCGCGAAAAAGATCGCCAGCGCCAAACCCAAGGCCAAAGCGCAGAAAACCGCCAAGATTAAAGTCACCCCGCCGAAAAAGGGCTACAAAAAAGGCTACGGCCGCCACCGCGAAGCCGGTATGGCCACCGCCAAGCTGGCGCGTGATGAAAAACCGTTGAAACTCAGCCCGGCGCACAAAAAACGCTATCAGCATGCCAAGCAGACCGCGATGGCCAAGCTGATGGGCCAGATGGGCAAACCTTACCGCTGGGGCGGCAGCTCGCCGCGCACCGGTTTCGACTGCAGCGGCCTTATCTATTACGCCTATAAAGACGTGGTAAAAATCAAGATGCCGCGCACCGCCAACGAGATGTACCACCTGCGCGACGCGGCGCCGATCAAGAAAAGCGAACTGGAAAGTGGCGATCTGGTGTTCTTCCGCATCAACAACCGCGGCGTGGCGGATCATGTCGGCGTTTATCTCGGCAACGGCAAATTCATCCAGTCGCCGCGCACCGGCGAAGAGATCCGCATCAGCCAGCTCGACAACGACTATTGGCAAAACCACTACATCGGCGCGCGCCGCGTAGTAACGCCGAAAACCATTCGTTAATTCCCTGCTCTGCGCGGTTGCGGCACCGGTCGCAACCGCCTGCTCAAGCTATCGCCCCTCACACCGCCTCACGCGCATTTCTCGCTTTTCTTCCTGTTTTTTATGATGAAAATTGTTAAGATTGAAAGACCACAATAAAAAACGGCCCATTCGGCTCCCGCTCCGGCGGAAAAAGGAAAAAGAGTGGCGCTGTAAAGGAGGAAGCAATGTCGTTTGAATTACCTGCATTACCGTATGAGAAAAACGCGCTCGAGCCGCACATCTCCGCCGAGACCCTGGAATACCACTACGGCAAACACCACAACACCTACGTGGTTAACCTGAACAACCTGGTGAAAGGCAGCGAGTTCGAGGGCAAATCGCTCGAAGAGATCATCAAGACCTCAAACGGCGGCGTCTTCAACAACGCCGCGCAGGTGTGGAACCACACCTTCTACTGGCACTGCCTGTCCCCACAGGGCGGCGGTGAACCGCAGGGCGAACTGGCGGCGGCGATCGTCAAATCCTTCGGCTCTTTCGCTGCGTTCAAAGAGCAGTTTACCGATGCCGCAGTGAAAAACTTCGGTGCCGGTTGGACCTGGCTGGTGAAAAAACCGGACGGCGCGCTGGCGATCGTCAACACCTCCAACGCGGCCACCCCGCTGACCGGTGAAGACAAACCGCTGCTGACCGTTGACGTGTGGGAACACGCGTATTACATCGATTACCGCAATGCGCGTCCAAAATACCTGGAAAACTTCTGGGCGTTGGTCAACTGGACCTTCGCAGCGGAAAACCTGGCGTAAGCGCAGGTTCTGAGGTGATGAGGCGCAGCCAGGCTGCGCCTTTTTTATAACCGGGGGTAAATCAGTTCAACGCGGCAACGAAGCTGAAAGCGATAATGACCGCCAACGCGCAGACGGTGGTGAACAGCGACATCTTCAATTCGGTATCCATGACAACTCCTTTAAAATGGGCTTTCCTAAGGATAAAAGGCGTACAATTAGTACGTCAAATCATTTTCCCACAGTTCGCCGATAAAATCTTGTTATCATTTCCCGGTTTATAATCTCGATTACCTCTTCCACTTTTGTTCAATATGCGACAAAATTCGCAGTTCACAACTGCGTACCGGCATCCATGCCCCTCCTGATTAAGCGCTGAAGACTTCAACACACTAAAAACTCAGTTTTCGCTTCTCTGGAGAAGGATCTACGTAGGCAAACGATTAACATCACACTTACATGCTGTAAACATGTGAGTTCAGGAGTCATTCCTTACATGGCAACGATTAAAGATGTGGCCAAACGCGCGGGCGTTTCCACCACCACCGTTTCGCACGTCATCAATAAGACTCGTTTCGTCGCCGAAGAGACCAAAGCGGCCGTGTGGGCCGCCATCAAAGAGCTGCACTACTCGCCGAGCGCCGTGGCGCGCAGCCTGAAAGTCAATCACACCAAGTCGATCGGCCTGCTGGCCACCTCGAGCGAAGCGCCCTACTTTGCCGAAGTGATCGAGGCGGTGGAAAACAGCTGCTACAGCAAAGGCTACACCCTGATCCTGTGCAACTCGCACAACAATCTGGACAAGCAGCGCGCCTACCTGGCGATGCTGGCGCAAAAGCGCGTCGACGGCCTGTTGGTCATGTGCTCCGAGTACCCGGATCAGCTGCTGGGCATGCTGGAAGATTACCGCAACATCCCGATGGTGGTGATGGACTGGGGCGCCGCGCGCGGCGACTTCACCGACACCATCATCGATAACGCGTTCGAAGGCGGCTATCTGGCCGGCCGTTACCTGATCGAGCGCGGCCACCGCGATATCGGCGCCATTCCGGGCCAGCTGTCGCGCAACACTGGCGGCGGCCGTCATCAGGGCTTTATGAAGGCGCTGCAGGAAGCGCATATCGACATTCGCGAAGAGTGGATCGTCCAGGGTGACTTCGAACCGGAGTCCGGCTACAAGGCGATGCACCAAATCCTGTCGCAAAAACAGCGGCCGACCGCGGTATTCTGCGGCGGCGATATCATGGCGATGGGCGCCATCTGCGCGGCCGACGAGCTGGGGCTGCGGGTGCCACAGGATATTTCCGTGATCGGCTACGACAACGTGCGCAACGCCCGCTACTTCACCCCGGCGCTGACCACCATTCACCAGCCGAAAGAGCGTCTGGGCGAAATGGCCTTCACCATGCTGCTGGATCGCATTATCAGCAAACGCGAAGAGTCGCAGGTGATCGAAGTGCATCCGAAGCTGATCGAACGCCGCTCGGTCGCCGACGGCCCATTCATCGACTACCGCCGCTAATCCCCCGCGCCGGAAGCCTGCGCGGCTTCCGGTTCCACCTCGCTCAGCCACTCCTGATTCAGCGTCTCCCCATCGCCCAGATACGCCAGCAGCCAGCTCATCGCCGGTGACGGTTTATCCTGCTGCCAGGTCAGGCAGCAAGGGCTGGCGGGAAACGGCTGCTGCAGCTGCAACGCCGTCAGCTCACCGCGCTGCACCCGCGGCAGCGCCCGATGCGCCGGCATCATGCCGACGCACAGCCCGGCGCACAAACAGTCGAGCGCCGAAGTCCAATCCGGCACCACCAGCCGCCGCTGGTTATCCAGCGTCCAGGTGACGCGCTTGGGCAGATTGCGCGAGGTGTCCTCCAGGCAAAGCGAAGGGTACGGCCGCAGCTGATCGTCATTCAGCGGCCCCGTCAACTGCGCGAGAGGATGTTGCGGGCTGGCCACACACAGCCAGTTCATATAACCCATGTCGCGGAAGGCGAAGCCGCCGCCGACCGGCACCGCGCGCGTGGCGCCGATCGCCATGTCCGCCCTGCCGTCCACCAAGGCATCCCACACGCCGTTGAACACCTCGGGTTGCAGCATCAATTCGACGTCGGGGAAATGACGGTAGAAATCCAGCACCAGCTGGCGGCTGCGCTGCGGTTTGACGATGATGTCGACCGCAATATTCAGCTGGCCGCGCCACCCGTTGGCCACCTGCTGACAGTGGCGGCGGGTGTCGAGCATTTTTTTGATAACAACTCGCGCATCTTTGATAAACAGCGCGCCGGCGGGCGTCAACTCCACATCGCGATGACGCCGCTCAAACAGCGGCACCGCCAGCCATTGCTCCAGCTGCCGTACGGTATAACTGACCGCCGACGGCACCCGGTGCAGCTCCTGCGCCGCCGCGCTGAAACTGCCGGTGCGCGCCACCGCATCGACCACTTCAAGAGAATATTCAGACCACATCGCCTTGCCTTCAATTTTTTTAACAGCACTTTGCAAATATTACCGTTTCACAAGCAGAGATCCAGCCGGATACACTGGCCGGCGCTAAAAACCTGCGACATTAAAATATTAACGAGAAATACCATGCGAAATTCCTTTGGCTTTATGTTCTACCTCGCCGGCCTGAGCATGCTGGGTTATCTGGCGACCGATATGTACCTGCCCGCCTTCGGCGCCATGCGGGAAGAACTGCAAATTTCCGCCGGCGCGGTGAGCGCCAGCCTGAGCATCTTCCTGGCCGGCTTCGCCTTTGCGCAGCTGCTATGGGGGCCGCTCTCCGACCGTCTGGGCCGCAAACCGGTATTATTGATCGGGCTGACGCTGTTCGCCCTCGGCTGCCTGGGCATGCTGTGGGTGGAAAACGCCGTGCAGCTCTGGATCCTGCGCTTTATTCAGGCCGTCGGCGTCTGCGCCGCCGCCGCCATCTGGCAAGCGCTGGTGGTTGACCGTTACCGCGAAGGCCAGGCCAACCGCGTGTTCGCCACCATTATGCCGCTGGTAGCGCTGTCGCCGGCGCTGGCGCCGCTGCTCGGCGCCTGGTTGCTGAACCACGCCAGCTGGCGCGCGATCTTCGCCGCACTGTTGGCCATCACCGCGCTGCTGCTGCTGCCGACGCTGCTGCTCAAAGAGCGCGCCAAAACGCAACCCAGCGCCGATGCGCCAAAAAACGGCGTCAGCTTTTGGCAACTGTTGAGATCCCCGGTGTTCAGCGGCAACGTCGCCATGTACGCCGCCTGCTCGGCCGGCTTCTTCGCCTGGCTGACCGGCTCGCCGTTCATCCTCGGTGACATGGGCTACAGCCCGAGCGATATCGGCCTGAGCTACGTGCCGCAAACGCTGGCCTTCCTGCTGGGTGGCTACGGCTGCCGCGCCGCGCTCAAGCGCATCAACGGCAAAACCCTGCTGCCGTGGCTGCTGGTAGCTTATGGTGTCAGCATGGTGGCGCTGTATCTGGTGGCCACCCTGACCGATCCGACGCTCACCACGCTGCTGATCCCATTCTGCGTGATGGCGCTGGTCAACGGCGCCGGCTACCCGATCATGGTGGCGAATGCGCTGATGCCGTTCCCGGAAAGCAGCGGCAAGGCCGCCGCGCTGCAAAATACGCTGCAGCTGGGGCTGTGCTTTGTGGCGAGCATGCTGGTGTCGGCGTTTATTGCCCAGCCGCTGTTGGCGACGGTGACGGTGATGGTGTCTACGGTAATCCTGGCCGCGCTGGGGTATTTCCTGCAGCGGGGAAAAGCGGCCGATGCGCAGCAAAAGCCGCAGCGGGAACATGCTAACTCAGCGTCATAATTGCCAAGTTTAATAATCACTTAAAGAATATGCGTGCCGAGTGCGATTTACAGTTGAGTCAACGCCTCGGCACGCCTATACTCAAAAACAACCTTGTAAAGTAACACCTTATAATCTCTATATCTCAATTAGCGCTTGTGTACGCGCTTTGCGTCACACTCTTTTTTTTAAGGATGCGTTTATCCCGCGCCGTTCGCGCTGGGTCGCTTCTTTAAATTTCCTCTGTTCATAGTCGGATATCAGACGCCGCGGGCCTATTTTCCGCCGGTAAACGTATGCACCCGCAGAAATTGTCTAAGCTGTTTCCTAACGGGTCATCAGTCAGAAGAAGGTGATGGAGAAGCTATGAGTTCATCGTGTATAGAAGATCTGAGCATCCAGGACAATCAGTGGTACCGTATCGCGCACGAAATGCTCGGCCTGGCCGGCATTGAAATCAACGGTTCGCGCCCCTTCGATATTCAGGTTAAAAACCCCGATTTCTTTAAACGCGTCTTGCAGCAAGGTTCGCTGGGCCTGGGCGAAAGCTATATGGACGGCTGGTGGGAATGCGAGCGGCTGGATATGTTCTTCCAGCGCGTGGTCAGCGCCGGGCTGGAGAAGAAACTCCCCCACCACCTGAAAGATACCCTGCGTATCGCCGCCGCGCGCCTGACCAATCTGCAATCGAAAAAGCGCGCCTGGATCGTCGGCAAAGAACATTACGATCTCGGCAACGATCTGTTTACCCTGATGCTCGATCCTTACATGCAATATTCCTGCGGCTACTGGAAAGACGCCACCACGCTGGAGGAGGCACAGGAAGCCAAGCTGCGGATGATCTGCGAGAAACTGCAGCTGCAACCGGGCATGCGCTTGCTGGACATCGGCTGCGGCTGGGGCGGCCTCTCCGCCTATGCGGCGAAAAATTACGGCGTATCGGTGGTCGGCGTGACCATCTCCGCAGAACAGCAGAAGCTGGCTCAGGCGCGCTGCGCCGGGCTGGATGTGCAGATCCTGCTGCAGGATTACCGCGATCTGCATCAGCAGTTCGATCGCATCGTCTCGGTCGGCATGTTCGAGCACGTCGGGCCGAAAAACTACCGCACCTATTTCAATGTGGTAGAACGCAATCTGGCGCCGCACGGCCTGTTCCTGCTGCACACCATCGGCTCCAACAAAACCGACATGAACGTCGATCCGTGGATCAACAAGTACATTTTCCCGAACGGCTGCCTGCCTTCAGTGAGCCATATCGCCGAAGCCAGCGAGGGCCATTTCGTGATGGAAGACTGGCACAACATCGGCGCCGACTACGACCGCACGCTGATGGCCTGGTTCGAGCGCTTCAAACAGGCGTGGCCGCAGCTTGCACCGCGCTATTCCGAACGCTTCGAGCGGATGTTCAGCTATTACCTGAACGCCTGCGCCGGCGCGTTCCGGGCGCGCGATCTGCAGCTGTGGCAGGTGGTGTTCAGCCCCAAAGGCGTTGAAGGCGGCATCCGCGTCGCCCGCTAAGCGTTTGCCCGACAAAAAAGGCCCCGGCAGCAATATCGCCGGGGCCTTTTTTTGCTCGTTCGACGCGTACGGCTTAGCCGCAGTAGACGCGGATGATTTTATCGTCGCTGTCGCCAAGGAAGTTCAGGCGGCGCAGGTTGAAATCCATGGTGACGGCAGAGTTGTACGGAATGGCGCGCACCTTGGCGTCGATCCGCACGCCTTCCAGCGAGGTCATCGGTTTGCCGACGAAGTTTTGATACTGCGAAGCGCCGCAGGTATCGTCCGCATCGGCCATTTGCGCGCCCGCGCCCTGCTCAGGCGAACTGCTGCAGGCGCTCAGCGCCAGCAACGCGGTTAACAACAACGTTTTCCCATAAAACTTCACGCGTTTCTCCTCTCTGCTTATGATTCGATTCCGGCGGCAACGCCCGAATCGCTGTCAGTCTTTGTGCGCCGGCGCCGGCGCCATCGCCGCCGCCAGCGCCGCTTCCCGATTGGCCAGCACGCGCTCGACGGTGTCCACCACCGCCTGCGTTTGCGGATCGATCTCGATGTTCACCTTGTCACCCAAGCGTTTCTTACCCAGCGTGGTGCGATCCAGCGTTTCCGGGATCAGGTGCACGCAGAAACGGTTATTCACCACTTCGCCGATGGTCAGGCTAATGCCGTCGATGCCGATGAAGCCTTTGTGCAGCACATATTTCATCAATTCGGCATTCGGCATGCGCAGCCATACCTGCCGGTTATTTTCCGAGGTATAAATCTTGGCCACTTCCGCCGTGCAGATAATATGGCCGGACATCAAATGGCCGCCAATTTCGTCATTGAACTTCGCCGCGCGCTCGATATTGACGATGTCGCCCAGCGCCAGATCGCCGAGGTTGGTCAGGCGCAGCGTTTCCTTAATCAAATCGAAGCTGACGCGGTTGCCTTCCACCGCGGTGACGGTCAGGCAGCAGCCGTTATGGGCCACCGACGCGCCCAGCTCCAGCCCCGGCAGCAGCTCGGCAGGCATTTCGATCACGTGGGTGCGGAAATTGGGTTTCTCATCAATGGCGACCAGCGGCGCGGTGCCTTGTACGATACCGGTGAACATATGTGCCTCTTTTACTAAATAGGTTAAAACGCTATCGGCAGTTTGCCCCAGTTGGCGCTGAAAACCAAATCCGCGACGGCAAAAAACGAATGGCTGCGCATTTAATAACTATTTATCTGCGGCGTTTGCTTAACGACGCCGAGCAGGTACAATCTTTTTGACAAAATTCCGCTATTTTAATTGTTGTCCTCTCGCGGCAGCCCTCCCTCCCACATATATAAATAGAAAAGGTGTATGCGTGCAGAAGTACTTAATTGAAGCGCGTAGTTTATTGGCTCTCGCTATCCCGGTCATCATCGCGCAAATATCGCAAACCGCCATGGGCGTGGTGGATACCATCATGGCCGGCGCTTACAGCGCCACCGACATGGCGGCGGTTGCGGTCGGCACTTCAATCTGGCTGCCGGCCATCCTGTTCGGCCACGGCCTGCTGCTGGCGCTGACCCCGGTTATCGCCCAGCTCAACGGCGCCGGGCGTCGCGATCGCATCGCTCACCAGGTGCGCCAGGGCTTTTGGCTGGCTTCCGGCGTGTCCGTGCTGCTGATCGTCGTGCTGTATAACTGCAAGTTCGTCATCGACATGATGCACAACATCGATCCGCAACTGGCGGATAAAGCCGTCGGTTATCTGCACGCCATCATGTGGGGGGCGCCGGGTTACCTGTTCTTCCAGGTGATGCGCAACCAGTGCGAGGGGCTGTCCAAAACCAAGCCCGGCATGGTGATCGGCTTCCTCGGCCTGCTGGTGAATATCCCGATCAACTACATCTTCATCTACGGCAAATTCGGCATGCCGGAGCTGGGCGGCGTCGGCTGCGGCGTCGCCACCGGCAGCGTCTACTGGATCATGTTCCTGATGATGCGCGGCTACGTGAAGCGCGCGCCGTCGCAGCGCGACATCAAACGCCAAACCGGCGATCTCGGCGGCCCGGACTGGGCGGCGCTGAAGCGCCTGATCGGCATCGGCATGCCGGTAGCGCTGGCGCTGTTCTTCGAAGTCACGCTGTTCGCCGTGGTGGCGCTGCTGGTGTCGCCACTGGGGATCGTCGCGGTCGCCGGCCACCAGATCGCGCTTAACTTCAGCGCGCTGATGTTCGTACTGCCGCTGTCGCTGGGCGTCGGCGCCACCATCCGCGTCGGTTATCGTCTGGGGGAAGGCTCGGTCGAAGGTGCGCGCGTCGCCGCTTACTCCGCCATCGGCGTCGGCATCACCATGGCCGTCTGCACCGCGCTGTTTACCGCCGCCTTCCGCGAACCGATCGCCCTGCTGTACAACGACAGCCCGGCGGTGGTGGCGATGGCCTCGCAGCTGATGCTGCTGGCGGCGCTGTACCAGATCTCGGATTCTGTCCAGGTGATCGGCAGCGGCGTGCTGCGTGGTTATAAAGATACCCGCGCGATCTTCTTCATCACCTTCATTGCTTATTGGGTGTTGGGCCTGCCGAGCGGCTATCTGCTGGCGTTAACCGACGCGGTGGTGCCGGCGATGGGGCCGAGCGGTTTCTGGATCGGCTTTATCATCGGCCTGACCTTCGCCGCCATCATGATGGCGCTGCGCATGCGCTGGCTGCAGAAACAGCCGACCACCGTCATCCTGCAGCGATCCACGCGCTGAATCCGCTCCCGGCCGGTTTCATCCCCGGCCGGGCTGCGGTTTGCGGAAAAAAACGCCGGACTGCGCACAACCTCAGCAATCGCGTGAAATACCAAATAAAATTGCGCTTTTCCCCTTGCCAGCACGCGGGTAGCTCGTTAATATTCGTCCCCGCTGTCAGCCATGACAGACAGGAAAAGATGCGTCCGTAGCTCAGTTGGTTAGAGCACCACCTTGACATGGTGGGGGTCGGTGGTTCGAGTCCACTCGGACGCACCAAATTCCTGAAGCAGTACAGTGCGTCCGTAGCTCAGTTGGTTAGAGCACCACCTTGACATGGTGGGGGTCGGTGGTTCGAGTCCACTCGGACGCACCAAATTTCAGAAGCAGCGCAGTGCGTCCGTAGCTCAGTTGGTTAGAGCACCACCTTGACATGGTGGGGGTCGGTGGTTCGAGTCCACTCGGACGCACCATATTGCTGATTCACCTCCCCCTGTCGCGTTATACTTCCCGTTATTTCGTCTCTGCCCGACCGCCTGCTCGTTATGTCGATCGCGCCGTGCTACCGTCATCAGGAACGCCACATGACCACTTTTACCGCCAAAACCGCTTTTTTACCGCTCGACAATGGCCTTGCCCGCCGTGAAGGCGTGATGAGCGACGGTTCGCCGGCGGCGGAAGTGCGTTTCGAAGCCGGCGCCTTCGGCCAGTTGCAAAAGCCCCCGCACGCGCTGCAAACCCGAGTGATATCCGGTGAATTCGAGTTCACTCTCGGCGGCGATACGCGAGTGGTACGGGCCGGCGAGAGCCTGATATTGCCGGCCAACGTCGCCAGCGGCTGCTTCTGCCTGAGCGCCGGCGTGCTGCTGGAAATCCCCTAACGCGGTAAGCCATATTTACAGAAAGGTTATTTGCGCAACAAGCGGCCCACAACGCGTTGCATTTGCGCCACATTTGGCCCCGTTTTGCTATATCCGCCGCACCGCCGCGGTTTTTTATTTTGTTTCCCGCCGCTTAGCCTTTATAATGCGCAACGTCTATCAGTTGAATGGTTTCAGCCCTTGATCTGCGAAAACGCAATAACAACACGATGTGATCTTACCCCGTTGCGCAGCATCCCCGCGCCCCCGCGCGGGCTGAATTTTTCCGCCCCACTTCAACTGTCGTCACCTATCCTTAACTATGTTTTTCACCACCAGGCACGGCCCAAATTCCCTACCGGCGTAAACCGCGCCGGTCAAATTCGTTTTTTTATCCATCACAACTTGTAGAAAACTCCGCCATGAAAAAGACCAAAATTGTTTGTACCATCGGTCCAAAAACCGAATCGGAAGAAATGCTGACCAACCTGCTCAATGCGGGCATGAACGTGATGCGTCTCAACTTCTCTCACGGCGACTATGAAGAGCACGGCAACCGCATCAAGAACATGCGCGCCGTGATGGCGAAAACCGGCATCAACGCCGGCATCCTGCTGGATACCAAAGGCCCGGAAATTCGCACCATGAAACTGGAAGGCGGCAAAGACGCCTCGCTGGTCGCCGGCCAAACCTTCACTTTCACCACCGACCAGAGCGTGATCGGCAACAGCGAACGCGTGGCGGTCACCTACGCCGGCTTCGCTGCCGACCTGAAGATCGGCAATACCGTGCTGGTTGACGACGGCCTGATCGGCATGGAAGTCACCAACGTGACCGAGAACGAAGTCGTTTGTAAAGTGCTGAACAACGGCGACCTGGGCGAGAACAAGGGCGTCAACCTGCCGGGCGTATCCATCCAGCTGCCTGCGCTGGCCGAAAAAGACAAACGCGACCTGATCTTCGGCTGCGAGCAAGGCGTCGACTTCGTGGCGGCGTCCTTCATCCGCAAACGCTCAGACGTGCTGGAGATCCGCGAACACCTGAAAGCCCACGGCGGCGAGCAAATCCAGATCATCTCCAAGATCGAAAACCAGGAAGGCCTGAACAACTTCGACGAAATCCTCGAAGCGTCCGACGGCATCATGGTTGCCCGTGGCGACTTGGGCGTGGAGATCCCGGTCGAAGAAGTGATCTTCGCCCAGAAGATGATGATCGAGAAATGCAACCGCGCGCGTAAAGTGGTGATCACCGCCACTCAGATGCTCGATTCCATGATCAAGAACCCGCGCCCTACCCGCGCGGAAGCCGGCGACGTTGCCAACGCCATCCTGGACGGCACCGATGCCGTCATGCTGTCCGGCGAGAGCGCCAAGGGCAAATACCCGCTGGAAGCGGTCAACATCATGGCGACCATCTGCGAGCGTACCGATCGCGTGATGCCAAGCCGCATCGACGCCCTGAACGATCGCCGCAAGCTGCGCATCACCGAAGCGGTGTGCCGGGGTGCGGTTGAAACCGCCGAGAAACTGGACGCGCCGCTGATCGTGGTCGCCACCAGCGGCGGCAAGTCAGCGAAATCCGTGCGTAAATACTTCCCGAACGCGGTGATCCTGGCGCTGACCACCAATGAAACCACCGCGCACCAGCTGGTGCTGAGCAAGGGCGTCATCCCGCAGATGGTCAAGGAAATCGCCTCTACCGACGACTTCTACCGCATCGGTAAAGAAGCCGCCCTGGCCAGCGGCCTGGCACAGAAAGGCGACGTCGTGGTGATGGTTTCCGGCGCGCTGGTGCCGAGCGGCACCACCAACACTGCCTCGGTACACGTGCTGTAATATAAAACGTGACATAATTGCCTTGATCAAAACGCCGCTTTGCGGCGTTTTTTTTATCGGCAGTAAACTATTTTTCTCAAAACGCAACCGCGATCCGCTCATTATTTAGCTAATAAAGAATCGGAGTAGTCCCATGGAAGCCGGCTGTTTTCCCTCGTTTTTTTAACTAATTTGTAAAACCAGATGCAAGTTTGAGCGAACGATCAAAATAAAGCACCTCAACACTAAAAAATTATTCTCTTTCGAAAAAAGTTTGTGTAATACTTGTAACGCTACATGGAGATTAACTCAATCTAGAGGGTGTTATAATGAATCGTACTAAACTGGTACTGGGCGCGGTAATCCTGGGTTCCACTCTGCTGGCTGGCTGCTCTAGCAACGCTAAAATCGATCAACTGTCTTCTGACGTTCAGACTCTGAACGCTAAAGTTGATCAGCTGAGCAACGACGTGAACGCAATGCGTTCTGACGTTCAAGCTGCTAAAGACGACGCAGCACGCGCTAACCAGCGTCTGGACAACCAAGCTCACGCTTACAAAAAGTAAGATAGCTTTGGTTATTGAAAACGGCGCACATTGTGCGCCGTTTTTTTTTGCCTGTCCCTTGGACTGGTTTTTCCTGCACCGCAGGCAAAAAAAGAGGCTCAGCACGCTGAACCCCTCTTCGACCACACAATCCTGCAAACTTAGTTCACGGAACTGATTGGCGCTGCCTTGAATGGGCTCTTATTCGCCTCAGGCGTCGCTGCAGGCGTCAAACTCACCGCCGACGGGCTCTCCCCTACGTTGACCAGCACCGGCATGCCAGAACGGCGTACAACCGCGCTATCGAACACGGCGCGATCGGTCTGAGCATCCGCAGCGAAGGCTTTCTCCGCTTTAGACAACGCAATCGGCATGGTCTGCGGATCGTCGCTTTCTACCCGCGACAGCGGCTGATGCACTTCCACATAGCGTTTGCCGTCCGGCTCAACCGAAATCTTCACCGGATCGTTGATCACCTGCACCCGCGTACCGCGCGGCACCTGATTGAACAGCGCTTCGATATCCGTCGGACGCAGACGAATGCAGCCGGAGCTGACTCGCATGCCGATACCGAAGTTGGCGTTGGTGCCGTGGATCAGGTATTCACCGCGCCCCATCGCCAGACGCAGGGCGAACAACCCCATCGGGTTCTCAGGGCCGGCCGGCACCACCGCTGGCAGCGTCACGCCCTGGGACTGATAGCGTTTGCGGATATTGGCGGTTGGCGTCCAGGTCGGGTTAGGGATCTTCTGGCTGACGGAGGTCACCTCCAGCGGCGTGTGCATCCCGGTCTGGCCGATACCGATCGGATAGACGATCACTTTGTTCTCGCCTTTCGGGTAGTAGTAAAGACGCAGCTCGGCCAGGTTGACGATGATCCCTTCACGCTTGGTGTCAGGCAGCAGCATTTGGGTCGGAATGGTCAGCACCGTACCCGGCTTGGGCAGGAACGGGTCAGTGCCGGGGTTGGCTTCCAGCATGCCCAGCAGGCCGATCTTGTAGTCGGCGGCGATCGCCTCCAGCGGACGGCCGTCGTTTGGCACGGTATAAGTGGTGTTTTCACCGATCAGACGGCTGTCCGGCGGCGGCAGCGGGTACTCGGTCGCACTGGCGGCCTGAGTGCCGGCCAATACGGTGGCGAAGACCATGCCCATTAAACTCAACGCACGTTTCATTATCATCCCTATATTTTTTTATGACGGTTCGCCCCCAAGGCTAACGAGCGCCTGGCGGTGGGTAAATCAGACAATACCTGATTAATACTAGCAACGCTGGTATCAAAGGCAATAAGTCCTCTAAAAATCAACACGTTATAACGTAATCGCCGCCGCTGATTGTCAACGAAACGTCAATAGGTAAGCTGCTGAAATATCACTGAATTGGGAGCATTGCCCAGGGGAAAACTGCGGATTGTAAAGACTCATTGACAAAGCGAAGGTATCAATGAGCCTTGAGGATACGGGCGTTATGGGTCAGGCCAGCTGCGCCGCTTTGCTGCGAATGGCGCGGATCATCGCCTCCAACCCCTGTGAACGCGAAGGCGTCAGATGTTGGCTGAGCGCCAACTCGCTGAAAAACGGCCGCACATCGAGATCGACGATCTGCTGTGGCGTCAATTGACGATAAAGAATAAACACCACCGCCAGCAGCCCTTTGACGATCGCCGCGTCGCTGTCGCCGTGAAACTCGACCAGCCCCTGCTCATCACGGCGCATCACGATCCATACCTGGCTCTGACAGCCGGAGATCAGGTTGCCGGCCTGCCGCTCGGCCTCGTCCAGCGGCGGCAATTTGGCGCCGAGTTCAATCACGTACAGGTATTTCTCCTCCCAGTTCAAACAGCGGGAGAAATTACGCACCAATTTATCTTTGTCCGGCAAATTCGCCATGGGGATCCTTTTGTACCGCCGGGGACGCGCCCCGGCCTAGCCTAATAGCTGATGAATGCGTTGCAGCCCGGCCACCAGCCGGTCCACCTCTTCGCGGGTATTATATAACGCCAGCGAAGCGCGGCACATGCTCGGCACCTGATAAAACGCCATCAGCGGCATTGCGCAGTGATGGCCGGTGCGAATGGCGATGCCGTACTGGTCGAGGAAGCTGCCGACATCATAGGCATGGTGCTCCCCCAGGTTGAAGGCGATCACCCCGGCGCGATGGGCCGGACCATAAACTTTCAGCGTCGGCACCTGCCTGAGCGCCTCCAGCGCATAGTGCATCAGCGACTGTTCATAATCGTGGATCGCATTCAGGCCCAGGGCTTCGACGTAATCGAACGCCGCCCCCAGCCCCATGATGCCGGCGGTGTTCGGCGAACCGGCCTCGAAGCGCCACGGCGGATCGGCGAAGGTGGTGCCCGCCGTCAGGCTGACCTGGCTGATCATCGAGCCGCCCCCTTCCCACGGCGGCATCTGCTGTAACAACGCCTGGCGGCCGTACAGCATGCCGATGCCGGAAGGGCCGTACAGCTTATGGCCGGAAAATACGTAAAAATCGCAGTCCAGCGCCTGAACATCGACGCGCTGGTGCATTACCGCCTGCGCGCCGTCCACCAGCACCGTCAGCTCCGGCGCCAGGGCTCTGGCGCGGGCGATGATGTCGCGCACCGGGTTGACGGTGCCCAGCACGTTGGAGACCTCGGTCAGCGCCAGCAGTTTGCAGGACGAGTCGACCAGCTCCGGCAGCAGCGCCAGATCCAGCGTACCGTCCGGCTGCAGCGGCCACACCCGCAGCTGCAGCCCGCGCTCCTGCGCCAGCATCTGCCACGGCACGATATTGGCGTGGTGCTCCATCTCGGTGATGAGAATCGCATCGCCCGGCTGCAGCAGGTGGCGGCCAAAGCTGTTGGCCACCAAATTGATGCCTTCGGTGGTGCCCTTGACGAACACCATCTCTTCCGCCGAGGCGGCGTTGATAAAGCGCGCCGCCTGTTCCCGCACCGCTTCCATCTGCTGGGTCGCCTCGGCGCTCAGGGTGTGGATGCCGCGATGCACCGCCGCATAACCGTGGCGGTAGAACTCCAGCTCGCGGTCGATCACCGCCTGCGGTTTCTGCGCGCTGGCGGCGCTGTCGAGATAGGCCAGCGGTTGGCCATTCACCTCACGCGCCAGCAGCGGGAAATCGCCGCGCACGCGTTCAATCGGATAACTCATTCAGCCTCCCCCGGCAGGCGCTGGGCGATACGCGCCAGCACCCGTTCCCGGATGGTGTCATTGGCGATGCCTTCGGTGAGCTCGGCGGCGAAGGCGAAAATGATCATCTGCTGCGCCGCGTGTTTGTCGATGCCGCGCGACTGCAGATAGAACAGCTGCTCTTCATCGATGCGCCCCACGGTGGCGCCATGGCTGCATTTGACGTCGTCGGCGTAGATCTCCAGCTGCGGCTTGGTATCCACCTCCGCCACCTTGCCCAACAGCAGGTTATGGTTAGTCATCTGGCCGTCGGTTTTAATCGCGTGCTTGGCCACTTTGATCATGCCGTTGAACACCGCTTTGCCGCGATCGCTGACCACGGTTTTATGCAGCTGGCGGCTTTCGCAATAGCCCTTGTTGTGCTCCAGATAGGTGCGGGTATCGCAGATCTCTTTGCCCACCGGCAGCACCAGGCTGTTGATCACCAGGTTTGCGCCTTCGCCGTTCAGCTGCGCGCTGGTGTTGTGGCGCGTCAGACCGGCGCCCAGCAGGAAACTGTCGCTTTTCACCCGCGCGTCGCGGCCGATAACCAGATCGTTGTGGGCAAAGTGGTAGCTCGGCTGGCTCTCAAACGCCAGCTTGCAGTGCAACAGCCCGGCGTTGTCCGCCACGTTGGCGGTCAGACGCGCGCCGGTGAAGTGCGCGGCCTCGCCCAGGCTGACGTAGTGTTCAATCACTTCCGCCTCGGCCCCGCGCCCGATCTCCAGATGGTGACGATGATGCACGGTGTTCACTTCCCCGGTGGCGCCGCGTCCGCTGCTGATGTGCAGCAGGTACAGCGGGCGGGCCGGGGCCTTGCCGGCCGGCAAGCGAATCAGGCTGGTTTCCTGCGCCAGGCTTTCGGTCAGGTGCAGGAAAATTTCCGGCTGGATCGGCTCCGGCAGCGCCTGCGGCGTGCCGTAGGCAGTCAATTCGAACTGGTATTCGCCCAAATCGCCATCGCTCAGCGCGGCGCTGTAGCGGCCGTCGATAAACACCAGCCGACAGGCATCGATGCCGAGCGCCAGCGCCTCCAGCTGCTCAGCGCTCACCGGCGCGGGCTGCGGTTCGAGGAACTGCTGCTCCAGCAGGCTCTCCAGCGGCGTGTATTTCCAGTTTTCATGCTTGCGCGTTGGCCAGCCGAGGCGCAGCGCCTGCTGCCAGTGCGCCAGCGCATGCGGCGAACGCTCGCCGCCGCGGCCTTCGAACAGGCGATACAGCTGCTGCAGCGCGTTTGAATTACTGTTGGTCGGTAAGCCAGCCATAGCCCTGCTCCTCCAACTGTTTCACCAGCGAGAAATCGCCGGATTTGACGATGCGCCCCTGGGACAGCACGTGTACGTAATCCGGCTGGATGTAGTCCAGAATGCGCTGATAGTGGGTGACGATGATAAACGCGCGCTTGCCGTCCCGCAGCGAGTTGACGCCGTTGGCGACGATCTTCAGCGCGTCGATGTCCAGGCCCGAGTCGGTTTCATCGAGAATGCACAGATCCGGCTCCAGCGCCGCCATCTGCAGAATGTCGTTGCGCTTTTTCTCGCCGCCGGAGAAGCCGACGTTGACCGAACGGGTCAGCAGATCGGCCGGCATATCCAGCAGCGCGATTTTCTCTTCGATGAAATCGGCGAAGTCAAAGCGATCCAGCGGCTCCTGCTCGCGGTATTTGCGCACCGCGTTGACCGACGTCTGCAGGAAGAAGTGGTTGCTGACACCGGGGATCTCCACCGGGTACTGGAAGGCCAGGAACACGCCTTCGCCGGCGCGATCTTCCGGATCCAGCTCCAGCAGATCCTTGCCCTTGAAAGTGACTTCCCCTTCGGTCACTTCGTACTCTTCACGCCCGGCCAGCGTGGCGGACAGCGTGCTCTTGCCCGAGCCGTTCGGCCCCATGATGGCGTGCACTTCGCCCGGTTTGATCTCCAGATCCAATCCCTTGAGGATCTCGTTGCCTTCCACGCTGACTTTCAAATTCTTGATGCTTAACATGCTGTGTCCTCAGATAGCGCCGGCGGCGCTAAAAATGCGGCGATTAACCCACGCTGTGTTCCAGGCTGATGGCCAGAAGTTTCTGCGCCTCGACGGCGAACTCCAGCGGCAGCTCGGAGAAAACGTCCTTGCAGAAGCCGTTGACGATCATCGAAATGGCGTCATCCTCGCTGATGCCGCGCTGCAGGCAGTAGAACAGCTGGTCGTCGCCGATCTTCGAGGTGGTGGCTTCGTGCTCCAGCTGAGCGCTGTTGTTGCGCGCTTCAACGTAAGGGAACGTGTGGGCACCGCTGTCCGGCCCGATCAGCATCGAGTCGCACTGGGTAAAGTTACGGGCGTTTTCCGCCCCCGGCAGGATTTTCACCAGGCCACGATAGGTGTTCTCGCTGTGGCCGGCGGAGATGCCTTTGGCGATGATGGTCGACTTGGTGTTTTTGCCGATGTGGATCATCTTGGTGCCGGTATCGGCCTGTTGATGGCCGCTGGTCAGCGCCACCGAGAAGAATTCGCCGATCGAGTTGTCGCCCTGCAAAATCACGCTCGGGTATTTCCAGGTGATGGCCGAGCCGGTTTCCGACTGGGTCCAGGACATTTTCGAGCCGGCGCCTTCACACAGCGCGCGCTTGGTGACGAAGTTGAGGATACCGCCCTTGCTCTCGCCGCCGGAGAACCAGTTCTGCACCGTCGAGTATTTCACTTCGGCGTCTTTATGCAGGATCACTTCCACCACCGCCGCGTGCAGCTGATAGCTGTCGCGCACCGGGGCGGAACAGCCCTCGATATAGCTGACGTAGCTGCCTTCGTCGGCGATCAGGATGGTGCGCTCGAACTGGCCGGTTTTGGCGGCGTTGATGCGGAAGTAGGTCGACAGTTCCATCGGGCAGCGTACGCCCTTCGGCACATAAACGAAGGTGCCGTCGGAAGCCACCGCGGCGTTCAGCGCGGCGAAGAAGTTATCGTTGGACGGCACCACGCGCCCCAGATACTGACGCACCAGATCCGGGTATTCCTGGATCGCTTCGCCGAACGAGCAGAAAATCACCCCGCTCTCCGCCAGTTTTTCACGGTAAGTGGTAGCGACAGAGACCGAGTCGAAGATGGCGTCCACCGCCACCTCGCTGCCCTCGCGCACCGGCACGCCGAGCTGGTTGAACGCCAGCTCCACTTCACTGGTCAGGTAATCTTTTTCCGTCGCCGCGCCCGGTTGCTGCTCGGCGCCGGGTTGCGAACCGCAGGCGTCGTCGCAGCTGCCGCAGGACGGCGCCGAATAGTAACTGTAGTCCTGGTAGTTCAGGCGATCGTAATTGGCCTTCAACCAGTGCGGCTCTTCCATCTGCAGCCAGGCGCGGTAGGCCTCGAGGCGGAATTCCAGCATCCACTCGGGTTCGTTGCGCTTGGCCGAGATGGCGCGCACCACCTCTTCGTTGATGCCTTTGGCCAACTCATCGGTTGCCAGCTGGGTGAAGAAACCTTCTTTGTAGCGACCTTCGCTGACCCAAGCCTGCACTTCATTAGGCATTTCTACATTGCTTCGTGTCATGTTGATTGCATCGCTCAAACGCCAAAGCTCTCGCCGCACCCGCAGGCATGCTGAGCTTTAGGGTTGTTAAATTTGAATATCTGATTCAGCCCTTCGCGGACGTAATCTACCGTGGTGCCATCGATGAACGGCATGGCCTTCAGCGGCACATAGAGTTTGGCGCCGTCGCGCTCAAACAGCAGATCGTCATCGGCGGGTTCGCGGGTCAGATCCAGCACATAGGCAAAGCCGGCGCAGCCGGATTGTTTCACCCCTAGCTGCAGCCCTTTCACCTGCGGATCCTGCTGCATCAGTTTGGTTATTTGTCGTACGGCGCTGTCGCTGAGCGAAATGCCTTGCCAGACATTTTCATCCAGAGAAAAAGTGCCGACATTTTCCGTTTGCATAGGGTCTACCTCACACTCGTGTTTGGCCACAGCCAATCTGGGTTGCTTATATGTTAGTGATAACGATTATCACTTCAACCGTTTGTTTTGCGGGGGTATCCGCCGCGAGCGCGGTTTTTCGCTGCGGCGCGCGGCAAGCCAACGGGACACCCGTGGCGGCTTGCGGCGTCTGGCGGCAAGGCGTGCATGCTATCCCTATGAATTTGTTCTCTATCCTGCATCACCGTACCGCACTCCCCGGTGGCCCGTCAGCGTTACAGCGCCGCGGGGCGTTGCCGATCTAAACATTCATAGAAAATACCTATTTCTGCATTCTGTCTGTCGTAAATGTGCGTTTATCGGCATTTCGTGGCGCGGCGCAAGCGCGCACCCTCAGGTTAAAGTTTAGTCGCTCAGGATTAAATTGGGTCGTCGGCGGCCTTTTACACCCCCGCGCGATGAAAAAACGCCGCGCCGGGGATTGATCGGCAACGCGGCAGTTTATATGATAATGATTATCATTCAATTGTAATTTGAGCGCGAAGCCAATGACTCTTTCGATCAACGCATGGTTGCTGGGCAAGATTGATGACTACAAATTCAGCGTGCGCGACGCCACGGTGGACTTTTACATGGCCGAAGCGGCGCTGCGGCGCCCGGAATGCAATATCGACCACCTGAAGCGGTACAACAGCGTCAGCCTCACCATGGCCAATCTGTGTCTGGAGAACGGCGACGACGACAGCTACCTGCATGCGCTCAGCAAGCTGCACAACCGGCTGATCGTCGAGATCAACAACCCACAGCGCTGCCAGCTTTTTCGGGTGCAAAGCTACCACTTCGCTCGCCACACGCTGACGCTGATCTGCCAAAAATATGCAATGGAAGGCACCTGGGAGAAGGCAAACGCGTTTCAGAAGGACTTCGTCAAACGCGTGCCGTTTCAGCTGTAAGGCGCAAGGCTCCGCAGGCCGATCGCCTGCGGAAACCGGCGGGAATCAGTCGATGACCGCCGTGGTCAGACGCGAGGTGCAGCACAGCCGATCGCGCGCGTCGAAGATCTCGATTTGCCACACCTGATGACGGCGGCCAACGTGCAGTGCGCGGCACACCCCGCGCACCTGGCCATCGAACACCGCGCGCAGGTGGTTGGCGTTGATCTCCAGCCCCACCACTTTCTGCTCGCCCTCGCTGCACAGGTAACCGGCCATCGATCCCATCGATTCCGCCAGCACCACCGACGCCCCGCCGTGCAACAGCCCGAACGGCTGCCGGGTGCGGCCATCGACCGGCATGGTGGCCTCGAGGAAATCCTCGCCCAGCTGGGTAAACTCGATGCCCACATGGCTGACCATGCAGCCGTCGCCGGCGCGGTTCAGCTGCTCCAGCGATGTTTCACGTTTCCACAATTTCACTCAATCATCTCCAGAAGTGCCTGTAATGGGTGGCGCACGCCATTGCCCTCGATGCGTTTCACCTGGCTGCGGCAGGAATAGCCGGTCGCCAGGCAGCGCTGGCGCGGCAAACGCTGCAGCGTCGGGTGCCATGATAGCTCATAAATGCCGAGCGAGTTTTGCAGGTTCTTGGCTTCATGGCCGTAAGTGCCCGCCATGCCGCAGCAGCCGACGCTGACGTTCTCCAGTTTGGCGCCGAAGCGCGCGAAGATCGCCGCCCACTGTTGGCCGCTGGCCGGCAGCGCGGTGGTTTCGGTACAGTGGCCGAACAGATACCAGGGTTCGCCGGTCGCCGGCTGTTCGGCGCGATCTGCGATCCGCTGCTGCAGCCATTCATGCACCAGCTGCACCTGGAAATCGCCGCGCTCGGCGCCGAGGATCTCGCGGTATTCGTCGCGGTAGCACAGCACCAGCGCCGGATCGACGCCCACCAGCGGCATGCCGAGCTGCGCCACGCGGTTGAGGAAATCGGCGGTTTTGCGCGCGGTGCGGGCAAAGCGCGTCAGGAAACCTTTCACATGCTGCGCCTTGCCGTTCGGCGAGAACGGCAGCAGCACCGGTTTATAGCCGAGTTTCTCCACCAGCCGGACAAAGTCCGCCACCACTTTGGCGTCGTAATAGCTGGTGAACGGATCCTGGACGATCAGCACGTGTTCTGCGCGCTGCTCGGCGCTCAGCCCTTCCAGCTGCTCCAGCGTCAGGGTGGTCGCGCGGTGGCCGGACAGCTGCTGACGCAGCGTCGGGCTGGACAGCAGCGGCAGATCGACCATGCCGATGGCGTTGCGGCTCATCTCCCGCAGCCACGGCTGGCGGAAGAAGAAGTTGAACACCTTCGGCGCGCGAGCCATCAATGGGGTATAGCTCTCCACGCCGGCGACCATATAGTCGCTTACCGGGCGCAGATAGCGGGTGTGGTAGAGCTGCAGGAAGCGCGAACGGAATCCTGGCACGTCAATCTTGATCGGGCACTGGGTGGAGCAGGCCTTGCAGGCCAGGCAACCGGACATCGCCTCTTTCACTTCGTGCGAAAAGTCGTACTCGCCTTTGCCGGCGTGCCAGCTGTTGCGGGTCTTTTCGATCAAACCGCGCAGGCTGACTCGCTGCTGCGGCAGCTGTTTCTCCAGCGCCAACGGATCGACGCCCTGCTCGGCCAACAGACGCAGCCACTCGCGCACCAGCGTCGCTCGCCCTTTCGGTGAATGAATGCGGTTGCCGCTGATCTTCATCGACGGGCACATCGGGCTGCGCACGTCGAAGTTGAAGCACAGGCCGTTGCCGTTACACTCCAGCGCGCCGCGGAACGAGGTGCGCACCTCGACCGGGATCTGGCGATCGAAGGTGCCGCGTTTGACCGCGTCCACCTGCATCATCGGTGCATCCACCGCCAGCGGCGCACAGATCTTGCCCGGGTTCAGACGGTTATCCGGATCGAACGCCGCTTTGATGCGGCGCAGCTCCTCATACAGCGTTTCCCCGAAGAATTCAGGGCTGTATTCCGCGCGGAAGCCCTTGCCGTGCTCACCCCACAGCAGGCCGCCGTATTTGGCGGTCAGCGCCACCACTCGATCGGAGATCTGCTTCATCAGCACTTCCTGCTGCGGGTCGCACATATCCAGCGCCGGGCGCACGTGCAGCACCCCAGCGTCGACGTGGCCGAACATGCCATAGCTCAGGTTATGGTCGTCGAGCAGTTGGCGAAATTCGACGATATAGTCCGCCAGGTGTTGCGGCGGCACGCAGGTGTCCTCGGCGAACGGAATCGGCTTGGCGCGCCCTTTGGCGTTGCCCAGCAGCCCGACCGCCTTCTTGCGCATGTTATAAATGCGCTCGATGCCCGCCAGATCGCCACAGATCTGGTAACCAATCACGCCGCCCTGCCGCTGCGCGATCAATTCGTCCAGCCGTTGACACAGGTTTTCCATCTGGCCGTCGATCAGCGCCCGATCGTCACCAGCGAACTCGACGATGTTCAGCCCGAGCATCTCTTTATCCGGCACGTCGGCGATCAGTTCGTTCACCGAGTGCCAAACGATGTCTTCACGCGCCAGGTTCAGCACCTTGGAATCGATGGTTTCCACCGACAGCGCCTTGGCTTCGACCATAAAGGGCGCATTGCGCAGCGCCGAGTCGAAGGAGTCGTATTTTACGTTAACCAAACGGCGCACTTTCGGCAGCGGCGTGATGTCCAGCCGCGCCTCGGTGATAAACGCCAGCGTGCCTTCGGCGCCGGTCAGGATGCGCGTCAGATCGAAGGTTTGCAGATCGTCGCTCAGCACGTGGCGCAAATCGTAGCCGGTGAGGAAGCGGTTGAGCTTGGGGAATTTCTCCAGGATCAGCGCGCGCTGCTCGCGGCAGCGGTTCAGCACCGTGCGGTAGATACGCCCTTCGGCGGTCTCGTCCAGAGCAATCGTTTCCGCCAGCGCCGTCGGCATGGCGCGGGTATCGATCATCTCGCCGCCCAGCAGCACCGCCCGCAGGCCCAACACGTGATCGGAGGTTTTGCCGTACACCAGCGAGCCCTGGCCGGAGGCGTCGGTATTGATCATGCCGCCCAGGGTGGCGCGGTTGCTGGTGGACAGTTCCGGCGAGAAGAAGTAGCCGAACGGCCGCAGATATTGATTCAGCTGATCCTTGATCACCCCGGCTTCGACTTTTACCCAGCCTTGTTCGACGTTGATCTCCAGAATGCGGTTCATATGGCGCGACATATCGACCACGATGCCGGTATTGAGCGACTGGCCGTTGGTGCCGGTGCCGCCGCCGCGCGGGCTGAAGGTCAGCGCATTGAATCGCTCTTCCCCGGCCAGGCGGGCGATCAGCGCCACGTCGGCGGTGGAACGGGGGAACACCACCGCATCGGGCAACAGCTGATAGATGCTGTTGTCGGTGGCCATCGTCAGCCGGTCGGCATAGCTGGTGGCGGTATCGCCGTTGAATCCGTTTTGCTTCAGTGCTTCCAAAAAGTCGAGCACCCGTTGAACGAGGCCGGGTGCCTGAGAAATCTGTGGGATCATTCGCTTTTTTGACCCTGTCCGTCTATTTTTTATGCGCTGATGTACGCTGAATCGGGCCTTTAATTCAGACCCACCCTATTTTTTAGTGACACTAAAAACTAACATACTCGTTTAGTGAAGGCATTCACATTATTACCGCCCTGCGAACGCCGCCACAGGCGGCCGCCCGGCGGTAATAAACCGACCGACAGGCACCCGATTCGCCGGTGCCAGGGATTTAATTGACCAGGATGAGAAGCCACTGATGCCACTCCCGCAATCGCGTTACGACTTACCGCGAATTATTTTCGGCGTGCTGTTTATCGCTATCATGATCGTCGCCTGTTTTTGGGTGATCCAACCGTTCATTCTCGGCTTCGCCTGGGCGGGAATGGTGGTGATCGCCACCTGGCCGCTGCTGCTCAAACTGCAAAAGCTGCTGTGGGGCCGCCGCTCGCTGGCGGTGCTGGTGATGACCCTGCTGCTGATCCTGCTGTTCATTTTGCCTATCTCTCTGCTGATCAGCAGCGTGGTGGATAACAGCGCGCCGCTGATCGCCTGGGCCAGCTCGCCGGGCAAACTGCATATTCCCGATCTCGCCTGGCTGCAGTCCGTGCCGATGATCGGCGACAGGCTCTATACCAGCTACCATACGCTGGTTAACGCCGGCGGCGCCGCGCTGCTGGCGAAGGTGCAGCCGTACTTCGGCCAAACCGCCACCTGGTTCGTGGCGCAGGCCGCGCATATCGGCCGTCTGCTGCTGCACTGCGCGCTGATGCTGCTGTTCAGTGCCCTGTTGTATGCGCGCGGCGAGCAGGTGGCGTTGGGCATCCGCCACTTTGCGGTGCGCCTCGGCTCTGCGCGCGGCGATGCGGCGGTGCTGCTGGGCGGCCAGGCGATCCGCGCCGTCGCGCTGGGTGTGGTGGTGACGGCGCTGGTGCAGTCGGTGCTGGGCGGCATCGGTCTGGCGGTGAGCGGCATTCCGGCCGCCACTCTGCTGACGATGCTGATCTTCATCTGCTGCGTGGCGCAATTGGGGCCGCTGCTGGTGCTGGTGCCGGCCATCATCTGGCTGTACTGGCACGGCGATACCACCTGGGGCACCGTGCTGCTGGTCTGGAGCTGCGTGGTGGCTACGCTGGATAACGTGCTGCGCCCGGTGCTGATCCGCATGGGCGCCGATCTGCCGCTGCTGCTGATCCTGTCCGGCGTTATCGGCGGCTTGCTGGCCTTCGGCATGATTGGCCTGTTCATCGGCCCGGTGGTGTTGGCGGTATCTTATCGCCTGCTGACCGCCTGGATGGATGAAGCGCCGGAGCCGACCACCGCGCCGGAGCAAGTCATCGAAGATTTGGAAAAACGCTAATTCCCCCTTTCCGCCCGCATCGTCGGGCGGAACTTTTCACTCCTGCCGTTATTCCTACCCCATTCGAGTAATATCTCCGCCCAATATAATGCCGCCATATATTGATTACGGTGCCGCGAATGAAAGGTGCAATGTAAATCCCTGTTTGTTGCAAACGGCAAAAAGAGATAACTCCCGCAAATAAAATGTGATGCCGCTATCGATTAGGATGATTCTTAATGACTAGTCGCGTTCAAAAATCTAGTATTATGGCCATCTATTGCTTCAAATCACTGATTTTAAAGCAACCTTTCTGAACAATGTAATGCCATACATGTGAATTGCTGTGTGTAGTCTTTGCCCATCTCCTACGGTGGGCTTTTTTTTATTCTTTTTTCGTCGAATTGATTATTTTACGCGCCGTTATTTACATTCAGAAATAAAAAGGCCGCAGCGTTAACTGCGGCCCGGCGTTAATGCCTCAGCGAGGCCGAGACATTATTTCTTTTTCGACAAATTGATCCAGGTCTGCACCACGGTGTCCGGATTAAGCGACAGGCTGTCGATGCCCTGCTCCATCAGCCACTCGGCGAAGTCTTCGTGGTCGGACGGGCCTTGGCCGCAGATGCCGACGTATTTGCCGTGGCGCTTGGCCGCCTGAATCGCCATCGACAGCAGCGCTTTCACCGCGTCGTTGCGTTCGTCGAACAGCTCCGACACCACGCCGGAATCGCGATCCAGCCCCAGCGCCAACTGGGTCATGTCGTTGGAGCCGATGGAGAAGCCGTCGAAGTGTTCGAGGAACTGATCCGCCAACAGCGCATTGGACGGGATCTCGCACATCATGATCACTTTCAGCCCGTTTTCGCCGCGCTTCAGCCCCTGACGCGCCAGCTCGGCCACCACCGCTTCCGCCTGCGCCACGGTGCGCACGAACGGCACCATGATTTCGACGTTGGTCAGCCCCATTTCGTTACGCACGCGTTTCACCGCCTCGCACTCCAGCGCGAAGCAATCGCGGAAGCTGTCGGCCACGTAGCGGCCGGCGCCGCGGAAGCCCAGCATCGGGTTCTCTTCGTGCGGTTCATATTTGTCGCCGCCCACCAGGTTGGCGTACTCGTTGGATTTGAAGTCGGACAGGCGCACGATCACGCGCTTCGGCCAGAAGGCGGCGCCCAGCGTCGCGATGCCCTCGGTCAGGCGGCCGACGTAGAACTCGACCGGATGATCGTAACCCTGCATCAGCGCGCGAATCTCGTTTTGCAGCGCCGGCGTCTGCTGATCGAACTCCAGCAGCGCACGCGGGTGCACGCCGATCATGCGGTTGATGATAAATTCCAGCCGCGCCAGGCCCACGCCTTCGTTCGGCAAACGCGCAAAGTCGAAGGCGCGATCCGGGTTGCCGACGTTCATCATGATCTTCAGCGGCAGATCCGGCAGCTCGGTCACTTCGGAGCTCTGCACGCTGAAATCCAGCATATCGCTGTAAACGAAGCCGGTGTCGCCTTCCGCGCAGGACACGGTGACTTTCTGGCCGTCTTTCAGCACGTCGGTGGCGTGGCCGCAGCCCACCACCGCCGGGATCCCCAGTTCACGGGCGATGATCGCCGCGTGACAGGTACGTCCGCCGCGGTTGGTGACGATCGCGGCGGCCTTCTTCATGATCGGTTCCCAGTCCGGGTCGGTCATGTCGGTGACCAGCACGTCGCCCGGCTGGATGCGATCCATTTCGCTGATGTCGTGGATCACTTTCACCGGACCGGCGCCGATGCGGTGGCCGATGGCGCGGCCTTCCACCAGCACCGGGCTGGAGCCGTTCAGCTGGTAGCGCTCCATGGTCTGTTCGTTGGAGCGCACGGTTTCCGGGCGCGCCTGCACGATCAGCAGCTTGCCGGTATGGCCGTCTTTCGCCCACTCGATATCCATCGGGCGGCCGTAATGTTTTTCGATCAGGATCGCCTGCTGCGCCAGCGCCTGCACTTCGTCATCCGTCAGCGAGAAACGGCTGCGCTGCGCTTCCGGCACGTCTTCGATGCGCACCTGCTTGCCGTGATCCTGCGACGGCGCGTACACCATGCGGATCTTTTTCGAACCCAGGTTGCGGCGCACGATCGCCGGCTTGCCGTTTTGCAGCGTCGGTTTGTGCACGTAGAACTCATCCGGGTTCACTGCGCCCTGCACCACCATTTCACCCAGGCCGAAGGCGGAGGTGATAAACACCACCTGATCAAAGCCGGACTCGGTATCGATGGTGAACATCACACCCGAAGAGGCCAAATCCGAGCGCACCATGCGCTGTACGCCCGCCGACAGCGCCACGCCGCGGTGGTCATAGCCCTGATGCACGCGATAAGAGATGGCACGGTCGTTGAACAGCGACGCGAACACGTGCTTGATCGCCACCATTACGGCGTCGATGCCCTGCACGTTGAGGAAGGTTTCCTGCTGGCCGGCGAAGGACGCGTCCGGCATGTCTTCCGCCGTGGCGGAGGAGCGCACCGCGAAGGAAGCTTCCGGTTCGCCGTCGGCGAGCTGTTGGTAAGCCTGATGAATTTCGCGTTCGAACTCGGCGTGGAACGGCGTGTCGATCACCCATTGGCGGATCTGGGCGCCGGCCTTGGCCAGTTGTGCAACGTCGTCAACGTCGGTCTGATCCAGTAGCTGATAGATGCGCTGGTTAACACCGCTTTGTTCGAGGAAATCGTTAAACGCCTGTGCGGTGGTGGCAAAACCGTTCGGCACGGCCACGCCCAAATCGGAAAGATTGGTGATCATTTCACCGAGGGAGGCGTTTTTGCCGCCGACACGGTCAACGTCGTGCATGCCAAGCTGGTTGTACCAAAGCACATTACGCAAGTCTGGGCCATTGTTGGACATCGAGACAATCCTTATTGCTATCAGTAGGGTAAAGACGGATTTAATTCGCTTGCTTTACGGCGCCGCTAACACGGAGCCGAATCAGACTAGCACACTGATCCGGGGAAAATGGAAAGGTGAATCGATCAACCCACTGAAGAAAGTGGTTTTTAAGAGAATGTCCTAACCGGCTGATTTGCCTGGGAACCGTTCCCAATCGCACGAAAAGCTTAGTTCTCAACAAATTACGCTCTTTTTAAACTTCTGTTTTAATGACCACGCAAACGCTACCGTTTTTGGTGAAAATAGCGGCAAATTTACGTTTCGGATCGAAAAGCGTCGCCGCGCCGCGATTTTTACCGCCGGCAAAACGCGCTTTTCTTCACGCGCCGCCGCAAGGCGCTTTACCGCCCCGCCGTCACAATTTTTCCCCTCGCCCCTTTACCGGCGGATCGTCTGCGGCTCATGATATTGACAGTGATGACAGCAGTAACACCGTTTTCAGGTAAGGAGCCTCGGGTGGAAAGAAGCGTTTTTTATATTTCGGATGGTACGGCGATCACCGCCGAAGTGCTGGGACACGCGGTGCTGTCGCAGTTCCCGGTCACGGCGACCACCTATACCCTGCCGTTTGTCGAAACCGAGGCGCGCGCTCGCGCAGTTCGCCAACAAATCGATGATATCTATAATGAAACCGGCGTGCGGCCGCTGGTGTTTTACTCCATCATCTCGCCGGAAGTGCGCGATGTGATCGTGCAGAGCCAGGGCTTCTGCCAGGATATCGTGCAGGCGCTGGTCGGCCCGCTGCAGGGCGAGCTGGAAGTGGAGCCGACGCCGGTGCCGAACCGCACCCACGGTCTGACCGCCAGCAACCTCGGCAAGTACGACGCGCGCATTGCCGCCATCGACTATACGCTGGCGCACGACGACGGCATTTCGCTGCGCAACCTCGATCAGGCGCAGGTGATCCTGCTCGGCGTGTCGCGCTGCGGCAAAACCCCCACCAGCCTTTATCTGGCGATGCAGTTCGGCATCCGCGCCGCCAACTACCCGTTTATCGCCGACGATATGGACAATTTGCACCTGCCGGCCTCGCTGAAACCGTTTCAGCATAAATTATTCGGCCTGACCATCGATCCGGAACGCCTGGCGGCGATCCGCGAGGAACGGCGTGAAAACAGCCGTTACGCTTCATTGCGCCAGTGCCGTATGGAGATCGCCGAAGTCGAGGCGCTGTTCCGCAAAAATCAGATCCGCTACCTCAATACCACCAACTATTCGGTCGAAGAGATCTCCACCAAAATCCTCGACATCCTCGGCATGAGCCGCCGCATGTTCTGACCTTTTCCTCGCGGGGCCGCCGCGCCCCGCCGCCTGCCGTTTATTTCAGCAGCCGCTGATTTTTTTGTGCTTTTTTTCGCGGCTTTGATCAACAGAACACAATCTCTACGGTTGAATTCAGCGCTTTTTGCGTTATTGTGATCGCCATCACTTCCCGGCACTCCTGCCGCAGAGAAGAACAGTTTCCAGGGAACAACATGCACAAAACAGATGAACTGCGGACCGCGCGCATCGACAGCCTCGTCACGCCGCAAGCGTTGGCGGACAAGCTGCCGATCTCGGCGGCCGTCGCCGACAACGTGACCGCGTCACGAAAACGCATTGAAAAAATCCTCACCGGTGAAGACCGCCGCCTGCTGGTGGTGATCGGCCCCTGCTCCATCCACGATCTCGACGCCGCCGTCGATTACGCCGGCCGGTTGAACGCCCTGCGCGAACGCTACCAGGATCGCCTGGAGATCGTGATGCGCACCTATTTCGAAAAACCGCGCACCGTCGTCGGCTGGAAAGGCCTGATATCCGATCCGGCGCTGGACGGCACCTTCCAGGTCAACCGCGGCATCGAAATGGCGCGCCGCCTGCTGCTGGAAGTGAACCAGCTCGGCCTGCCAACCGCCACCGAATTCCTGGACATGGTGGTCGGCCAATACATCGCCGATCTGATCAGCTGGGGCGCCATCGGCGCGCGCACCACCGAAAGCCAGATCCACCGTGAAATGGCCTCGGCGCTCTCCTGCCCGGTCGGCTTCAAAAACGGCACCGACGGCAACACCCGCATCGCCATCGACGCCATTCGCGCGGCGCGCGCCGGGCACATGTTCCTGTCGCCGGACAAACATGGCCAGATGACCATCTACCAGACCAGCGGCAACCCGTACGGCCACATCATCATGCGCGGCGGCAAAACGCCGAACTATCACGCCAGCGACATCGCCGCCGCCTGCGACAGCCTGCGCGAGTTCGATCTGCCGGAACACCTGGTGATCGACTTCAGCCACGGCAACTGCCAGAAAATGCACCGCCGCCAGCTGGAAGTGGCCGACAACGTCTGCCAACAGATCCGCGCCGGCTCCGCCGCCATCACCGGCGTGATGGCGGAAAGCTTCCTGGTGGAAGGCACGCAGAAGATCGTCGCCGGCCAGCCGCTGACCTATGGCCAATCAATCACCGATCCTTGCCTGAGCTGGTCCGACAGCGAACAGTTGCTGGCGATGCTGGCGGATGCGGTCGATAGCCGTTTCTGACGCACTAGAGGCCGGGGCCTCGCCCCGGCTTTATCCCTTCTGTCCCGCTCATCTATACTGATTGCAACGCTTTAGCACCCGCCGAAACGCACCTGGAGCCACGGCATGATTCACTCTCTGTTATCCATCCCCTGCGTCACGCTGCAGGGCGAGCAAAAAACGCTGGGCGATTACCCGGCGCGCGCTTATCTGGTGGTCAACACCGCCAGCAAGTGCGGCTTCACCCCGCAATACCGCGGGCTGGAAAATTTGTGGCAATACTATCGCGAACGCGGCCTGGTGGTGCTCGGCTTCCCCTGCAACCAGTTTGGTTCTCAGGAGCCGGGCAGCCCGCTGGAGATCGCCAACTTTTGCAGCCTCAACTACGGCGTCAGTTTCCCGCTGTTCAGCAAGATAGACGTTAACGGCCCCGGCGCGCACCCGCTGTTCAATGAGTTGAAACGCCTGGCGCCCGGCATTCTGGGCAGCCGCCGCATCAAATGGAATTTCACCAAGTTCCTGCTCACCGCCGACGGCCAGCGCGTCACGCGCTTTGCGCCGATCACCAAACCCGAACGCCTGTTTGACCGCATCGAAACCCTGCTGAAATAACGCCCCTTTTACACGGGCCGGGTACGCTCGGCCCGCCGCCGGATGTCCATTCGACAAAAAGGTTCCATCGGTAAGAAAATTTTCCTTGATGTAACCTTTCCTTCACATGATAATGATTCTCAGTTTGATATTAATTACCATTTAATAGTCTGTTTTATAAGCACAATGATAATGGATACTGCCAACACGCCTACCCCCGCCGCCGCGGCCCCGACCGAGCACAGCGCAAACGCGCCGCCCAGCTACGACAGCGCACAGCTGCTCGGCGCCGACGGCATCGCGTTCATTACCCATCAGGGCCAGCGCTATCAGCTGCGGCAGACCAAAGCCGGGAAATTGATCCTGACCAAATAACCACAGAATCCTCAAACGCCAGCCACCCCGATCTTTTGATCCAGGCAGCCAGCAAATCTATTGATATGTTTTATTACATACGGAGAGTTGCACCATGCCTCTGACATTTTCCACCCGGCTGCGTTTTTCCGCTTTGAGTCTGGCGATTGCCTGCGCTCTGCCTACGGTGGCCTTGGCACAAAACACCAGCACAACATCCTCTTCCAACGCGGCGCCGGCTAAAAAAGCCAAAGCCGCCGACGAGACCATGACCGTGGTCGCCACCGGTAACCAACGCAGCAGCTTTGAAGCGCCGATGATGGTCACGGTCATCGAAGGCAACTCGCCGGAAAGCCAGACTGCCACCTCGGCCGCCGATATGCTGCGCCGCGTGCCGGGCATCACCGTCAACGGCACCGGGCGCAGCAACGGTCAGGACGTAACGATGCGCGGCTACGGCAAAAACGGCGTGCTGACGCTGGTCGACGGCATCCGCCAGGGTACCGATACCGGCCACATCGGCGGCACCTTCCTCGATCCGGCGCTGGTCAAGCGCATTGAAATCGTGCGCGGCCCCTCTGCGTTGCTGTACGGCAGCGGCGCACTGGGCGGCGTCATCGCCTACGAGACCGTCGATGCCGCCGATCTGCTGCTGCCGGGCCACGATACCGGGTTCCGCGTCTACGGCACCGCCGGCACCGGCGATCACAGCTTGGGCATGGGCGCCAGCGCTTACGGCAAGACCGATAACCTCGACGGCCTGCTGTCGTTCGGCACCCGCGACGTCGGCGATCTGCGCCAGGGCAACGGCTTCGATGCGCCTAACGACGAAACCATCAGCAACGTGCTGGCCAAAGGCACCTGGAAAATCGACGACAATCAGTCATTGAGCGGCGATCTGCGTTACTACAACAACAGCGCCCAGGAGCCGAAAAACCCGCAGACGCCGGGCAGCTCGAGCGGCAACCCGGTGACCAACCGCTCCACCATCCAGCGCGATGCCGCTCTGAGCTATAAGCTCAAGCCGGTCGGCCAGGATTGGCTGGACGCCACCTTGAAACTGTATACCTCGGAAGTCAAAATCAATGCGCACAACGCCGGTGCGACCGACGAATTCCGCAAGCAGACCACCAACGGCGGCAAGCTGGAAAACCGCACGCGTCTGTTCGCCGACAGCTTTGCGTCACACCTGCTGACCTACGGCTCCGAGGTCTATGAACAGAAACAGCAGCCGGGCGGCGCCACCACCAGCTTCCCGCAGGCCAAGATCAACTTCGCCTCCGGCTGGCTGCAGGATGAAATTACGCTGCGCGATCTGCCCATCACGCTGCTCGCCGGCACCCGCTATGACAACTACAAAGGTTCAAGCGACGGTTATGCCGATGTCAATGCTGACAAGTGGTCGTCACGCGGTGCAGTCAGCATTACCCCCACCGATTGGTTGATGCTGTTCGGCTCCTACTCTCAGGCGTTCCGCGCGCCGACGATGGGTGAGATGTACAACGACTCCAAACACTTTTCGATACCCATGGGACCTACCACCCTCACCAACTATTGGGTGCCTAACCCAAATTTGAAACCAGAAACCAACGAAACCCAAGAGTACGGATTTGGTCTGCGTTTCGATGATTTGATGCTGGCCGATGATAGCCTGCAGTTCAAAGCCAGCTACTTCGATACCAAGGCTAAGGATTACATCACTCCCGATTACACCATGGAGATAGGGCGTGGGCCACGCGGGCCTTACTGCATCAGCTGCACCACATTTTCAACCAACGTCGATCGCGCCAAGATCTGGGGATGGGACACGGCACTCAGTTATAAAACACCGTGGTTTGGCTGGGACTTGGTCTATAACCGCACCCGTGGCAAAAATGAAGCGACCGGTGAATGGCTGGCCGACATCAACCCGGATACCGTCACCAGCTCGCTGGACGTGCCACTGGGCGAAACCGGTCTGTCCGTCGGCTGGGTCGCCACCTTCGCCGAGCGCGCCAAGCGAGTGCCCACCACCTACTCGGAACAAGGCGGCTACGGCGTCAACGACTTCTATCTGAGCTATAAGGGCCGCGATCGTCTGCAGGGCATGACCACCACCGTGGTGCTGGGCAACGCCTTCGACAAAGAATATTACTCGCCGCCGGGCATCCCGCAGGATGGCCGCAACGCCAAACTGCTGGTCAGCTACCAGTGGTAATCATTTGACTATCTGGCGGACAACCCGGTTGTCCGCCGTTCGCATTACAGCGCAGGAGAATCCCGCATGAGCAATACCCTATACGAACGCTACCAACAGGCTAAAATCGATCACCCCGGCAAATACGCCCGCGATCTGGCGGCGATCCTCGGCGTCAGCGAAGCGGAGCTAACGCACGCCCGCGTCGGCCACGACACTCGCCGCCTGCAGGCCGACGCGCGCACCCTGCTGACCGAGCTTGAGCAGGTCGGCGTCACCAAGTCCATCACCCGCAACAGCTATGCGGTGCATGAGCAGATGGGCCGCTACCGCAACCAGCACCTCAACGGCCACGCCGGGCTGATCCTCAACCCGCGCGAGCTGGATCTGCGCCTGTTCCTCAACCACTGGACCAGCGTTTTCGCCATGAGCGAAACCAACAAGCGCGGCGTGCGCCACAGCATCCAGTTCTTCGACCAACAGGGCGATGCGCTGCACAAGGTCTACACCACCGAAGAGACCGATCTGCCGGCCTGGATGGCGCTGGTGGAGCGCCACCTGAGCGAAGAAAACCCGGCGCTGGCGCTGCAGCCCGCCGAGGCGGCAACCACCGATGAAACGACGCAGGATCATGCCAAAATCGACGGTGAGTGGCGCGCGATGACTGACGTTCACCAGTTCTTCCAGCTGCTGAGCCGCAACAAGCTGACGCGCCAACAGGCCTTCCGCGCCGTCGGCAACGATCTGGCCTACCAGGTGGACAACAGCGCGCTGTCGCAGCTGCTCGAAGCGGCGCAGCAACAGCAAAACGAGATCATGATCTTCGTCGGCAACCGCGGCTGCGTGCAGATCTTCACCGGCCAGATCGAACGTTTGATGCCGCAGGAAGGCTGGATCAACGTGTTCAACCGCCGCTTCACGCTGCACCTGATTGAAGACGCCATCGCCGAAAGCTGGATCACCCGTAAACCGACCAAAGACGGCATCGTCACCAGCCTGGAGCTGTTCGCCGCCGACGGCACGCAGATTGCGCAGCTGTATGGCCAGCGCACCGAAGGCCAGCCGGAACAAACCCAGTGGCGCGAGCAGGTTGCCGCGCTCGCCGCCAAGGACATCGCCGCATGAAATCTTCCTTGATCCGCCGCCTGGCGTTGATGATGTCGCTGGCGCTGCCGCTCACCGCCGCAGCGGCGCAGCGCATCGTCTCGATCGGCGGCGACGTGACGGAAATCGCCTTCGCGCTCGGCGCCGGCGACGAGGTGATCGCCCGCGACAGCACCAGTCTGCATCCGGAAGCGGTGAAAAAGCTGCCGGACGTCGGCTACATGCGCCAGCTGAACGCCGAAGGCATTTTGGCGCTGAAGCCGACGCTGGTGCTGACGACCGAGCTGGCACAGCCGGCGCTGGTGCTCAAACAGCTGGCGGACAGCGGTGTCAACGTGGTCAGCGTGCCGGGTGACACCACCCTGCAGGCGGTGCCGCAGAAAATCGCTACGATCGCCGCCGCGCTGCAGCGCGTTGAGCAAGGCAAACAGCTGAGCGAGCGCTATCGACAACAGCTGGCGGCGGTGGATACCTCCCCGCTGCCGGTCAAGGTGCTGTTCGTAATGAGCCACGGCGGCATTACGCCGATGGCCGCCGGGCAACACACCGCTGCCGACGCGGTGATCGCCGCCGCCGGGCTGAAAAACGCCATGCAGGGCTTTGACCGCTACCGGCCGCTGTCGCAGGAAGGCGTCATCGCCAGCGCGCCGGATCTGTTGCTGGTCACCACCGACGGCGTGCGCACCCTCGGCGGCGAACAGCAGCTGTGGACGCTGCCGGGCCTGGCGTTGACGCCGGCAGGCAAGCAGCGCCGCGTGCTGATCGTCGATGACATGGCGCTGCTGGGCTTCGGTCTGGAAACGCCGGCGGCGCTGGCCAAGCTGCGCCACGCGGCGGAGCAAAAGTAATGCGCTGTCGCACCTCGCCTCAGCTGGCCATCATCGGTCTGCTGGTGCTGCTGACGCTGCTGGCGCTGGTCGCCGCCAACCTGGGCGCGCTGACGCTGTCGTTTCGCACCCTATGGCGCGAGCCCTTCAGCGACGCAGCCTGGCACATCTGGTTGAACATTCGCCTGCCGCGCGTGCTGCTGGCGGTGGTGATCGGCTGCGCGCTGGCGGTGTCCGGCGCCGTGATGCAAGGGCTGTTCCGCAACCCGCTGGCGGATCCGAGCCTGCTGGGCATCAGCAGCGGCGGCGCGCTGTTTGTCGCGCTGTTCATCGTGATGCCGCTGGCGTTGCCGGTGACGATCGCGCTGTACGGTCATATGCTGGCGGCGTTCCTCGGCAGCCTGCTGGTGTCATTGTTGATCTACGGCATCAGCCGCAGCGGGCACGGCAATCTGTCGCGGCTGCTGCTGGCGGGCATCGCCATCAACGCCCTGTGCATGGCGGCCATCGGCGTGCTCTCTTACGTCAGCAGCGATCAACAGCTGCGCCAGTTCTCGCTGTGGATGATGGGCAGCCTCAGCCAGTCGCAGTGGCCGACCCTGGCGGTTTCCGCCTCCCTGATCCTGCCTGCGGCGCTGCTGACGCTGCTGCAGGCGCGCCGACTGAACCTGTTGCAGTTGGGGGACGAAGAGGCCCACTACCTCGGGGTGAACGTCCAGCGCGCCAAGCTGCAGCTGCTGTTGTTGAGCGCCTTGCTGATCGGCGCGGCGGTAGCGATGAGCGGTGTGATCGGCTTCATCGGCCTGGTGGTGCCGCATCTGGTGCGCATGCGCCTCGGCGGCGATCACCGCTGGCTGCTGCCCTGCTCCGCGCTGGGCGGCGCCTGCCTGCTGCTGGTCAGCGATACGCTGGCGCGCACGCTGGTGGCGCCGGCCGAAATGCCGGTGGGGCTGATGACCAGCCTGATCGGCGGTCCCTATTTCTTGTGGCTGGTGATGCGCCAGCGGGAGCGAGCCGGTGGATAACGCCGCCTGCCTGACAGCCCGGGAGCTGCGTTACAGCCTCGGTACGCGCCGGTTGATCAACGACGTTTCGCTCAGCCTTGCCGGCGGTGAAATGGTGGCGATTATCGGCCCTAACGGCGCCGGCAAATCGACGCTGCTGCGCTTGCTGACCGGCTATTTGACGCCGGACTGCGGCGAATGTCGGCTGCTTGACCGCCCACTGGAACACTGGGCGCCGCAACAGTTGGCCAAAGTCCGGGCCGTGATGCGCCAGTACAGCGATTTGGCGTTTCCGTTCAGCGTGGAAGAAGTGGTCAGCATGGGGCGTTCGCCGCACGGCAAACGCGACGAGCATCAGGCGATCCAACAGGTGATGGCGCAAACCGACTGCCTGGCGCTGGCGCAGCGCGACTACCGCCAGCTGTCCGGCGGCGAACAACAGCGGGTGCAGCTGGCGCGGGTGTTGGCGCAGCTGTGGCAACCACAGCCGTCCCCCGCCTGGCTGTTCCTCGACGAACCGACCTCGGCACTGGATCTGTATCACCAGCAGCACACCCTGCGCCTGCTGCGCTCGCTGACGCGCCAACAGCCGCTGGGCGTCTGCTGCGTGCTGCACGATCTCAATCTGGCCGCGCTGTACGCCGATCGGATCCTGCTGTTGCATCAGGGGCGGTTGGTGGCGAGCGGCACGCCGCAGGAAGTGTTGCAAACGGAGATCCTCACCCGCTGGTATCAGGCCGATCTCGGCGTGGTGCATCATCCCGAAGTGTCGCTGCCGCAGGTCTACCTGCGCCAATAAAAAATTTAAGGGCGCTATCAAGCGCCCTTTCTTCATCTCAGCTGGAGCAGGAAATCTCCAGGTGCTTGCCCCAGTCCGGCGGCAGCGCGGCGAGATCGTCATACTCCGGCACATCGTCGAACGGCCGCAGCAGGGCCTGATGCAATCGCTGCAAACGGCCCACGTCGTCGTTCTCCGCGTCCTCAATCGCCTGCTGCGCCAGGTAGTTGCGCAGGATCAGCCGCGGATTCACCGCCTTCATCGCCCGTTGCCGCTCCGCATCGCTCACCTGCTCCTGTTGCAAACGCTGACGATACTGCTGATACCAGGCGTCGAACGCCGCGCGATCGATAAACTCGTCGCGCAGCGGCGACTGCGCCTGCTGCTGTTCGGTCTCGCTCAACAGGCGGAACGTGCGGGTATAGTCCCGCCCTTCCTGCGCCATCAGGCTCAACAGACCGGTGAGCACGTCGTTGTCCTGCGCCGTCGGGGTGAAGAAGCCGAGTTTGGCGCGCATCTGTTCGCCGTAGGTGCGCATCAGCTCCGGCTCATACGCCGCCAGCGCCTGCTGCAGCTGTTCGGTGGTCATCAGCCCCGATAGGGTCTGCGCCAGACGATGCAGGTTCCACAACGCCACCGCCGGCTGATTGTCGAAGGCGTAACGCCCCTGGTGATCGGAATGGTTGCAGATATAGCCGGGCTGGTAGTCGTCAAGGAAACCGTAAGGGCCGTAATCGATGGTGATACCGAGAATCGACATGTTGTCGGTGTTCATCACGCCGTGCGCGAAACCGACGGTTTGCCAATGGGCGATCAGGCGCGCCGTCCGTTCGACCACGTCGGTAAACCACAACAGGTAGCGCTCGGCCTGATCCTGCAGCTGCGGCCAGTGACGGGCAATGACGAAATCCGCCAGCTGCCGTACCTGCTCCGGCTGTTTATGGTAGTAAAAGTGTTCGAAGTGGCCGAAGCGCACGTGGCTTTCCGCCACCCGCATCAGCATGGCACCGCGTTCCGGCTGCTCGCGGAACACCGGCTGCCTGCTGGTGACGATGGTCAACGCTCGGGTGGTGGGGATCCCCAAATGGTGCAGCGCCTCAGAGGCCAGAAACTCACGGATAACCGAACGCAGCACCGCGCGGCCGTCCCCCATGCGCGAATACGGCGTCAGCCCGGCGCCCTTCAGGTGCCAATCGCGGTGGCTGCCGTCCGCCAGAACCTGTTCGCCAAGCAAAATGCCGCGGCCATCGCCCAACTGCCCGGCCCACACGCCGAACTGGTGGCCACTGTACACCTGCGCCAGCGGCTGCATGCCCGGCAGCAGCGTTTCTCCCGCCCAAATCGGGGTTTTATCCTGAGTAAACCAGCTTTCATCCAGCCCCAGCTCGCGCGCCAGCGGCTCGCTGTGGTACAGCAGGCGCGCATCCTTGAGCGGCGTCGGGTTCAGAGCGGTGTAGAAGCCGGGTAACTGTTGGTAGTAAGCGTTATCGAACTGCGGCATAGGCCCTCCGTTTCAGCGTAGTGTAGAGCCTGAACGAGCGGATTAACACCGAAGGAATGCAGGGAGAACGCATCCGCCTGTCGTCAGGACGGATGCGGGGAGTTTGGCGTTCCGCCTGGCTGAGGAAGCGCGGGTTTAATGCCGGCTGATAAACGGTGTTATCAGCCCAACAACGAGGATCAATAACGGTAGCGGAATCACGGTAACCTCACTCCACGCATGATTTCCCTCATTGTGTGTAATTTTTTTATATCACTTCTTAATTATTGAACTCGCTGGGCGTCGCCAGCAAAGCTTGCAGATTATCCACACCAACGCTGGGCCATAAAAAACCTTGCAGACCTAAAACACCGGCGTACCTGAGTTTATTAAAATACTCTTTTTTCTCTATTCCTCCGACGATCACGCCTTTACATAACAGGTTGATATTCTTTAACAACGAGTCGATGACCACGTCATATCCCTGATGGGTAAACAGCTGCCAGTAAAAACGCTTGTCTATCTTTACGTAGTCAAACAAACCATCGTACAACGCGGTCAGCGTGGCTTTACCGGAACCGAAATCATCGAGCCACAGCGTAAACATTTCGCTTAATCGCCGCACGCTCGGGTTGTTCTTCCCGGCCGAAAGATTCGGAAAACTCTCACTCACTTCAAATGCAATAAAAGGATATTGCCCGATCCGTTGGCACAACGCCGAATCGGAAAGAATAAGCTCAACGATGGTTTCTTCGATATTGATGGTCAACTGCACGTTGTTACCGGTAAACCAAGCCGCATGCTGCTCCGCAAGTTTCAGTTGCTCATTAAATAACTCAATCCTTTGTTCAGGCGCCAATAAATTAATCCCAATTTCGGCCGGCATGGCTAAATCACCGTCGAGACTGTTGAATCGGCTCAACATTTCCACCGCCAACAGCCCACCCTCCATTGAGTAAACAGGTTGAAAAACATAGCTACTAATAAAGTCAGCTTCGAGTTGGATGTTCATTTTAATGCCACAGGATGAATGGCTAGCGTATCATCGTATATCAATATATTTTATCGATCAATCCCTCTGGGATTAATCGGAAATATCAATGTAAATACCCATGAAATATCATTTAATTGATAGATTAAAGCTATACGACAATCGTGAAAGGCGCAAAGAAAAGCAGCCTAACTTATGCCATGGCGCCCGCCAAACGCGTTATGTGAAAAGGTATTTGGCTTAAGTGGAATGGATTGACGGCCAAATTTGACTTATCTCCTTTGTTTTATTTAAGAAAAATCTTAAATAAAGTAAAATAATCTTCCCGCCTTAACGCCGATTTTTCCTGCCGTTAACGATGACTGATTAAATTTAATAACGCATCAATTCCGCCCGTTATTCTCAGCATTGAAAACGCAAAAAAATGCCCACCTTGATTTTCAGAAAATCTGCGCTACCGCCGTGCAAAACGTCGATTTCAGCGATAAAAAAAGGGATGAGCACGCTCATCCCTTCATCACCAGGCCTTCGCTAACGGATCGTTTCACTCAGCCATTGCCGCAGTTCGGCTAATTCGGCCGCCTGCTGCGGATAATCCTCCATTAGTCGGTCACAGCAGGCGGCAACGGGCTCGCTTCGATACGGGCAGCCCACCAGCATATCCGCCAGCCGCTGCAGCGGGGCGGGATTAAGGCTGTCGGTGAACACCTGCGCGCGAACGATAGCCCCCTTCTCCACATCGAAGAACAGGTCTACGCCGCCCCAGACAAAGCGCTCGTTAAGCAAGTGGCTGAACGCCGGCGCCTTGCCGAAATTCCATTCCCAGCTGCTTTGTTTGGCGAACTGCGCGGCAAAATCGGGCAGATCGGGGAACACGTCCGGCGAAATGATCTCCGGCTCGGCCGTTTCGCCATAGTGAGCGAAGAAAGCCTGCACGATGGCGTCGCATACCTGCTCATGGCTGATGCCCGGCAAAAACTCCGCCAGATTGGCGACGCGTGAACGCACCGAGGTGATGCCCTTGGCCTGCAGCTTTTTGGGATCGGGATTGAGGTAGTCCGCCAGCCGCTCCAGATCGGCGTTCAGCAGCAGCGTGCCGTGGTGGAAACCGCGATCCTGGGTTTCTCGATAGGCCGAGCCGGATATTTTACGCGGCCCGTCGGCGGTTTCCATCACCAGATCGTTGCGCCCCGACGCGCTAGCCGCGACGCCCAGCTGCCGCAGCGCTTGCAGAATGATGTTGGTCGAGACGCTCTTGTCGTAGCCCGGCTTGCCGGCCATAAAGGTGAAGCAGGTATTGCCCAGATCGTGAAATACCGCCCCGCCGCCGCTGCTGCGCCGCGCCAGCCGAATGCCGTCCTGCTCCATGCGCCGGGTGTTGCACTCTTTCCAGGGGTTCTGCGACTGGCCAATCACCACCGTTTCGGCATTGCGCCACAGGAAGAGAATTTTTTGCGTGGTCATTTCGCGGAAGATGCACTCTTCCACCGCCAGGTTGAACCAGGGATCGTAGGAGTCGGAGATCAGTAAACGCAGGCTGTTCATGGCAGGCACCGTCCAAAACATGAGATGCCGCCATGATACACCAAATCAATGGGTTAAGGCTAAATGCGTCGCGCCTGCCAGTACACCCGCTTCCAGTAGACGTTATCGAGCGAGGAGCGGATCACTCCACGGCTGGTCGACGCGTGGATAAATTGGTCGTTGGTATCGTAAATGCCGACGTGCAGGCCGTTCTCACCGCCGCCGGTTTTGAAAAACACCAGATCGCCCGGCATCAGCTCATCGCGTGAGACCTTGGTGCCCAGCGAGGTCTGTTCTTCGGTCGAACGCGGCAGTTGCATGTCAAAACGATCGCGGAACGTGCGGTAAACAAAGCCGGAACAATCTACGCCGCCCCGATCCAGGCCGCCGTAACGGTACGGCGTACCGTACCACTGGCGCAGCTGCTCATTGAGCTGGGCCACCACCACGATAGAGTCCGCCAGGCGGCCGCTGGGCGGCGGCGCATGGCTGCTGCACCCGGCGAGGATCAAACTGGCTAATAAAAACCACACACGCATCCGCATAATATCCCTTCATTGAACACGTTGCCGCATTATGCCATCCGGTACACCACCACACCGCCTGCGAGGCAAAGCCGGCACCACGTAAGGAGAGCGCTATTTGGCGTTAATTTATCTCCCGCACGGGGAAAAAGGCAAGCGCCATAAGGGAGATAATGACAGGATCGCCGGTTTTGGCCCTATTCCGGCGATTTAGTCTCGGACTTGCTGTTAATCAGCCAGACGCCGAACAGAATAAACAGCGTGCCCAGCGTTTTCAGCAGCGTAGCGGACTCGTTGAACCACGGCAGGATCACCGCCGCCAGATAGACCAGCGCGTAACTGACGCTCAACAGAGGATAAGCGCGGTTTAACGGCAGGTGGCGCAGCGCAAAGAACCAACACAGCATCGACAGCGCATAACCGCAGATGCCGCCGCCCACCGCCAACAGCGGCAGCCAGTAGCCGCCGATCAGCGCCAACGAGACGTCGGCGAACGACATCAGCGGGATTTGCACCATGCCCCACTTCATCAGCAACTGCGCCAACGTCACCAGCAACACGCTGGCGGCGCCCCAGGCATAGCCCCTCATGAATGCACGCTCATCAGCAGGATCCCCAACATAATCGACGCTATGCCGCACCAGTGGCGGGCGGTCGTCGGCTCATGAAACAGCCAGCGCGCCGCCAGCGTCACCATCACGAAGTTCAGGCTGAGCATCGGGTAAGCCAGGCTGAGCGGCAGGCGTTGCAGCACATTGAGCCACACCGCCATGCCCAGCCCCAGCAGCAGCACCGCCAGCGCCAACCAGCGCAGCGTCAGCTTCAGCCGCGCCTCGTCCGCCCGTTCCCAACAGTGCGCCGCCTGTTTCTGGCACAGCTGCCCACCACAGGTGAGCAGGCTGACCACAATCACCAACAGAAAACCCATCATGGTTGCTGTTTATACCACATCAGCACCAGGCGGTTCATGCGATCCACCTTGTCTGCGGCGGGCAGTTCCTGCGGCAGCGCTTCGCCACGGGACAGCTGCAGCACCAGCGACACGTTCCCCTGCTTGCGCGCCTGCGCCAGCCACTGCGGGAAGTCGGCATCGCTGATCAGGTGCCCCTTGGCGTCCGGGTACTCCAGACCATAGGCCACCTCACCTTTCTGGCTGTACATCAGCACGTCGCTGCGCTTCAGCTCCCAGGCCAGGCCGGCCGCCAGCCCGACGCTGTCGCTCAACACATAGCGGCTGTCGCTCAGTTCGGCCATCGTGGCGCGGGCAAAGTTTTGCGGCAGTTTGGAATCGGTCACCTGTTGCGGGATGGCGTAACCGATCACCAGGCACAGCAGCACCGGGCAAGCCGCCGCCCAGCGCCATTGGCGGCCGTTGTCGCGTACGGACACCAGCGCGAACAGCAGCCAGCCGCCGAAGGCGATCAGGCCGAGCACCAGTTTCGGCCACTCCTGCGGAGTAAACAGATGCGCCTTCGGCAGCAGACCGGAGCTCAACACCACCAGCGCCACGATGCCGATCAGGCCGAACAGGCCGTTCAGCCAGGCGTTGGCCTTGAACAGCCTGGCGCGCAGCGTGGCGGCGTAGTCTTCCGCATAGGCGGTCATCAGCAGCGCCAGCGGGGCCATGCACGGCAGAATGTAGGTCGGCAGCTTGCCTTTGGCGATGCTGAAGAAGATCAGCGGCATCAGCGCCCAGCTCAGCAGGAAGAACAGCTCCGGACGCTGTACGCGCTCGCGCCAACCCTTGAGCAGCGCGCCAGGCAGCAGCGCCAGCCACGGCAGCACCGCCGCCAGCAGGACCGGCAGGTAATACCAGAACGGCGCCTTGTGCTGGGCGTTATCTTCGGCGAAACGCTGAATATGCTCGACCCAGAAGAAGTAATTCCAGAAATCGGGTTCGCGTTGCGCGATCGCCAGCGCCCACGGCAGGCTGAGCAGCGTAGCGGTCACGATCGCCACCGGGCCATAGCACAGCAGATCCTTGATGCGGCGTTGCTGAATGACGATCGGGATCACCGCGATCACCGGCACCGCCAGCGCCAGGAAGCCCTTGGTCATAAAGCCCATGCCGCAGGCCAGGCCCAGCAACGCATAAGCGCCCAGCTTGCCTTTGACCGAGGTGGCTTTCAGCGTCAGGTAATAACTGACCATCGCCGCCGCCAACCACAGCGAGATCATCGGATCCAGCACGCTGTAGGTGCCGATGCTGAACACCAGCACCATCGACAGGAACATCAGCGCCGCCAGGCTGGCGCGGCGCGCATTGCGCCACATCAGCATCGCCAGCGCGAACACCAGCAGCGCGGTCATGCCGGTGCTGAACACCGAGCCGAAACGCACCGCAAAGTTGCTTTCGCCAAACAGCCACTGGCTGATGTTATTGAACCAGTAACCCGCCACCGGCTTTTCGAAATAGCGCAACCCCAGCAGGTGCGGCACGACCCAATCGCCGCGCTGCAGCATTTCACGGCTGATCTCGGCATAACGCGTCTCATCCGGCTGCCACAGCAGGCGGCCGTTAAGCGGGATCAGGTAAACCAGAGCAAAAAAAACGGCCAGCACAATGGCCCAGGTTCCTTTTAGCGCCTTCATGTAACGTCCTTCACATCGGTTTGACAGCCCAGCCAACCTTCGCGGCCGGGGAAAGGAGCGCGCTTGATGCGGCCCAACGGCAGTGACGCCAAATCTTGCGGTAACAGCGCGCTCAGCGGACAGAATTCGATGCCCTGCCGCTGTGCGCGTTGCAATAACTGTTCGAACATCGCCACCTGCGACATGCCTTCCACTTCGGTGTGAATGGTGTACACCGGTACGCCGCGATCGTTCTCGATGGCACGCAGAATATAGTCGTTGAAGTCGGCCATGCTGACTTCGCTGCCAATCACTTCATCGAAGGTCGGCAGCGTCACCGGGATCTGCACCGTACCGTGGCGCCCGTCGCTCAATACCGGACGGAACGGATGGGTGCCGCGGCAATCGCTGTTGTAATGGAAGCCGAAGCGTTGTTTGACCTCCAGCACGCGCGTATCGGCGCGCCAGCCCGCCACGGCGGAGCATTTCACCGGCTGGCCGGTGCTGGCGCTCAGGGCGTCGACGCCCCGCTGCACCTGTTCGGTCAGCTGGGCGTCGCTCCACTTGCCGACCTTGGCCTGCCACCCCTGGTGATCCCAGGCGTGCAGCCCGACTTCATGGCCGGCTTCGGCGGTGCGCTTCATCAGCGGCCCCAGCGCGCGTGAAATGTTGCGCCCCGGCCAGGCGGTGCCGGCCAGCAGAATGTCCAGACCGTACAGCGAGGCGGCGTTCGAACGCAGCATTTTCCACAAAAATTTCGGACGCAAAAGGCGCCAAAGATGGCGCCCCATGTTGTCCGGTCCCACGCTGAAGAAGAAGCTGGCCTGAATGTCGTACTTTTCGAACAGATCCAGCAACTGCGGCACCCCTTCACGGGTGCCGCTGAAGGTATCTACATCAACCCGCAGACCGACTTTCTTCATGCACCGTTCCCTTCCTGAACGGTAGTGCGCAGGAAGTAGTCCAGCGTATCGGCGATGGTTTGCTTCATCTCGATGGTCGGCTGCCAGCCCAGCAGGCGGTGAGCATTTTTGATGCTCGGCGTGCGGTGCTCGACGTCCTGATACCCTTTACCGTAGTAGCTGCTGCTCTCCACGTCCTTGAAGCCGGCAAACGGCGGGAAGCGGTCGCGCAGCGGATGGTTGTTGAAGCTTTCCAGCAGCATTTCTGCCAGTTCGCGGATGCTCGCTTCGTTGGTCGGGTTGCCGATGTTGACGATCTGGCCGTCGCACAGGCCGTCGCGGTTCTCGATGATGCGGAACAGCGCTTCGATGCCGTCGTTGATGTCGGTGAAGCAACGTTTCTGCGCGCCACCGTCCATCAGTTTGATCGGCGAACCTTCCACCAGGTTGAGGATCAGCTGGGTGATGGCACGGGAAGAGCCGATACGCGCCGCGTCCAGGTTATCCAGGCGCGGCCCCATCCAGTTGAACGGACGGAACAGCGTGAACTTCAGACCTTCTTTGGCGCCGTAAGCCCAGATCACCCGATCCAGCAGCTGCTTGGAGACCGAATAGATCCAGCGCTGCTTGTTGATCGGCCCAACGATCAGGCGCGAATGGTCTTCGTCGAACTCTTTGTCGTCGCACATGCCGTACACTTCAGAGGTGGACGGGAAGATGATGCGCTTGTTGTATTTCACGCAGTCGCGAACGATCTTCAGGTTCTCTTCGAAGTCCAGCTCGAACACGCGCAGCGGGTTACGGGTGTATTCGATCGGCGTCGCGATCGCCACCAGCGGCAGCACCACGTCGCATTTCTTGATGTGATACTCGATCCACTCGGAGTGGATGCTGATGTCGCCTTCCACGAAGTGGAAGCGCGGATTGTCGAGGAAGCGGCTGATGGCGTCAGAGCCGATATCCAGACCGTAGATGTCGTAGCGATCGTCGCGCAGCAGGCGCTCGGTCAGGTGGTTGCCGATGAAGCCGTTGACCCCGAGGATCAGTACGCGGGTGCGGCGTTTCATCGCGGCGTTCGGCTTGGCGGCCAAACGCACGTCGGTGACGATGCCCATTTCCTGCGCCAGGCGGCTGCCCTGCACGTACAGACCGCTGTCGTTTTGACCGGCGACGATCTCCAGCGCGCCTTCGCCACAGGCGATGACCAGCGGCGAGGTGCTCAGCACGGTGCCCGGCTGCTTATCGTGTTGGGTATCCAGCACGCGAGAGCGCCAGACGATCAGCTGGCGCTGGCCGAGGTAGCTGAACGCACCCGGGTACGGCTCGGTGACGGCGCGCACCAGGTTGTTGATCTCTTTGGCGGATTTGTGCCACAGGATCTCGCCGTCCGCCGCGCTGCGGCGGCCGAAGTAGCTGGCCTGGGACTCATCCTGCTTGGTGAAAGTGGCGGTGCCGTTCTTCAGCTTCGGCAGTTGCTCTTTCAACACGATCTGCGCGGCTTCCAGCACTTTTTTGTGCAGCGTCAGCGCGGTATCGCTGTCGGCGATGGCCACTTTTTGCTGCCCGACGATGTCGCCGGCGTCCGGGCGTTTCACCATCTTGTGCAGCGTGGCGCCGGTTTCGGTTTCGCCGTTCACCAGCGCCCAGTTCACCGGCGCACGGCCACGGTAACGCGGCAGCAGCGAACCATGCAGATTGAAACCGCCCTGCGGTGCCAGCGACAGGATCTCGTCGCTCAGCATGTGGCGGTAATAGAACGAGAAGATCACGTCCGGCTGCAGTGCGCGAATGCGGTCAACCCACAGCGGGTGGTTTACGTCCTCTGGCGCATAGACTGGCAGATCCAATTCGGCGCCCAAACGGGCCACGGAGGAGAAGAAGTTGTTCTCGCCAGGGTCGTCGGTGTGCGTGAACACGGCCTGCACGTCATAACCCGCCTCAGTCAGCGCTTTCAGACCGGCGCAGCCAATATCATGGTAAGCAAATACAATAGCTTTCATCATTCTTCTTCCTGAGTATTGTGGCCCTGCTGTGCACCGACCACTTTCTGAACAAAATAGCGAGGACGCGCGCGCACGTCGGTATAGATGCGGCCGATGTATTCACCCAGCAGCCCCATGCCGACAAACTGGGCGCCGATAAAGGTGAACAGGACGGCGAAAAGGGTGAACACGCCGCCGGCGGCCCATTCAGGGCCGAGCAGCAGACGCAGCGCTATCAGCACCAGCGCCAGCACAAACCCGGACAGCGCCACGATGCTGCCGACCACGCTGAGCAAACGCAGCGGCGTGGTGGTCAGGCAGGTGATCAGGTCATACATCAGGTTGATCAACTTCATCAGGCTGTACTTGGAGTCACCAAACTCGCGTTCGGCGTGACGCACGTCGATCTCGGTCGTGCGGCGGGCGAAGGTATTCGCCAGGATCGGGATAAAGGTGCTACGCTCATGGCAGTGCAGCATCGCCTCAACGATATGACGACGGTAGGCGCGCAGCATGCAGCCGTAGTCCCCCATCGACTTGCCGGTGGCGCGTTGAATCATCATGTTGATCACGCGCGAGGCGCTTTTGCGGAACCAGGAGTCCTGACGGTTGGCGCGCACGGTGCCCACCACGTCATAGCCCTCTTCCGCCACGCTGACCAGCCGTGGGATCTCCTCCGGCGGGTTCTGCAGATCGGCGTCCAGCGTAATCACCAGATCGCCGGTCACCTGATTGAAGCCGGCCATAATGGCCGAGTGCTGGCCATAGTTGCGGTTCAGCAAGACGGCGATCACGTGGCTATCCGGCTTTTCCGCCGCCGCAGTCAGCATGTCAGCGGAGTTGTCGCTGCTGCCATCGTCGACGAGGATGATTTCATAAGGTTGAGATAACTGCTTACAGGCGGCAGTAGTCCGCTCCAGCAACGCCGGCAGGCTTTCCTGCTCGTTGTATACCGGGATGACTACCGAGACTTTTTTAATCGGTTCAACGCGAGGCACGTAAAGACTCCACAACAGAAGACAAGGCATTGACCACGCGATCCACGTCGGCGTCGGTCATATCAGGGAATAGCGGTAAGGTGCACAGCCGCGCCGAGTTCCATTCGGTATTCGGCAAAGAAAGCTGCGGATAACGCTCACGGTAGAATTTCTGAGTATGCGCGGCGCGGAAATGCAGCCCAGTGCCGACGCCAACCTCTTTCAGGCGCTCCATCAGCTGGTCGCGATCGATGCCGCAACGCGCGGGATCGACGCGAACCATAAACAGGTGCCAGGCGTGATCATGCGGATAATCCGGCACGCCCAACGGTTGGAACGGCGAGCCTTCCAGCGCGCTCAGGTAGCGCTGTGCCAGCGCCTTACGGCGCGCGTTCAGCTCAGCAAAGCGCGACAGCTGCACCACGGCGATCGCCGCATGAATGTCGGACAGGTTGTATTTGTAACCCGGCTCGACCACTTCGGCCTGCGGTTTACGGCCAAGCTGCTGGCGATCGAAGGCATCGACGGCCAGACCGTGGAACTTCAGGCAACGCAGGCGATCCGCCAGCGCATCGTCGTCGGTGGCGATCAGGCCGCCTTCGGCGCAGGTCACGTTTTTAATCGCGTGGAAAGAGAAAATCGCCGTGCCGCGTGCGCCGACCCATTCGCCGTTGTAGCGCGTGCCGACCGCGTGGGCGGCGTCTTCGATCAGCGGCAAGCGATGGCGTGCGGCTACGGCGCGCAGCGCATCCATTTGCAGGGGAGCACCGGCATAATGCACCGGAACAATCGCTTTGGTGTTCGGGGTGATGGCAGCCTCGACATCGGCGGCGCTGACCATCAACGTATCACGGTCAACGTCGATCATCACCGGCGTGGCGCCCAGCAGCTCGATCATGTTGAGGGTGGAGACCCAGGTTTGCGAAGGGGTGATGACTTCGTCGCCGGGGCCGATGCCCAGCGCCATCAGCGTGATGTGCATGCCCGCCGTGGCGGAACTGACGGCGATGGCGTGCTTACAGCCGAAAGTGGAGCAGAAGTCGCTTTCCAGTTGCTGGTTTTGCGGCCCGGTGGTGATCCAACCGGAACGCAACACTTTCTCTACCGCGGCGATTTCTTCATCGCCGATGGCCGGACGAGAGAAAGGCAAAAATTGATCCATAGTTAACCCCAAACGTATCGAGCTGCTTTTGATGACACTGTAAATCCCTTTCGTTTAACGAATATTAAACGCCAGAGAAGAATCGTTTCCGTGGATTAACTGACAATGTAAGGCCGCAAGCTTAACTAAACCTTAAGACGAGACGTGTCATCAGTGGGAGAACTGATGGATAGGTGCCGTCATCATTAATTTAAATTTACTATGAAAATCAATTTATTATATATATTAATAATTATTTACTTATTTTATTTTTGCCGAATCAAGCCTAGCACGTCATTGACGTTTTTCAATAAAACCCACGATAAAATGAGCGGTGGAACAATAATAGCCGATGATTACCCGGCTATTTATATTCACTACGTTTAGTTTTCGTTTACATTTATGCTGCCGGGACGAATTAAGCCGTGCGCGTCATGATCCAACGCTGGTTCCCCACCCATTGCAGGTGAAAATCCACTTCATAGATCTGCGACAACAGGTCGGGCGCCATCACCTCACGGGTGATGCCCTGCGCGACCAGCTGCCCAGCGTGCAGCAACCAAACCCGATCGGCCTGCTGCAGGGTATGATTCAGATCGTGCGCGCACACCAGCGCGCTGCGCCCACTTTGGCAGAATTCGCGCAGCAGGCGATCCAGCGCGACCTTTTGCGCCACATCCAGGCTATTGGTCGGTTCATCCAGCAACAACAACCGGCTGTGCGGATTGACGCTGGGCCACACCTGCAGCAACACCGCCGCCAGCCGCACCCGCTGCCATTCGCCACCGGAAAGCTGCGTCAACGTGCGTGACAGCTTATCCACCAGCTTCAACCGCTGGCATAGATAGAGAATGGCGTGCTCCACCTCGGTTTGCGCCGCGCCGGCAGGCCGGTGCAACGCCAAATACTGAAACACCGGCATCAGCGACACCGGCGGCTGTTGCTGGCTGAGATAACCACGTCGGCGCGCCAGCTCGCTCCCCGGATAATCGGCCAACGCGCGTCCGTCCAGGCAGATTTCGCCCAGCCCCGGCAGCATGCCCGCCACCCGCGCCAACAGGGTGCTCTTCCCTGCACCATTGGGGCCGATCAGGTGAACCTGCAACCCGCCGTCAATCTGTGCCGAAAAAGGCGCCAGGCGCCCCGCCACCCCAACCTCAACGAGTTGCAGCATCTGTCTTATCCTGCCAGCGCTTGTTTCACTGCCGCCACCAGCGCCGGATCTTCCGGCGTAGTGTCAGGCGAGAAGCGCTGGATCACCGTGCCGTCGCGCGCGATCAGGAATTTCTCGAAGTTCCACAGAATATCGCCGGTGTGCTTCGGCGCACGCCCTTTGCTGGTCATCCGCGCCAGAAACTCGCTGCCCTGCGGTGCGACAGCCTCCGGCTGTGCGGCAATCAGCGCCTGGTACAGCGGATGACGGCGTTCGCCGTTCACCTCAATCTTGGCGAACATCGGGAATTGCACGCCGAAGGTGCCACGGCAAAACGCCAGGATCTCTTCGTTGCTGCCCGGCTCCTGGCCCAGGAATTCATTGGACGGGAACCCGAGGACTTCCAGCCCTTGATCGCGGTAGGCTTCGTACAGCGCTTCCAGCCCTTCGTACTGTTTGGTCAGGCCGCACTCCGAGGCCACGTTGACCACCAGCAACACCTTACCCCGGTAGGCGCCCAGCGTGGTCGGCTGATTTTCAATGGTTTGTAACGGCAGGTTGTCGATTGGCTTGCTCATCGGTTGTCATCCTTTGGTTTTTTAATGGCAGGTGAATGAAGAGAACTACCTTACGCCTTTTGCCCGGGTCAGTAACCAGATAAATAGCGGCGCCCCCAGCGTGGCGGTCACCACGCCGATCGGCAGCTCGGCCGCCAGCAGCGCAATGCGGGCAACCACATCGGCCACCAGCAACACCCCGGCCCCGGCCAGCGCGCAGGCCGGCAACAGATAGCGTTGGTCGGTCAGGCCGATAAGCCGCAAAATATGCGGGATCACCAACCCAACGAAGCCAATCACCCCGGCGAGCGCCACGCTGACGCCGACCAGCCAGCCGATCGCCAGCACCAGCAGGTTACGCCACAGATGCAGCGACAGCCCTAGTTGCCGCGCTTGTACCTCGCCCAGCGCCATCAGGTTGAGCGCTTTGCCCTGGCCACACAGCCACAGCAGCACCGGCAGCAGCGCCAGCACCAGCCACTTTTGGCGCCAGTCGACCCCGCCGAAACCGCCCATCATCCAGTACATCAGCTGCCGCAGATCGAGGCTGGTGCTGAAATAGACCGCCCAGGTCATCAGCGCGCTGCACACGATGCCCAGCGCCACGCCGACCAGCAACAGCCGCGCATTGGTCAGACGTCGGCGGCGAGCGAAGCCCAGCAACAAGAAGGTCATCGCCAGCGCACCGGCTATCGCGGCGGCGCTCATCAGCGCCACCGGCAACAACCCCTGCCCCAACAACACCGTCAGCACCAGCGCTACGCCGGCGCCGTTAGCGACGCCCAGCAGACCGGGCTCCGCCAGCGGGTTTTCAAACAGCGCCTGCATTACCGCGCCCGCCACCGCCAGGGCGGCGCCGACCAGCATCACCGCCAGCGCGCGCGGCAAACGCAGTTGCCAGACGAACAGTTGCGCCCGATCGCTGAACCACTCTGACGGCCATATCCATTGGTCGCCGGCGCAAAGGCTGAACAGCAACGCCACCGCCACGCCCAGCGCCAACAGACCGATCTGGCGTTTATCGCGGTAGCGTTGATGTTGCAACAATAAGGTGAAGGTACGGCTGGTTGGCATGGCGCGGCGGTTCCCTGCCGGCCGCTGTCGTGGCCGGATAATTGACGTTTGAGTCGAATATTAGGGGGTTAACGCCGCAAGGGGAAGCCTTGCGTGGATGATGACGCAGGAAAGCAGCGGCTGGCCTTGCCCGTCATCGCAACGATGATGGCAAAACCAGCCGCCGATAAACTCAGGGTTAACGATGCGGGCCGGCGTTACCCGGTGGATAAGGCTGGCCGCGGCCGTCATCGCGGCGGTCGGAGGCACCGCGATCGTCATGATTGCGCTCGTGGTCGCGATTATCGCGATCGCCGCGGAACGGATTGCCGCTGCGTACCGGCTCACGGTGATCGTAGCCACGCGGCGGCGATGGCTGCCAGCGGCCGCCGTCCCAGTACATGCCGCGCGCATTGCGCTCACCCAGACCGCGGCCCTGATGCGCATGCCACCACTGCGGTGGACGCCAGTCGTAACCATCCCAGTAGTAGCCGCGACGGTCCTGATCCCCCAGATGCAGAGAAACGCCCGGCACATTGATATCGACAGAGACATCGGCCTGCGCCGCCAGCGGCAGCAACAGCGGGAAACACACCAGCAACAGGATCTTTTTCATTTTGCCTTCTCACTCTATTTTTCTTGCTGCAGTGGTTATATCAGCGCGTTTATTTAACCACTATCTCACCGATGCCTATTTTCAGATTGTTTTCGACGGCCTTACACAATCCCTACACTGTTTGCCCTCGCCTTTAATTATCATAATCGCTGACAAGGCTTAACGAATAACTGACGGCTCTCAAGCGGCGCGGCAATTATAATTAAGCGAGTTTCCATCGGAGGATAATAAGATGATTAAACGTATAGGCAGCCTGCTGGCCGTTGTGGCCCTGGCCGCGAGCCTCAGCGCCTGCTGCTGGGGCCCACACTGGGGCGGCGGCCACCGTGGCGATGGCCCTGGCCATTATCACGGCCGTTATTGAAGCGAAAAAAACGCCACTCACCAAATAAGAGTTAAGAATATTCCGCAATTGAGATTAAATAAATTTTTCCGTAGCGCTTGAGCGCAGAATTTTAATTCTTACATTGCCCATTAGGAATAAACTGAATTTTATGCCAAAAAAGAAAAAGGCCGCGCAAGCGGCCTTTTTTGATATCACACGTCACTCACCCTTTCGGGCTGGCGTTTTCTACCCGGCTTTTCAGCTTCTGCCCCGGACGGAAGGTCACCACGCGGCGCGCCGTAATCGGAATGTCTTCGCCGGTCTTCGGGTTACGCCCCGGACGTTGGTTCTTGTCACGCAGATCAAAGTTGCCAAAACCCGACAGTTTTACCTGTTCGCCATTCTCAAGGGCCCGACGGACCTCTTCAAAGAACAGTTCCACCAGGTCTTTGGCGTCCCGTTTGCTAAGCCCAAGCTTCTCAAACAGGTGTTCTGACATTTCAGCTTTAGTAAGCGCCATAGGTTCAATCCCTCAAGGATGCTTGGAATCGCTGTTTTAGAGCCTCTACGCATTTTGCAACGGTAGCGGCTATCTCCTCTTCTTCCAGTGTACGAGCGGTATCCTGCAATACCAGACTGATAGCCAGGCTCTTGTCACCTTCTGCCACGCCCTTGCCACGGTACACGTCAAACAAGTTTACGCCAACTACCTGATTTGCGCCAACTTTCTTACACTCGGCCAAAATATCTTCTGCGGGGACGTTTTCAGCCACCACAACGGCGATATCACGGCGGTTTGCCGGGAAGCGCGAAATCTCCCGCGCCTGAGGCACGGCGCGGCTCGCAAGCTTGTTCCACTCCAGTTCAAACACCACGGTGCGGCCGTTAAGATCCAGTTTACGTTCAAGTTCCGGGTGAATCACACCGATGAAACCTACGCGTTCGCCGTGCAAATAAATCGCCGCACTCTGCCCTGGATGCAGGGCCGGATTGGCTTCCGCCCGGAACTGAATTTCGGATAATTTACCGGTCAGTTCGAGGACAGACTCCAGATCCCCTTTTAAATCATAGAAGTCGACGGGCTTGCGCGCCAGATCCCAATGCTCATCGTGCGTATGGCCGGCGATCACGCCTGCCAGCATGACGTCCTGACGAATCCCCAGATCTGCCGCACTATCAGGCACAAAGCGCAGGCCGCTTTCGAACAGGCGCAGACGCGTCTGCTGACGGTTCTGGTTATACACCACCGCGGACAGCAAACCGGTCCACAACGACAGGCGCATCGCCGACATCTCGACCGAAATCGGGCTCGGCAGGATCAGCGCTTCTTCATTCGGGTGCAGCAGCGCCTGCACTTTCGGATCGACGAAGCTGTAGGTGATCGCTTCCTGGTAGCCGTGATCGACCAGCATGGTCTTCACGCGCTTGAGCGTCAGATCGGCTTCGCGATGCTGGGTCATCACCAGATCGGCGCGCACCGGCACATCCGGGATGTTGTCGTAGCCGTAAACGCGCGCCACTTCTTCCACCAGATCCTCTTCGATTTCCATATCGAAACGCCAGCTCGGCGCGACCGCTTGCCAGCTGTCGCCCTGCTCGGTCACCTGGCAGCCCAGGCGGCGCAGAATGTCGCTGACCTGCTCGCTCGGTACCACGTGGCCGATCAGACGATCCAGCTTCTCGCGGCGCAGCGTGATGGTGGCACGCTTCGGCAGTTCGTTTTCGTGGGTTACGTCGATAACCGGGCCGGCCTGGCCGCCGCAGATGTCGAGCAGCAGGCGCGTGGCGCGCTCCATCGCTTTGTACTGCAGCGCCGGATCGACGCCGCGTTCATAGCGGTGAGACGCATCGGTGTGCAAGCCGTGACGGCGTGCGCGGCCGGTGATCGACAGCGGGCTGAAGAAGGCGCATTCCAGCAGCACGTCCTGAGTTTCCCCGTTGACGCCGGAATGCTCACCGCCGAAGATACCGCCCATCGCCAACGCTTTTTGATGATCGGCGATCACTAAGGTGTCGGCGCTCAGTTTGGCTTCGTTGCCGTCCAGCAGCGTCAGGGTTTCCCCTTCTTCCGCCATGCGCACCACGATACCGCCGTCGATGCGGCCCAGATCGAAAGCGTGCATCGGCTGGCCAAGCTCCAGCAGCACATAGTTGGTGACGTCTACCACGGCATCGATAGAACGGATGCCGCAACGACGCAGTTTTTCACGCATCCACAGCGGGCTTGGCGCCTTGACGTCGATACCTTTCACCACGCGCCCCAGATAGCGTGGGCACGCCTGCGGCGCGTCAACGCGGATCGGCAGCGTGGCGTCGATGGTGGCGGCCACCGGGCTCATGTCCGGCTCGGTCAGCGCAACCTGGTTTAGTACGCCCACGTCGCGCGCGACGCCGATGATGCCCAGGCAGTCGGCGCGGTTCGGCGTGACGCTGATCTCGATGGTGTTGTCGTTCAGTTTCAGGTAGTCACGGATGTCGGTGCCGATCGGCGCATCCAGCGGCAGCTCGATGATGCCGTCATGATCGTCGGAAATGCCCAGCTCGGAGAACGAGCACAGCATCCCTTCCGAAGGCTCGCCGCGCAGCTTGGCGGCCTTGATTTTGAAGTCGCCCGGCAGCACCGCGCCCACGGTGGCGACCGCCACTTTCAGGCCGGTACGGCAGTTTGGCGCGCCGCAGACGATGTCGAGCAGGCGTTCGCCGCCTACGTTAACCTTGGTGACGCGCAGTTTGTCGGCGTTCGGATGTTGACCGCACTCGACCACCTCGCCCACGACGACGCCGTTAAACGCGCCTGCGACCGGATCCACGCCGTCCACTTCCAGGCCGGCCATGGTGATTTGATCGGATAATGCTTCGCTGCTGATGGCCGGGTTTACCCACTCGCGCAACCAGAGTTCACTGAATTTCATGTGATATTCCCGCCTTACTTAAACTGTTTGAGGAAACGCAGATCGTTTTCGAAGAATGCGCGCAGGTCGGTGACGCCGTAACGCAGCATCGTCAGGCGCTCCATGCCCATACCGAAGGCGAAGCCGGAGTAAACTTCCGGATCGATGCCCACGTTGCGCAGCACGTTCGGATGCACCATGCCGCAGCCCAGCACTTCCAGCCATTTGCCGTTCTTGCCCATCACGTCCACTTCAGCGGACGGCTCGGTGAACGGGAAGTAGGACGGACGGAAACGAACCTGCAGGTCTTCTTCAAAGAAGTTGTTCAGGAAATCGTGCAGCGTGCCCTTCAGATTGGTGAAACTGATGTCTTTATCGACGATCAGCCCTTCCATCTGATGGAACATCGGGGTGTGCGTCTGATCGTAGTCGTTACGATAAACGCGGCCCGGCGCAATGATGCGGATCGGCGGCTGCTGGTTCTTCATGGTGCGGATCTGCACGCCGGAAGTCTGGGTGCGCAGCAGGCGCGTGGCGTCGAACCAGAAAGTATCGTGGTCGGCGCGCGCCGGGTGATGCCCTGGAATGTTCAGCGCGTCGAAGTTGTGGTAATCGTCTTCAATCTCCGGGCCGGTGGCAACGGAGAAGCCCAGCTCGCCGAAGAAGGTTTCGATACGGTCGATGGTGCGGGTCACCGGATGCAGACCGCCGTTTTCCATGCGACGGCCCGGCAGGGAGACGTCGATGGTTTCAGCCGCCAGGCGCGCGTTCAGCGCAGCGCTTTCCAGCGCGTTCTTACGCGCGTTCAGGGCGTCTTGCACCTCCTGCTTGGCCTGGTTGATCACCGCGCCGGCCGCCGGACGATCTTCCGCCGGGACGTCGCGCAGAGACTGCATCTGCAAGGTGAAATGACCTTTCTTGCCAAAATATTCGACGCGCACCAAATCTAACGCGGCAACATCCTGGGCATCTTCTACGGCTGCCTTGGCATTGGCAACCAGCTCTGCGAGATGTGGCATTGCTTTCCTCTTCCTCTGGCCGGGATGGCCCTAAGTAATTGTTATCTATATTCGAACACGCCTTTGAGCAATCTTCAAAGACTTTTCAATGCGTTGCCGGCCGGGCGGCTCACCTGAGCTGAACGCCAGCCATACTCACCGCAACGCGTTGCAAGGCGGGACGATGGCCAAAAACAAAAAAGCCTCCACGAGGGAGGCTTAGGCGCTACTTTTCGTTTCTTTTCTTACGCGCAAAGCCTCCTGAAATCAGGCGCTAAAGTAAAAAAAGAAACGAAAAATAGCTGCGTGCATGATTGCGGTACCTTGTCGATGATTGCCCACCAGTGATATAGCTGCGGACAATGAAAGTCAATATTTGTCGCTGAAAACAAAGATTAAAAGAGGGAGCAAGCTCCCTCTTCTACTGACTTACGCCAGAGCTGCTTTCGCTTTCTCAACCAGTGCGCCGAAGGCCACTTTGTCGAAGACTGCGATGTCAGCCAGGATCTTACGGTCAATTTCGATCGACGCTTTTTTCAAGCCGTTGATGAACTTGCTGTAAGACAGACCGTTCTGACGAGCAGCTGCGTTGATACGTGCAATCCACAGCTGACGGAACTGACGCTTACGTTGACGACGGTCACGGTAAGCATACTGGCCTGCTTTGATTACTGCCTGGAAGGCAACACGATATACGCGCGAACGGGCACCGTAGTAACCTTTCGCCTGCTTCATAATTTTCTTGTGACGTGCGCGTGCAATTACACCACGTTTTACGCGAGCCATATGCTCTCTCCTAAAGTCTTATTCTAAATTCAAAAAAAATGGCTTATGCGTACGGCAGGCACGCGGTAACCAGGACCAGATCGTTTTTAGACACCATGCCTTTCGGACGCAGGTGACGTTTACGCTTGGTTGCTTTTTTGGTCAGAATATGACGCAGGTTGGCATGTTTACGCTTAAAACCACCGCTGCCGGTTTTTTTGAAGCGCTTGGCTGCACCACGTACAGTTTTAATCTTTGGCATTTTAATTAAATCCACTTCGCATTGTTAAACAACGAATCAGTTGGGCGAATAAAACCCACACAGCGCAAGCGCCGCGCGGGTTCCATTACTTGTAAGCCTTACTGTTTCTTCTTAGGAGCGAGCACCATAATCATCTGGCGGCCTTCGATCTTCGTAGGGAAGGATTCGACCACTGCCAGATCCATATCTTCACACAGGTCTTTACGGACGCGGTTAAGCACTTCCATACCGATCTGCTGGTGCGCCATCTCACGCCCGCGGAAACGCAGGGTGATTTTGGCTTTATCGCCATCTTCCAGAAAGCGAATCAGGTTGCGTAGTTTGACCTGATAGTCGCCATCATCGGTGCCAGGACGGAATTTGATTTCCTTGACCTGGATAACTTTTTGCTTCTTCTTCTGTTCTTTCGTCGACTTGCTCTTCTCGTAGAGGAATTTGCCGTAATCCATGATTCGGCAAACTGGCGGTTCGGCATTTGGGCTGATTTCTACTAAATCAACGCCCGCTTCCTCAGCTTTTTCAAGAGCTTCATTCAGACTGACAATACCAATCTGCTCGCCATCGACGCCGGTTAGGCGAACTTCTTGCGCGCGAATTTCTCTGTTAATGCGATTAGGACGCGCCGGTTGAACTCGTTTTCCGCCTTTAATACTTTATTCCTCCAGTTGATGAAGACTACGGCTGCGAATCTCTTTCAGCAGCTTGTCTACGACTTCGTTTACGTCCAGGCTTCCCAGGTCTTTGCCACGGCGGGTACGAACGGCAACTTTGCCTGCTTCGACCTCTTTGTCGCCGCACACCAACATGTAAGGGACTCGACGTAAAGTATGTTCGCGAATTTTAAAGCCAATCTTCTCATTTCTCAAGTCCGCTTTCACGCGAATGCCTGCATCCTGCAGTTTTTTGGTCAATTGCTGGACGTAATCAGACTGGCTGTCGGTGATATTCATCACCACCACCTGCACCGGAGCGATCCAGGTCGGGTAGAACCCGGCGTATTCTTCGGTCAGGATACCGATGAAACGTTCCATGGAGCCCAAAATGGCGCGGTGAATCATTACCGGCACGACGCGATCGTTGTTTTCGCCAACATACGAAGCGCCCAAACGGCCCGGCAAGAAGAAATCGAGCTGCACGGTACCACATTGCCATGCGCGATCCAAACAATCATGCAGGGTAAATTCAATTTTCGGTCCGTAGAAGGCGCCCTCACCCGGCTGATATTCAAACGGAATGCCGTTCTCGGTCAGCGCGGCGGCCAGGTCTTCTTCCGCACGGGTCCACATGTCGTCGGTGCCGATGCGTTTTTCCGGGCGAGTGGACAGCTTGACGGCGATCTTGTCGAAGCCGAAAGTGCCGTACACGTCATACACCATGCGGATGCATTCGTTCACTTCAGCGCGCACCTGCTCTTCGGTACAGAAGATGTGGGCGTCATCCTGCGTGAAGCCGCGCACGCGCATCAGGCCGTGCAGGGAACCCGATGGCTCATTGCGGTGGCAGCTGCCGAACTCGCCCATGCGCAGCGGCAAATCGCGGTACGACTTCAGTCCCTGGTTGAAGATCTGCACGTGGCCCGGGCAGTTCATCGGCTTGATGCAGTATTCGCGGTTTTCCGACGCGGTGGTGAACATGGCGTCTTTGTAGTTTTCCCAGTGGCCGGTTTTTTCCCACAGCACGCGGTCCATCATGAACGGACCTTTCACTTCCTGGTACTGGTACTCTTTGAGCTTCATGCGCACGAAGGCTTCCAGCTCGCGGAAGATGGTCCAACCGTCGTTGTGCCAGAACACCATGCCCGGCGCTTCTTCCTGCATGTGATACAGGTCGAGCTGTTTGCCGATCTTGCGGTGATCGCGCTTGGCCGCTTCTTCCAGGCGTTGCAGGTAGGCGTTCAACTGCTTCTTGTCTGCCCAGGCGGTGCCGTAGATACGCTGCAGCATTTTGTTTTTGCTGTCGCCGCGCCAGTAAGCGCCGGAGGTTTTCTGCAGCTTGAAATGGTGGCAAAAACGCATGTTCGGCACGTGCGGGCCGCGGCACATGTCGACGTATTCTTCGTGGTGGTACAGGCCAGGACGATCGTCATGGCTGATGTTCTCATCCAGTATCGCCACTTTGTAGATTTCGCCGCGCTCAGCGAAGGTGTCGCGGGCTTCTTGCCAGCTGACCTTCTTCTTGATGACGTCGTAATCCTTATCGGCCAACTCGTGCATCCGCTTTTCCAGCAGATCCAGGTCTTCCTGCGTCAGGGTGCGGTCGATATCCACGTCATAATAGAAACCGTTGTCGATCACCGGACCGATCGCCATTTTGGTATCCGGCCACAGCTGCTTGATCGCATGACCCAGCAGGTGAGCACAGGAGTGGCGCATGATTTCCAGGCCGTCCTCATCTTTGATGGTGATGATGGCCAGCTGCGCATCCGATTCGATCAGATCGCCGGCGTCGACCAGCTCGCCGTTGACGCGGCCGGCGATACAGGCTTTCGCCAGGCCAGGGCCGATATCGCGCGCGACATCCATCGGGGAAACGGGGTGATCGAAATGACGCTGACTACCGTCAGGAAGGGTAATAACAGGCATTAATAATTCCTTATCTACAGTGGTGACCCACACGACAGATCACATGCAGTACGAAAATTGGATTTTGGGTTTGGTCAGCCAGGTTCCAGATCTCGCCCACAATTGCCAGATTGAAACCTCACTGGGTATACAGAATGGAACGCATACCTTCTCAGCCACATTCGGCTAAGCGAATAGTATCACTAAAATTGTTCCGGATAAATAAAGCGCCGCCCTCACGCTTTCGCGTCAGCCGGCGTAAAAACGGTTTTCATGTAGCTGAGGGTGGCCAGCAGGCACAGGCCGTAGCCCAGCAGTTCGCAGCCCTCTTCCACCATGTTTTTCACCACCCGGTTGTAGCCGTCCAGCATCAGCGTTTGCCACAGCGCGCTCATGCCGAACAGGCGTGAAAACACCAAAATGCACAGCAGGCCGGCGCACATCATGCCGTAGGCGGGATGCGTCACGAAATAGGCCAGGCCGCGCACCGTCGCCGCGATGTGCCGCGCTGCATGCACCAGGCAGGCCAAGGCGACCGCCAGCGCGAACCACACCCAGGCGCCGTGCCACAGCGCATCGAAGGCGAAATCCATCTCGCGGATCAGCATGCAGAGAAAGAAACCGCCGACCAGCATCCAGGCGGAGCGGCGTTCAGCCTGCCGCCGGGCCGCGGCGAAGAAACCGCCGGAGATGGCGAGCAGCAACAGCTCCTGCGCCGCTTCGGTCAGCGAGGTTTCATGCACGAAATTATGCAGCCAGTGTACGTCGATAAATACCAGGCCGACCAAGGCCGCCAAAAAAGCGCAGTAGAGCAGAAAGGCAACGGCTTTCCCCAGCAAAATATGCAGTTCTTGTTTCATAATCACACTCATTATTATTTACAGCGCATCTATGTTATCCACCTGTCCCCAGGGATCGTGGCAATTGATGCCTAATACCCTACACAGCGATTAAGGTGGTCATTAATCACGCCGCAAACAATAAAAACCCCGGTACATGGCCGGGGTAAGCGCCAGTCTTTCCTGGCTGTCATTTCATCATCGTCGGTATTTCAGGCTCTCATCCCTATATCATCGAGACGCGCAAACGAGCCTGGAGATTACGCCTGCGGAGATGATACGGTTACACGTCGGGCATTGGTGTTAACGCCCCACAAGCCTGCCAATGCACTGACCACTGCGCCAATCAACAACGCAAAGAATGACCACAGGGCAGCCCGAGACAATTCGTCCGCAGCCGCGGCAGCCTGTTCGCGCGCCTTCTGTTTCAGCTCAGCATACTCCTGTTTTGCCTGATTGATTTTTGCTTCGGCTTCATCCAAGCGCTGATTAACCAGCTGCGCAGTTTTATTTTTGGCGTCGACCAAATTCTTCACCGTCTGGTCCACTTCCTGCGGCGTCATATTGGTATTTTCAACCAGAGCTTTTTTCAGTGTGTCTTGATCCACATCTTGCGAGATGGCCTCACCATGTTTTTTAAGCTTGTCGACCAGTTGCTTAATAATCGCATCGCTATTGTCAGGCTGAAGTGCCAGGGCTTTTACTGCGTCTGCCAAATCAGTCTTGGCCGCATTCAACTGTTGCTGCATGAATTCAGGCTGCAATGACGGAATACCACTTTTTTTGAGCGCCGTAACCACATCACCATGCAGCTGTTCAGGTTCCAACGTGGTGTCGATACCCAACTTGTCAAACACCTTACCGCCCACGTCTGCCAACCCGGTTGCCCCTTTGCCAATCGCGGAACCGGCGCCGGAAAGCAAACTGCCAGAGGTCGAAGCGATAGCACCCAACGCATTACCGGTGGCCTTCACTGCAGACCCGACCAGCATTCCACCCAACACCGCCGCCACAATCAGTGACGTAGCCCATACCAGGAAGCCATGAATAAGGCCGTCATTAGCAGCCAAACGTCCGGCAATAAAAGCGCCGGCAGCCAAGCTAATGATGATTGAAACAGCGGACCAAATCACTACGGTGGTACCGGCTCCGTTGATCGGATCGTCTGATGTCGGATCCACGATGGAAAATCCCAAACTGGTGCCCAACGTCGACAGCAACAGTGAAACAGCCAATACGGTGATCACACCACCGATGACGCTGCCCCAGGAGATTTTTTTCGCCGCTACCCATTCTTTTGCCACTTCCATAGTAAAACTCCTTTTAAGCTTTTCGATTATGAAGAAATGCCACAAAGCCTTACCAGTATAGAAGTGTTTAATCTCTTAAGCGGTTAAACGGTAAAAACAGTTAAAAATAATTAATAATATGTGCCCAGTATTAGCGACGCTGTATGGGCGGGTGCATTTTGGCTCGCGTTCGGTGCCGCGGGCGATTGCGGGCAACGAAGCGCCGCTGGGGTGCGAGGATGGACCAGAGCTCACCGGCGAGTGCAACGGCAGTGATGAAACGCCGGCCGACGGTTAATTAACGTTACGAGCTATCCCCATTGCCGCCAGGCGCACGGCAGGCTAGGCTGTTCAGCTCATGGGCCGCCGCCTGGCGGCTTGAACGTTGCACAGGGAGTTTTTTATGACGGGTATTTTGCAGTTATTCCAGGCCATCGGACTGGGTTTGGTGCTGCTGTTGCCGCTGGCCAACCCGCTGACCACGGTGGCGTTGCTGCTCGGGTTGTCCGGCAATATGACGCGCGAAGAGCGTAATCAGCAGTCGCTGATGGCCTCGGTTTATGTGTTCTGCATCATGACGGTGGCGTTTTACGCCGGCCAGGTGGTGATGAACACCTTCGGCATTTCGATCCCCGGCCTGCGCATCGCCGGCGGCCTGATCGTCGCCTTCATCGGTTTCCGCATGTTGTTCCCGCAACAAAGCGCCGATGAGGCGCCGGAGGTGGAGAGCAAGTCGCACGAGCTGCGCCATAAGACCTCGGCCAACATCGCCTTCGTGCCGCTCGCCATGCCGAGCACCGCCGGGCCGGGCACCATCGCGATGATCATCAGCTCAGCGTCGAGCGTCAAAGATAACACGCTGGGTTTTGAACCCTGGGTGCTGGCGGTGGCGCCGGTCGCCATCTTCCTGACGGTCGCGGTGATCCTGTGGGGCTGCCTGCTCAGTTCCGGCGCCATCATGCGCTTGGTGGGGAAAAGCGGCATCGAGGCGATCTCGCGCCTGATGGGCTTCCTGCTGGTGTGCATGGGCGTGCAGTTCATCATCAACGGCGTGCTGGAGATCATCTCCACCTATACGCCGGCCGCCGCTTAAAGATCAAAAACGGGCGCGTCGTCGCGCCCGTTGCCGTTATTTCCCCTTCGGCGCCTGCGCGCCCAAAATGCCTTTGCCTTCCGGCACTTCGGTAAAGCGGCTGAGGATCTCGCTGTAGGTCTTGGCCGGATCCAGATCCGGGAACTGCGCCGGATAGATAAACTTCGCCAGATACTCCAGCCCGACAATGTTGTACGGATGGTTGTAGAAGTTATGGTAGATGCCGTAGAACCGCCCTTCTTTCACCGCCGACACCTGCGCGAAGCCCGGGCGCTGTTTCATGCGATTGAAAGCCTCATCCACCTGCTGCTGCGTGACGCCATAGCCGAACGGCACCGCGGCGTTAGTCTTGCTGGCCCACTGCGAGCCGGAAACAATGTAGGCATCCGGTTTCATAGCGATCACCTTTTCCAGCGCCACGTCGCCGGTCGCGCCCGGCAACAGCGCAGAGCCGATGTTGCGCGCGCCGACCGCTTCCACCAACGCGCCCCAGCCGACGTGCGCATGGGTGAAGCAGCAGGACTCCAGCCCGTTCAGGCCGGCCTTGGCTTCAAAGAACACCAGCGGCTTGGGTTCCACCGCCTGCGTCTTGGCCAGAATGGCCTGATAATGCTGCTGATAATAATCGGTATATTGCTTGGCTTCACTTTCCCGGTTGAGGGTTTCCCCCAGCAGCGTCACGCTTTTCGGCGTGTTTTCCACCGGCTTGAGCATGGTGTCGATAAACAGCACCGGCACATTCAGCGCCTTAAGCTTATCCAGCACGCCGGTTTGGCTCAGCGAAGGTTTGGAACGCAGCTGGGCGATCATCAGATCGGGCCGCTTGGCGATCACGCTCTCCAGATTCACTTCACCTTTGTCGCTGAATCCCATATCGATGATGTTTTTCGCCGCCGGCCATTTGCTCTGCAAGATATCCCAGGTCGCCGCGTCGCTTTTCTTCAGCAGGTTATTCCAGGCCACCAGCCGGCCGAACGGGTTGGCGCGATCGAGCAGCGCCAGCGTGAGAATGTCGCGCCCGTCCTGCACCACGATACGTTTCGGTTCTTGCTGGAGGGTGAGCGTCTGGCCGGAGGTGTCGGTCAGGGTCAGCGGATAGGTGGTGGCCATCGCCGGAGAGGCGAGTAAGGCGGCGCAAATCAGCGCCGGCAAAGTGATTCGACGGTGCACGAAAGACTCCTTAGTCATGAACGCAATCAGGAAATACTAATGAGAATGGCTTGCATTATCAAAGATAACGCCCGGCAACCCGACGATTAATTGCAAAGGGATGTGTAACGCAGGATTGAGAGGCGCGCCGAAGGCGGCGCGCCCAGGGGATCACACCAGGCCGTAAATCAGCGCCGACAGCGCGATCAGGCCCATCACCAGCACGAAGACGTTGCTCGCCGCGCGGTATTTGCGCATCGCCGGCACCGCGCGCACCGCGTACATCGGCAGGATAAACAGGATAGCCGCAATCAGCGGGCCGCTGATGGTTTCGATGATGTGCAGCGCACTGGGGTTCCACACCGTCGCCGCCCAGGTGAGCAGGAACAGCGAAACCGCCGAGATGCGGTGCGTCATGCGCGAGCTGAGCGGTTTGCCGACCGCGCGCGTGACGCCGTCGATCAGGCTGGTCGCCCCCTCCGTGACCCCCAGCGAGGTGCCGAGATAGGATTTCGCCATTGCCAGCATCGCCATCACCGGGCCGAGATAGGCGATCAGCGGGTTGGAAAACTTGTTGGCCAGGGTGGTCAGCACCGTGATGTTCTGATCTTTCGCCTGCTGCATGTCTTCATGGGACAAACTCAGCACGCAGCTGAACACGAAGAACAGCACGGTGACGCAGATCAGCACATAGCTGTAGCGCATGATGCGCGCGCAGCGGCGTTCCGCCTTATCGCCATACAGGCTCTTCTGCGTCGAGGCGAAGGAAGAGATGATCGGCGCATGGCTGAAGGAAAACACCATCACCGGCACCGCCAGCCACAGCGAATGCCACAGCCCCGGCGTGTCGAAGCGGGTGGCGGCCAGGCCGTGAACGAAATTGGCGGTATTCCAGCTCGGCATCAGGTACAGCGAAATGCCCATCAGGAACACCAACAGCGGGAACACCAGCATGCCCATCGCCGCCACGATGCTGTCTTTGCCGCGCAGCAGCACCAGATTGAGCACCACCACTACCGCCAGGCTTAGCCAGATGCGCGGCAGCGGCGCCACGTGGAACTGGTGGATCAGGAAGCTGTCCAGCGCATTGGTGATCGAAATGCTGTACACCAGCACGATCGGGAAGAACGCCATCAGATACAGCATCATGATGATTTTGCCGGCCAGTACGCCGAAGTGTTCGACCACCACATCGTGAATATTGCCGTCGCGGCTGGAGCCGGAAAGCACGAAGCGGCTGAGCGCGCGGTGCGGCAAATAAGTCAGCGGGAAAGCGAACAGCGCCATCAACAGCAACACCAGCGGGCCATTCAGGCCGGCGTTGATCGGCAAGAACAGCGTGCCGGCGCCCACCGCGGTGGCATAGAGACCGAACATCCAGACGGTGTCGGTTTTGTTCCATTTGGCGGGCTGAGCGGCCGTCAGCGTGCCTGAATCGGGAGAAATCGTACTCATGAGACAGTCTACCTTAATCTGCGGCGCCAACGATTGCGCCTAACGGGATATCCTTCTCCGCGAATTTTTTAATAATAATCAGTGAATTAAAGCGATACTTCATACTTGCGCCTGATGAAAGGACGGCAAAGGATAATGAAAAATCCGTTGTGGGTCTATGTTTTATCGGCCGAACGAACGATTTGCGAACAGGAAATGCTGAAAAAACCGGCGCACCCAGTAAAAACTAAGGGCCCCTTGCGGAGCCCTTAAACGGTTTACTTCTTCGCGTCCGGATGGTCCGGCACCTCGGCGCTGCCCATCTCCTTCTCGTCGCGGATCATCGAGCGGTCTTTACGCACGTCGGCCACGTCGGAGGCGCTCACCGGTTTGGCGCTGTTGCCCCAGCTGGTGCGGATGAAGTTCACCACGTCCGCCACCTGCTGATCGTTCAGACGCCAGCCGAACGGCGGCATGGTGATGTTGGACACCGCCCCCTGCACCGCCGGCGTGGTGTTGCCGGTCAGCACGATGTGGATCAGCGAGGTCGCGTCCTCGGTCTGCACCACCGGATTGCCCTTCAGCGATGGGAAGGCGCGCTTGTAACCCACCCCGTCGGTGCGGTGGCAGGCCGCGCAGTTATCGACATACAGCGCCGCGCCGGGCTTGCTGTCGTCGCCGCGCCACAGATCCTTGGCCACGCTGTCTTCGACCGGCGCCGCCTGCTGCTTGCCGTCTTTCGGCGGCAGCGATTTCAGGTAGCGTGCGATAGCGGTCAGATCGTCATCGCTCAGGTATTGCAGGCTGTGCTCCACCACATCGCTCATGCCGCCGAATACGATCGCCTTGTCGTTACGGCCGGTTTTCAGGAACTCGGTCAGCTCGGCTTCGCTCCAGCTGCCCAGGCCGTCCTTGTTATCACCGCGCAGGCTGGAAGCCACCCAGCCGTCGATCGGCGCGTTGCTGCCGGACAGGTAATCGTCGCTTTCGCTGTTGCTCAGCGCTTTTTCCTGCATGGTGATGCTGCGCGGGGTATGGCAGGCACCACAGTGGCCCAGGCCTTCCACCAGGTAGCGGCCGCGTTCGATGATCGGATCGGCCTTGGCGTCGGCGACGAAGTCCGCCGGCGACGGCGCGAACATGCCGCGCCAGATGCTCAGCGGCCAGCGCATCGACAGCGGCCACGGGATGTCGGAATCCTTGTTGGCCTGCTCCACCGGCTGCACGCCGTGCATGAAATAGGCATACATGGCGCGCATGTCGTCTTCTTTCACCAGCGCGAACGACGGGTACGGCATCGCCGGATACAGGGTGCTGCCGTTTTTGGCTACGCCCTTACGCACCGCGTTGTCGAAATCCTCGAAGCTGTAATCGCCGATGCCGGTTTTCTTGTCCGGCGTGATGTTGGTGGAGTAGATGGTGCCGATCGGCGTCTCCATCGCCAGGCCGCCGGCGAAGGTTTTGCCGCTCTTGCCGTCGGTGTGGCAGGCCACGCAGTCGCCGGCGCGCGCCAGGTATTCACCGCGCTTGATCAGCTCGCTGCTGACGGTGGCGTCCTGCGCCCAAACGGAAAAACTCACTGCACTGAGAACCAGTGCCGGTACAAATGCTTTCATCGTTCGCCGTCCTTATGCCTGCACCAATGGGCCTGGGTTTTTCAGATACTGCTCGCGAATGGCGCGGGCAGACCAGTAAGCCAGCGCCGCCACGGTGCCGGTCGGGTTGTAGCCCAGCCCCTGCGGGAAGGCCGATGCGCCGATCGAGAACACGTTGTGCACGTCCCAGCTCTGCAGATAGCGGTTGACCGCGCTGGTCTTCGGATCTTCCCCCATCACCGCACCGCCGTTCATGTGGGTGGTCTGGTAGCTGGTGGTGTCGAAGTGGCTGTTGGCGTTTTTCGGGCTGCCGGCGATCAGTTTCGGGTTCATCGCCTTGGCGATCGGCGCCATTTTGTCATACATGAACTGCGCCATCTTGATGTCGTTCTCCTGCCAGTCGAACGTCATGCGCAGCAGCGGCTGGCCAAAGACGTTCTTGTAGTTGGGATCGAGATCCAGATAGTTGTTGCGGTACGACTGGTGCGCGCCGTGGGCGTCCATCGAAACGTGGTGAGTGTAAGCATCCGCCACCGCCGCTTTCCATTTGCTGCCCCAGGCCGGGGTGCCCGGAGGCGTCGGCAGACCGGAGATCGGCTTGGTGCCCGCCTGGTTGACCCAGAACGGCGAACCGCCGACGAAGCCTTCTTTGGCATGGTCGAAGTTGTCGGCGTTGAAGTCGTCCACGCCCACGCCGTTGCCGCCGGCGCCGATAAACGGGTTGGTGAACACGTCTTTATCGAAGAACGCCTTGATGGTGGTCATGTTCTGGTAGGCGAAGTTACGCCCGACCACACCCTCGCCGGTCACCGGATCGTAAGGCTTGCCGATGCCGGACAGCAGCATCAGATGCACGTTGTGGAACTGGAACGCGCCCAGGATCACCAGATCGGCCGGCTGTTCAATCTCGCGCCCCTGCGCATCGACGTAGTTCACGCCGGTGGCGCGGGACTTGTCGTCGGTCAGGTTGACCTTCAGCACGTTGGCGTTGGTGCGCAGCTCGAAGCGTTTCTCCATGCGCAGCGCCGGCAAGATGTTGACGTTCGGCGAGGCCTTGGAATACATGTAGCAGGCGTAGCCGCTGCAGAAACCGCAGAAGTTGCACGGGCCCATCTGCGCGCCGTACGGATTGGTGTAAGAATCCGAGGTGTTGGCGGACGGCAGGTTGTAAGGGTGATAACCCACCTCCAGCGCCGCCTTCTCGAACAGTTGGGCGGAGTAGGTATTTTTCTGCGCCGGCAGCGGGAAATCGTCGGAGCGATCCGGCGCAAAGCGGTTGCCGCCCTTCTGCGCCACTTTCTGCCCTTTGATGGTCCAGGCGGTGCCGGAGGTGCCGAACACTTTCTCCGCCTTGTCGAAGAACGGTTCCAGCTCGTCGTAGGTCACGCCGAAGTCCTGGATGGTCATGTCCTTCGGAATGAAGTTTTTGCCGTAGCGCTCTTCATAGTGGCTGCGCATGCGCAGTTCGATCGGATCGACGCGGAAATGCACGCCCGACCAGTGCAAACCGGCGCCGCCGACGCCGGTGCCCGGCAGGAACGCCGCCAGCTGGCGGTAAGGCACCGCGGTCTGGCTGCTGTTATGGCGAATGGTGACGGTGCTTTTCGACAGATCCTGGAACAGTTTGCGGCGGATGTTATAGGTCAGCTCGTCGATCACCTGCGGATAAGACCCGTCCGGATAGGTATCGCGCATCGGGCCGCGCTCCAGCGCCACCACGTTGAGGCCGGCCTCGGTCAGCTCTTTGGCCATGATCGCGCCCACCCAGCCGAAGCCGACGATCACCGCGTCTACTTTTTTCATTACCGTTGCCATGCTTAGCCCCTCTCCCCACGAATCGAAACCGGCGGGAAGGGATAACGCTCCCCTCGCTCAACCCAGTCCATAAAATCGGCGCGCGCGCCCGGAAAATTAATCAGCTTCCAGCCCACCATGTCTTTGTTGCCGCCATGGATGGGATCGCTGAAGAAACCTTCGCGGGTGTTTTGCAGCAGATAGGAGAAGAACAGTTTCGACGGCAGCTGCGGGAACTCCGCCTCGCCGGACTCGAACTTTTGCAGCATGGCGTCTTGCTGCGCGCCATCCAGTTCGGCGAAGGGCTTGCCGGCGGTTTTCTTGCTGTAGGCGTCGGCGTCACTGATGCCGAGGTTGTAGATTTGCTTGGGCACCAGCGGCAGCTGATAGCCCATCTCCTTCGGCACATCGGGGTTGAACGGCCCCTGCATGTACCAGATGGCGCCGGTGGCGTACGGGGTATTCATCTGGCGATCGATAAACTCCGGCACGCCGGCTTCCAGTGCGCCTGGGCCGCGCTCGTCGGCCGGGATCAGGCGCGCCACGGCGGCCTTGATGAAGGCCCACTCTTCCGGGGTGAAAAAGGTCGGTTGGTAATCGTTCTGCGTTGAGGTGTTCGAGGCAGCGACCGCCGGTGTCGGTGCCGTCAGCGCGCCAACGCCGCTGCCACCAATTACCGCCGCAGGAATTAAGGTCATCGATTTCAACAAGAAATCGCGCCGCGAATTGTTGGTTTTATGATTCGACATGTCACATTCCATCCAAAGATAGTCACAACTATTTAACCGCAACCTTGCGATCGATACGGGTTTTTAAAATAATTTGTTACTTATTTGTATATTTATTGAAGGTCAGAATGCATCCAAGCGCAAAAATGTTACCGGTAACTTATTGAATGAACGTAAAGATTTATCTGCTAACGTAAATTTAACTTTTCGTGCGGTTTTTCCGATAAGCGGTGAGGAAATAACGAAAAATGAGAAGCAGCTCGCGCGCTGAAACGGTGCCGGAAACAAAATCGGCCGCGTTCAGCGGCCGATTCGACAAGAGAGAGGGTTACTGCGACATCGCCTGATAGGCGGTGGTCACCTTCCACAAATAGCGCGGTGCCTGCGGCGCCGGATGCTTTTTCTGGATGTGCTGATAAAACTCATCCGGGCTCATCTGATTAATGCGATTGACCGCCACGCGCTTGTCCGATGAGAAGGTGCGCAACATGGCGCCCGCCCCGTTCACGTACGAAACGATGGTGGCATAACGCAAAGTCTGTGGGTTGTTGATCCCGGCTAGCTGCTGGCTTTGAAGAATATTGATATAGGCCGTTCCCAGATCAATATTGACCGCCGGATCCTTCAGCTCACGCGAGCTGGGTTGCCCGCTTCGTCCTTTCATGCGATAGGCGTCGCGGCCGGCGGTAGAAGCCTTAAGCTGCATCAATCCCACTGCGTTCGAGGTGCTGACCACGTTCGGGTTAAACCCGGACTCCACCTGAATAATCGCTTTAATCAGCGTTTCGTCAACGCCGTAGTTGCTGGCGGCCTGACGAATGTAATCGTTATAGGCAACCGGCGTGCCTGTGCGGTTTACCGGTGCCTGCGGAGGGGGTTTTAACCAACCGCCGCGCGTTGTGCCACTGCCTGAAATATTGCTTGCCGTTTGCGGATCTTTGGCGCACCCCGACAAAAGCAAAATTGCCGTAAGGCAACCTATTTTTGTTTTCACAGAATCCCTCACTCCTTTCAATGAGTTGCGTAGCATATACAACTTGTAAGGACACCTGCAGTAATTTTTTGGGCTAATCTCAAGCTATCCATATACCAAGAGGTGATTTATGAGTCAATCTGCAACAAACTGCTTTGTGGTGACTTTTCGCTATCAGGAAGAGGGATTAACCGACCTGGCGAAGCTGACCGGGCAATTGACGCGCGAAGGTTTTGTCACGTCGGTGACAGACGAAAATGGCGTGCACCATGAGCTCGGCAGCAACAGTTTTGCGTTCATAACCGTGCTGGATCAAGAGGATGTACAGCGCCTGGCGCAGGGGTTCGGGCAGTTGGCATTGGGAAAACAGCCGGAGGTGGCGATATGCGCCTGTAAGGACTACCTTCAGCGGTTACATACTGATACATAAAATGCTATAACTTCCCGGAGGGTATTATTTTTTCAGTTGGAGATGTACCCCGCCGGCGGTGGGCAAGTGGCGCTTGACTTCGCTTCAATTGATATTGATAATCATTTTCATTTGAACCAGGAGACGTCATCATGCCATTGATAAGTTGCGCTTTTCGTCGCAGTCGCCCTTTCCGCGCTGCCACACTGTTACGCCCTTTCACGCTCGCCTGCCTGCTGCTCGGTGCCGCCTTGGTCAGCCAAAACGCGCTGGCGGAAAAAAAGCTGCGCGTGGTGACGACCTTTACCATCATTCAGGACATCGCCCAGAACGTGGCGGGTGATGCCGCCGTGGTAGAGTCCATCACCAAGCCGGGCGCCGAGATCCACGACTATCAACCGACCCCTCGCGATATCGTCAAAGCGCAGCACGCCGACCTGATCCTGTGGAACGGCATGAACCTGGAACGCTGGTTCCAGCGTTTCTTCGAAAACATCAAGCAGGTGCCGGCGGCGGTAGTCACCGAAGGCATTACCCCACTGCCGATCCGCGAAGGTCCGTATAACGGCAACCCTAATCCGCACGCCTGGATGTCGCCGAGCAACGCGCTGGTGTACATCGAGAACATCCGCAAAGCGCTGGTGGAGCACGATCCGGCCAACGCGGCAACCTATAACCGCAATGCCAAGGCCTACGCAGAGAAAATCGGTGCGCTGGACGCCCCGTTGCGCGAACGCCTGGCGCGCATTCCGGCCGCACAGCGCTGGCTGGTGACCAGCGAAGGCGCCTTCAGCTACCTGGCGCAGGACTATCAGCTGAAAGAAGTCTATCTGTGGCCGATCAACGCCGATGAGCAAGGCTCGCCGCAGCAGGTGCGCCGGGTGATCGACGCAGTGCGCGCCCACCATATTCCGGTAGTGTTCAGCGAGAGCACCATTTCCGACAAGCCGGCCAAACAGGTGGCGAAAGAAACCGGCGCCAAATACGGCGGCGTGCTGTACGTAGACTCGCTGTCCACCCGCGACGGTCCGGTGCCGACCTACATCGACCTGCTTAACACCACCGTGCAAACCATCGCCAAAGGATTCGATCAATGACCCATGAACCGTTTGTCCGCCCTGAGTTGAACGTGGACGACGTCACAGTGACCTACAACAACGGACACACTGCCATTCACAACGCCAGCTTTACCCTGAGCGGCGGTTCGATCTGCGCGCTGGTCGGCGTCAACGGCAGCGGCAAGTCGACGTTGTTCAAAAGCATCATGGGCCTGGTCAGGCCCACCGCCGGCCGGGTGTCGCTGAGCGACAAACCGGTGGCGGAGGCGCTGAAAAAGAATCTGATCGCCTACGTGCCGCAGACCGAAGACGTCGACTGGAACTTTCCGGTGCTGGTGGAAGACGTGGTGATGATGGGCCGCTACGGCAAGATGAACTTCCTGCGCATTCCGTCGCGCGAGGATCGGCTGCGGGTCGACAAGGCGCTGGAGCGCGTCGGCCTGAGCGAGCTGCGCGGCCGGCAGATCGGCGAGCTGTCGGGCGGCCAGAAGAAGCGCGTGTTTCTGGCGCGCGCGCTGGCGCAACAGGGCACCGTGCTGCTGCTGGATGAACCGTTCACCGGCGTGGATGTGAAAACCGAGAATGCCATTATCGATCTGCTGCGCGCATTGCGCGACGAGGGGCACCTGATCCTGGTCTCCACCCACAACCTCGGCAGCGTGCCGGAGTTTTGCGATCGGGTGATCCTCATCAACCGCACGGTGCTGGCCGCCGGCCCGACCGAAACCACCTTCACCCAGAGCAATCTGGAGCAGGCGTTCGGCGGCGTGCTGCGCCATATCAACCTCTCCGGACCGGATCTGCACGACGACAACGATCCGCGCACCGTTACGGTGTTGACCGACGATGAGCGCCCGGCGGTGTTCTACGGCCACACCAAGAGCGATCCGCCGGCCAACAGCCAGGCCAGGGAGAAACAATCCTGATGCTGGACCTTCTGCTGCAACCTTTCAGTTACAACTACATGGTGAAGGCCATCTGGGTCAGCGCCATCGTCGGCGCCGCCTGCGCGTTCCTCTCCGCCTACCTGATGTTGAAAGGGTGGTCGCTGATGGGCGATGCGCTGTCGCACTCGGTGGTGCCCGGCGTGGCCGGCGCCTACGCCCTCGGCCTGCCCTACGCCGCCGGCGCCTTCTTTACCGGCATGCTGGCGGCGCTGGCGATGACGCTGGTGCGCCACATCACCCGGCTGCGCGAAGACGCCATCATCGGCTTTATCTTCTCCACCTTCTTCGCCGTCGGCCTGCTGATCGTGTCGCTCAACCCCACCTCGGTCAACGTGCAGTCGATCATCTTCGGCAACATCCTCGGCATCGCCGATGAAGACGTGCTGCAGGTGGAAATCATTATCGGCGTTTCGCTGCTGATCCTGTGCCTGGTGTGGAAAGACCTGCTGGCGGTGTTCTTCGACGAAAGCCACGCGGTGTCGATCGGCCTGTCGCCGCTGCGGCTGAAGATCCTGTTCTTCACCCTGCTCAGCGCCTGCACCGTCGCCGCGCTGCAAACCGTCGGCGCCATTTTGGTGATCGCCATGGTGATCACGCCGGGCGCTACCGCCTATCTGTTGACCGATCGCTTCAGCCGGCTGGTGATCATCGCCATCATCATCGGCGCATTGACCAGCGGCATCGGCGCCTACCTGAGCTTCTTCCTCGACGGCGCCACCGGGGGGGTGATCGTCACCCTGCAAACGCTGGTGTTCCTCGCGGCGTTCTTCTTCGCGCCGAAACACGGCCTGCTGGCGTCCCGGCGCCGCGTGGCGCATTCGCAAACCGGAGGCCGCTGATGGACACTCTGTATCAACTGCTCAGCGAACCCTTCGCCTACCCGTTCATGCAGCGGGCGATCGTCGCCGCCATCGTCACCGGCGTGGTGTGCGCCGTGCTCTCCTGTTATCTGGTGCTCAAAGGCTGGTCGCTGATGGGCGACGCCATCTCGCACGCGGTGCTGCCCGGCATCGTGGTGGCGTTCGTGGTCGGCATTCCGCTGGCGATCGGCGCCTTCCTTTCCGGCATCTTTTGCGCGGTAGCCACCGGCTACCTGAAAGAGAACAGCCGGGTGAAAGAAGACACGGTGATGGGCATCGTCTTTTCCGGCATGTTCGCCTTCGGCCTGGTGCTGTTCTCACGCATCGATACCGACCAGCACCTGAGCCACATTTTGTTCGGCAACATGCTGGGCATTACCGACGGCGAGCTGAAGCAAACACTGCTGATCGCCGGCATCACCCTGGCGGTGGTGCTGCTCAAGCGCAAAGACTTCATGCTGTACTGCTTCGATCCGCATCATGCGCGGGTGATTGGCCTGCCGGTCAAGCTGCTGCACTACGGGCTGCTGTGCCTGCTGGCGATGACCATCGTCGCCTCGCTGCAGGCCGTGGGGGTGATCCTGGTGATCGCCATGCTGATCGCCCCGGGCATCATCGCCTTTATGCTGTGCCGCCGCTTCGAACGCATGCTGGTGGTGGCGACGGTGGTGTCGGTGTTCTCCTGCGTGCTTGGCACCCTGATCAGCTTCCACATCGACGGTGCCACCGGGCCCTGCATCGTCATCGTACAGGCCGTGCTGTTCGTTATCGCCTTGTTGTACAGCAAGCTGCGTCCGTTACAGCGTAACCAAAACGCCCTCACCGGCGGTTAATTCCCTTCGATGCGGCGATGCCCTCTGCTCGCCGCATCGCCTGCCCCCGCTCATTGCGTTGTTGTCATCAAGTTGCAACCGGTATTGCGCTTAAATTAATCAATAGGGTATATACTTTGAGCTGGCGAGACGCTGAAAAAATCGCCGCCTTTGACGCCGGCTGTGCGCCGCGTCGTGTTTTCACCACGGGAAAGACGCTAACCTAATGAATTATCAGGCAGCACAGAGGGGGAGATACCATGTGGCAAGCCGTTAGCCGTCTGTTAAGTGAACATCTTGGCAGCGCAGAGATACGCGAAAGGATTGAACTGCCCGGGGGCGACATTCACCCGGCGTGGCGCGTGAGTTACGGTGACAACGAGGTGTTCGTGAAATGCGACGCCCGTGAACAACTGCCGATATTCACCGCCGAGGCCGATCAGCTGGCGTTGCTGGCGCGCAGCAAAAGCGTGCGGGTGCCGGAAGTGTATGGCGTCGGCAGCGATCGCGACTACAGCTTCCTGCTGCTGGAGTATCAGCAGCTGAAACCCCTCGACGCCCACGGCGCCTATTGCCTGGGCCAGCAGCTGGCGCATCTGCACCAGTGGAGCGAGCAACCGCAGTTCGGTCTCGACTTCGACAGCGATCTGACCACCACCCCGCAACCCAACGCCTGGCAGCGCCGCTGGTCGGAATTCTTCGCCGAGCAGCGCATCGGCTGGCAGCTGCAGCTGGCGGCGGAGAAAGGCATGACCTTCGGCGATATCGACGACATCGTCGATCGGGTGTATCTGCGCTTGCAGCACCACCAGCCGCAGCCTTCCCTGCTGCACGGCAACCTGTGGCCGGGCAACTGCGCGATGACCGCCAACGGGCCGATTCTGTTCGACCCGGCCAGTTACTGGGGCGACCGAGAGTGCGATTTGGCGATGCTGCCGCTGTATCCAGAGCTGCCGCCGCAGATCTACGACGGCTATCAGAGCGTGTGGCCGCTGGGTGCCGGGTTTATCGAGCGCCAGCCGCTGTATCAGCTGTACTACCTGCTCAACCGCAGCAACCTGTTCGGCGGCCAGCATCTGGTGGCTGCGCAGCGCGCGGTGGAGGCGCTGTTGCAGCCCGAGGCGTCGTAACGTTCCGGGGCGCCGCGCGGCGCCCCGTTCATGCCTCAGGCCGCGCCGGCCAACTGCCCCAACAGGCGGATCACGAACCAGGCGATCACCGCAATCACGATCGGCAGGATGTACAGCGGGAAGTATTGCAGGAAGATGGTGTGGTGCGGCAGCGTAATGCGCTCCTCCAGCTGCTGGCGCGTGTGCCCTTCGCTGCCCTTGGCCTGCTCCAGGATCATCTGGTCTTCCAACCCTTCGCGGATGAACTTGACCTGGCGCGACATGCGCGCGCCGGAAGCCTGCAGCGCCAGCCCGACGAAGATCAGTATGTAGATGATGATGAACATCAGATTGGCGCCGCTGAACAGGCTTTTATCCACGTCAGGCACCGGGGAGTTGTACCAGAAAAGGTTCAGGAACGGCGTATTGAAACGCACCATGTCCACCATCACGTGGACAAAATCCAGCATCACCGCGTTGATGCCCTTGGTTTTTTCACTGTGCTGGTAGACAAAGCCCAGCACGGAAATCAGCGTAGACAGCAACGCCGGGATAAAAACCACCCATCCGAGAATGCGTTTCAAAATGGCGATACGCCCGGCCTGTTGATACGTCATGTGTTCCCCTTGTTAGCGACGTAACCGAATCGGCTAAGTCTACCTGCAGTTGGCAAAGCTCGCCCACCGTTTTCTTCATTCCCGCTGTGCTACAAGCTTAGCCGAATTCGCCGAAATCAACTGCTTAACGCCGTCCGGGCACTATCATTGAAGAGATAAAGTTATCCATTCGGGCAGAGGCCGCCATGATTCGACTGATTATCTTATTGCTGGGCGCGCAGGCGCTGCACGGCCAGCGCCGCCTGCTGGTGCTGTTCGGTTGGCTGTGGATAGCCGCAGGGGCGCTGGTGCTGTTCGACATACTGCAGGATGGCCGATCCGTGCTGGCGCTGGATGCGCTGGCGGTCATCCTGGCGCTGGAGGGGCTGGTGGCGATATCCGCCGCGCTGGTGATCGGCTCTTCTGCCAGCAGGCCGGTGCTGCTGAAGGGGCTGGGCTTCGTGTTTATGGCCTTTTTAATGTTGGACGTGCCCGCAGACGATAACATCGTCGCCACCGTGGTGTTTGGCAGCGCGCTGCTGCTTGACGGCGCCGTGCGCATCGCCTCCTCCACGGTGATTCAACACAGTCGATGGAAAACCGTGGCGCTGGCGGGCAGCGGCGAGATCCTGCTTTCGTTGATGATTTTTGTCGGCTGGCCGGCGCCGCATCGGATGACGGTGCCCTTTTGCCTCGGCGTGATGATGGTGCTTTCCGGCTGGGCTTTATTGCGTATCGCCCGGAGGCTGGCAAGCTTCTCTCTGAATCAGCACCCCGCGCGGCAGCCACCGCCACCGCCCTCGGCGGACGAGGCTACGCCGCTCAAGGTGTATGTCTGGACACCGATTGGTGCGGCTAAAGATCCACGCCGGCGTTACATTGTCGACCGATACATCGCGGCGGTCGACGGCGGCGGCAATATCTCCACCGGTCATGCCGCCCTGGCGCTCGCGCCGGATGTGTATATCAGTCACTACCCGCTCAACGACATCAGCCATTCCGTTCAGGATTTCCGCCAGTTGCTGCATGCCGGCGAACAGAACAACGTCGACGGGCGTTTCCTGCCCGACCTGCCGGGCGAGATCGCCGCCTGGTGCCCGCCGGACAAGAAAATTCAGTTCTATCGCTATAACCCGGCGGCGCTGCGCGCATTCTGGCTGCGGTATCGGCAGGACGCGACTTACAACCTGACTCGGCGCAACTGCTCCACCACGGTCATCGGCGCGCTCGACAGCGCGCTGGAGGGCGTGCTGGGCGATAAACATCTATGGCGCCGTTTTCTGTTATTGGTGCTGGATCCCAATCTGTGGATGCTGGCGGTGTTGCGCAGCCGTGGCGAAAGCATGACCTGGACGCCGGGGCTGGTGCTGGACTATGCCCGCATGTTGCAACAGGTCACCGAGCGCCAACACCAACGCTGGTGGTTAAAATTACGCGAGGTGTGGAATATCCTTCGCTTTGGCAAAAGCCAAACGCGCAGGCAAAGATTTTAGTCTCGCCGCCGGCGATGATAGAGTGTCGGCACATTCACCCGCGCCGGCAGGAGTTAACCGTTAATGGCTTATTCGCAACGCATTGAAACCGCAATTTTTGATATGGACGGCTTGTTGATCGACTCGGAACCGCTGTGGCTGCAGGCCGAGCTGGATATCTTCGGCGCGCTGGGTCTGGATCTGTCCGATCGCCACAAGCTGCCGGACACCCTGGGGCTGCGCATCGATCTGGTGGTGAAGATGTGGTACCAGGCGATGCCGTGGCAAGGCGTATCGCTCGATGAGGTGTCGGCGCGGATTATCGAACGCGCCATCGAGCTGGTGCACGAGACGCGCCCGCTGCTGCCGGGCGTCCGGCAGGCGCTGGAGCTGTGCCGCGAGCAGGGGCTGAACATCGGCCTCGCCTCCGCCTCGCCGCTGCACATGCAACGGCAGGTGCTGAAGATGTTCGATCTTGAGGGCTACTTCGATCAGCTGGTTTCCGCCGAATACCTGCCGTACAGCAAACCGCATCCGGAGGTCTACCTGATCGCCGCCGAGCGCCTGGGCAGCGATCCGCTGCGCTGCATCACGCTGGAAGACTCCTTTAACGGCATGATCGCCACCAAGGCCGCGCGCATGCGTTCCATCGTCATCCCGGCCGCCGAATACCGCCACGATCCGCGCTGGGCGCTGGCGGACCACCAGCTGGAGACCCTGGAACAGCTCACCCCCGCCCACTTTGCCTGACCTGTGGCGCCGGCCACCGGCGCCCTGGCTTTGCCGCTCTGCGCATAAAGGGGATCCACGCCGCAAAACAAACGAAACAGTGTTTCATTATTATTGAATTGGCATGTTGTTATTATTATGCTGGGCGGCAGGGAAAGCGACGGCCCGCGGAGCGTTGTCACTGCCACGCAGCGCTGTTCAAGGCCGCCGCTTCCTCCCGCCGCACGCCAAACAACTGCCCTCGTTTCTTTCCGTTCCGCACCCGCCCATCGCCCGCCGTTAATTCTCACCGGTCAAAATCGATGATTTGTTACGCATTGCCGTAACAACCCGTTGTAAAACAGGGGAAAATAAACAATTGGTTACAGGGTAACTGCTTCCACTACTGGGAATTTTCCCATATACTGGATAAATTAACAGTTTACCAGCCGGAATCGCAACAGCATGACCGCGGAAGGACACCTTATATTCTCTGTCGCTTGCGCGATCTTCGCCAAGAAGGCGGAAGTGACGCCAGAGCTGGCTGCCGGCGACTGGTGGCACATCATACCCGCCGCGCTGCTGACCTCGCTGCTGCCGGACATCGATCACCCCAAGTCAGTGCTGGGCCAGCGTCTGCGCTGGCTCGCCATTCCCATCGCCCGCGCATTCGGCCACCGCGGTTTCACCCACAGCCTGCTGGCGATCGCCGGCGGCATGGCGCTGTTCCAGTTGGACGTGCCGCGCAGCTGGCCGATCCCGGCCGACGCGCTGCACGCCATGATCATCGGTTACTTCAGCCATCTGCTGGCCGATATGCTCACCCCCGCCGGCGTTCCGCTGCTGTGGCCGTGCCGCTGGCGTTTTCGTCTGCCGCTGCTCAACTCGCAAAAAGGCAACCAGCTGGAGCGTGTGTTGTGTCTATGTCTGGTGGCGTTTGCCATCTGCTGGCAAGGTGATTTCACCCTGCCGGTGCAATCCTATGTCGAGCAAATCAGAAATATTAGACTCTGATCACAAAAATCCGCTCAACCAATCACCTTAATGTATATAAAACGAACAAAAACACACGAAAAGCTATATCAAATTCCATTTGGATATAAGTGGGCCACCCGGCAAACTGTTACGATATTTACATCGCGACATACGTGATGCGTAGTCGTTTTTATAAGAAAGATGATTGGAGACATTGGGGATGAATTTTCCGCTCGTGATTAACGTGCTGGTGTTTGTCGCGCTCCTGTTGCTGCTGGCGCAAACCCGCCACAAGCAATGGAGCCTGGCGAAAAAAGTGCTGGTCGGCCTGGTGGTCGGCGTGGTGTTCGGTCTGGGCCTGCAGCTGGTGTACGGCTCCGACAACCCGGTACTGAAAGAATCCATCAGCTGGTTCAACATCGTCGGCAACGGCTATGTGCAGCTGCTGCAAATGATCGTCATGCCGCTGGTGTTCGCCTCGATCCTGAGCGCGGTGGCCAAGCTGCATAACGCCTCTTCTCTGGGCAAAATCAGCGTCCTGACTATCGGCACGCTGCTGTTCACCACGCTGATCTCGGCGCTGGTGGGCGTACTGGTCACCAACCTGTTCGGCCTGACCGCCGAAGGCCTGGTGCAGGGCGCGCAGGAAAGCGCGCGCCTGACGGCAATCCAGACCAACTACGTGGGTAAACTGGCCGACCTGACCGTGCCGCAGATGGTGCTGTCGTTCATCCCGAAAAACCCGTTCGCCGATCTGACCGGCGCCAGCCCGACGTCGATCATCAGCGTGGTGATTTTCGCCACCTTCCTCGGCGTGGCGTCGCTGCAGCTGCTGAAAGACGACAAGCCGAAAGGCGAGCGCGTGCTGGTGGCTATCGACACCCTGCAAGCCTGGGTGATGAAGCTGGTGCGTCTGGTCATGAAACTGACGCCGTACGGCGTGCTGGCGCTGATGACCAAAGTGGTTGCCGGTTCCAACATTCACGACATCGTCAAGCTCGGCAGCTTCGTGGTGGCCTCGTACATCGGCCTGGGCATCATGTTCGTGGTTCACGCCGCCCTGCTGGCCTTCACCGGCGTTAATCCGCTGAAATTCTTCCGCAAGGTGTGGCCGGTGATCACCTTCGCCTTCACCAGCCGCTCCAGCGCCGCCAGCATTCCATTGAACGTGGAAGCGCAGACCCGTCGCCTGGGCGTGCCGGAATCCATCGCCAGCTTCTCGGCGTCGTTCGGCGCCACCATCGGCCAGAACGGCTGTGCAGGCCTCTACCCGGCAATGCTGGCGGTGATGGTTGCGCCGACCGTCGGCATCAACCCGCTGGATCCGGTGTGGATCGCCACCCTGGTCGGCATCGTCACCATCAGCTCCGCCGGTGTGGCGGGCGTGGGCGGCGGCGCCACCTTCGCCGCGCTGATCGTGCTGCCGGCGATGGGCCTGCCGGTAACGCTGGTCGCGCTGCTGATCTCGGTCGAACCGTTGATCGACATGGGCCGTACCGCGCTGAACGTCAACGGCTCCATGGCGGCGGGCACCATCACCAGCCAGCTGATGAAGCAAACCGACAAAACCGTGATGGACAGCGAAGACGAAGTCGAATTGGCTCACCGTTAACGCCGTCTCAAAACGAAAAAACCGGGGATTCTCCCCGGTTTTTTTATGCCCCGCGCCCGGTCGTTACGGCCGCTCGCCGTCCGCCAGCCGCCGGTTGATGTCGGCGATAACGCCCGGCAATTGCGCCAGCGTGTCTATCACATAATGTGCGCCCGCCGCATACAGCTTATCGGCGGCCGCCGTACGGCGCAGCTCGATCTCTGCCGCCGCCATTTGGCGGTACTCCTGCCAGGTCGCGCCAAACTCGTTGCCGGACAGCGCCAATCCGACGCTCCACATCCCGGCGTTCAGCCCTTCATGAATGCCCGGCACCGCGTCGTCCACCTTCACGCAGTGCGCCACCGCATCGATGCCCAGCGCGATGGCGTTCTGCAACGCCATCCACGGCCCCGGCCGCCCGCCGGCCGCGAGATCGTCAGTGGCGACCCAGTAATCCGGCGCGTAGCCGCGCTGCGCGGCGGCAGGCACCAGCACCTCCATCACCGCGCGCGGATAACCGGAGCAGGAGCCGATTTTAATGCCCTGTTCGCGCAGCCCGGCAATCACCTGTGGCACGCCCTCGATGGGATCGGCGAAGTCGATCACTTTGGCGATTTGCAGCGGCATAAACGCCTGATACAGCGCGTCGATGTCCTGGTGGCTCATCGAGCGGCCCAGCTTCTGCCGCCAGCGCGCGTCGACCGCCGGCAGCTTGCCCAGCGCCTCGATGTGCTGCCATTTGCCCAGCCCCATCGGAATGCGCGCCTCCGCCAGGCTGATGTCGATATCGAAGGTTTGTTTGAACGCCTCGACGAAAATCTGCGTTGGCGCAAAGGAGCCGAAGTCCACCGTGGTGCCGGCCCAGTCGAGGATCACTGCGTTGATCTGTTTCATGGTCAATCCTTATTGATTCCAGTACATCGCCTGCCCGACGGCCACCAGCAAACGTTCGATATCTTGCGGATAAATTTCCCCGATGTTGCCGATGCGGAAGCAGTCGCTCTGCGACACTTTGCCGGGATAGATCACAAACCCTTGCTGCTTCAGGCGCTGATAAAATTCGGCGAAGCGGTAAGTGTCGGCCTTTGGCGAATAGAATGCGGTGATGATCGGCGAATGCAACGCATCATCGAGCAGAGTCTCAAAGCCCAGCTCGCGCATGCCCGCCACCAGCCGCCGCTGATTGGTTTGATAGCGGTGGTGGCGCGCGGCAATGCCGCCCTCTTGTTCCAGCTCTTTCAGCGCCTGCGCGAAGGCCAGCACGGTGTGGGTCGGCGACGTAAAGCGCCATTTGCCGGCCTGGTCTTCCATACAGCGCCACTGGGCATACAGATCCAGCGACAGCGAGCGCGAGCGGCCGGCGCATTTCTCCAGTTCGCTGCGGCGGGCGATGACGAAAGCGAAGCCCGGCACGCCCTGAATGCATTTGTTGGCGGAGCTGATCAGAAAATCGATGCCCAGCCCGTCCACATCCAGCGGGATGCCGCCGAAGCTGCTCATGGCGTCGACGATAAAGGTCTTGCCGTTGCGCGCCGCCAGGCCGGCGACCTTCTGTAGCGGGTTGAGCATGCCGGTGGTGGTTTCGCAGTGCACCATGGCGATATGGCTGATGCGTGCATCGCTTTTCAGCACCGCCTCCATCGCTGTCACGTCCGGCTCATTGACCTCGCCGCAGTCGAAAGCGTGGTGGTCGATATCCATCAGCCGCGCCATTTCGATCATCCGCGCCCCATAGGCGCCGTTGTTGACGATCAGCAGCTTGTCCTGCGGGCCGATGGCCGTGCCCAGCACGCCCTCCACCGCAAAGCTGCCGCTGCCCTGCAGCAACACCGAGGTGTAACCGGCGGACGGCGTCGCCAGCGCCACCAGCTGCTGCCGGATGCTTTGCACCACGCCCAGGTTGTAATCTTCATCCCAGGTGCAGCTGTCGAACAGCATCGCCTCTTTTACCGTTTTCGACGTGGTCAACGGGCCGGGGGTCAACAGCAGGTAGTTTCGATCGGACATGTTATTCACCTATTTGGTCTATACCAGATTGCAGGCATTGTGGCGGCAAATTCCTTCCCTGGTCAAACGACAAAGCGCGGTGAAACAAAAAATTCATCTGGCTATGTATAATAAGCGCGTGCCGGAATGACGGGCCGATGCCATAGCGAGATGAAATGAAAGAACATCAGGGCGAAATGCCCCACTACCTGCAGATCAAGGATCAGCTTCAGGCGCGCATCACCCGCGGCGCGCTGCAGGCGGGCGATAAGCTGCCTTCGGAGCGCGAGCTGTGCGCCATCTTCTCCACCACCCGCGTTACCATTCGCGAGAGCCTGGCGCAGTTGGAGGCCACCGGCGCCATCTATCGCGCCGATCGCCGCGGCTGGTTCGTCACGCCGGAACGGCTGTGGCTGGATCCGACGCAGAACACCAACTTCCACCGCCTGTGCCAGGAACAGGGGCGCGCGCCGCGCACCGCGCTGCTGTCCGGCGAAAAAACCACGGTGCCGCTCGACGTGATGCAGCCGCTGGCGCTCGAACCCTTCGACCAGGTGTATCTGCTGCGCCGCGTGCGCTACGCCGACGGCCGCGCCATCTGTTATTGCGAAAACCACTGCCTGCCGCAGCGGGTGCCGGAACTGCTCAGCCACGATCTCAACGGCAGCCTGACCGAAGTCTATCAACAGCATTACGCGTTGATTTACAGCAACATGCACCTGTCGTTCTACCCGACGGCCCTGCCTTACCGCGCCGCCAACGCGCTCGGCGCCATGGTCGGCCTGCCCGCCTTATTGCTGCGCCGGTTGAATTACGACCAGCACGGCCGCATTCTTGATTTCGATATCGAGTACTGGCGCCACGACAGCCTGCGCATCGAAGTCGATACGCTTTAACCCCGCATGACAGGGGCTGCGCCCGCCGCCCCGCCTTTCTCCCCCACGCCCAATTCCCCGTTGCCGGCAAATATATTTTGCCGCTTTCATTTGTTTGTCATATTCGCCGATTAGCGTGACCGCATATCTGGTGTATACCAGTTACGCTTAAATCCGCAACAGTGAGGCTGAAGCTATGAAACTTTCTCGTCTGATCGTGATGACCGCCATCGCACTCGGCTCCGCGCCGGCCTGGGCCGCCGACGCGGTGGTGACCGTCTACTCCGCCGATGGTCTGCACGCCGGCGATCACAGCTGGTATCAAACCCAGTTCGACGCCTTCACTCAGGCAACCGGCATCAAGGTGCAGTACGTCGAAGGCGGTTCCGGCGCCATCGTAGAGCGGCTGTCGAAAGAGCGCAGCAACCCGCAGGCCGACGTGCTGGTGACGCCGCCGCCGTTCATCCAGCGCGCCGCCGCGGAAAAACTGCTGCAGGATTTCACCCCGCAGGATGCGGCGCAGATCGCCGAGGCTCAGCCGCAGTTCGTGCCGCTGGTAAACAACTACCTGAGCTTCATCTATAACGCCAAACTGTTGCCGCAGGCGCCCGCCAGCTATCAACAGCTGCTGGACGCGCAGTTCCGCAACAAGCTGCAGTACTCCACGCCGGGCCAGGCCGGTGACGGCACCGCAGTATTGCTGCAGGCGTTTCACAGCTTCGGTAGCAAAGACGCCGGTTTCGACTACCTCGGCAAGCTGCAAAGCAACAACGTCGGCCCTTCCGCTTCCACCGGCAAGCTGACCGCGCTGGTCAATAAAGGCGAGCTGTTGGTGGCCAACGGCGATCTGCAGATGAACCTGGCGCAGATGCGCAGCAACCCGAACGTGCAGGTGTTCTGGCCGGCCGGGCCGGACGGCAAGCGCAGCACGCTGGCGCTGCCTTACTATGTCGGCCTGGTGCAAGGCGCGCCGCAAAGCGCCAACGGCAAAAAGCTGATCGACTTCCTGCTGAGCAAAGAAGCGCAGAGCAGCGTTAGCGCCATGTCCTACGGCATGCCGGTGCGTAAGGACGTCATCCCGACCGACGATAACTTCAAGCGGTCGCAGGCGGCGCTGGAAGGCGTGGACATCTGGGCGCCGGACTGGAATCAGGTGGTAAGCAGCCTGTCCGCCGATATCTCACGCTGGCACAAGGTGACCGAATGACGCTGACAATGCCTTCTACCCTCTCTTCCCGCGCCGAGGCGCGGGATAACAGCCTCGACATCGCCGGGCCGTCGGGCATCCAACTCGACCGCGTCAGCGTGTCGTATCGCGGCACCGAAGTGCTGAAACCCCTGACGCTCACCATCGCCCCCGGCGAAGTGCTGGCGCTGATCGGCCCCTCCGGCTCGGGCAAAACCACCGTGCTGCGGGCGATCGCCGGTTTCGTGCAGCCTTCCGCCGGGCGTATTGCCATCGGTGACGTCGATGTCACCGACGTGCCGCCCTATGAGCGCGGTCTGGGCATGGTGGTACAGAACTACGCGCTGTTTCCGCATATGCGCGTCGAGGACAATGTGGCGTTCGGCCTGCGCGCCCAGGGCAAGCCGCGCGGCCTCACCGCCGAGCGCGTCGAGGAGGCGCTGGCCATCGTCGGCATGTCCGCCTACGCCAGGCGTTATCCCAGCCAGCTCTCCGGCGGCCAACAGCAGCGCGTGGCGATCGCCCGCGCCATCGCGGTGCGCCCCAAAGTCTTGCTGCTGGATGAACCGCTGTCGGCACTGGACGCGCAGATTCGCCACAGCATGGTGGAAGAGATCGCCCGCCTGCACCGCGAGCTGCCGGAGCTGACCATCCTGTACGTCACCCACGATCAGGGCGAAGCGCTGACGCTGGCGGACAAGATTGGCATCATGCGCGACGGCCACCTGATCGCCCACGGCGAGACCCGCGCACTGTACCGTCATCCCACAAACCGCTTCGCCGCCGAGTTCCTCGGCCGCGCCAACCTGCTGCCGGCCACCGCGCTGGAAACCACCGCCGGCCAAGGCATGACCACCGTCAGCTGCGCCGGAAAAGTGATCGGCTGTTTCACCTACGGCGCACAACGCGGCTTCGACAAACTGCTGTGCATTCGGCCGCAGCATATTGCGCTCGATGCCGATGCCCAGCGCAGCAACTGCATCATCGGCACGCTGCGCGATATTCACTGGCAGGGGGAGTTGACGCACCTGCAGTTCGACGCGCAAGGCCACCCGCTGCGCGTGGTCACCACCCATCAGAGCCGGATGCCGCAGATCGGCGAGCGCGTGCCACTCTATTTCGCCCCTGACGACGCGGTACTGATCGAGGACTGACATGGCCGACTCTACGCTTATTCGCCCGGCTCGGCGGCCGCGTTCTCCGCGCCGTTTATGGATCCTGCTGCCGCTGCTGGTGCTGGCGACGCTGTTTTTCTATCCGCTGGCGCTGATCGTCAAACAGGCGTTTACCGACGATCAGGGGCTGTTCAGCGCCGCCGCGCTGCAGCAGGTGTTCGAATCCCGACGCTTTGTCGGCGCCCTGCTCAACACGCTGCAGATTGCGCTGCTGGCGACGCTGGGCTGCCTGGTGCTCGGCACCCTGCTGTCGCTGCTGCTGGTGTTCACGCCGTTCCCCGGCAGCCGGCTGATCGCCTGGGTGATCGATACCTTTATCGCCATGCCGACCTTCCTGATCACCTTGGCCTTCACCTTTATCTACGGCTCCGCCGGCCTGCTGAACGGTACGCTGATGGCGGCCTTCGGTTTCACCCTGCCGCCGGTGGACTTTCTTTACTCCATCTGGGGCGTGATCCTGGCGGAAATCACCGTGTTTACGCCGCTGGTGATGCGTCCGCTGATGGCGGCGCTGTCGCAGATCGATCGCAGCCATCTCGAAGCCGCCAGCATCCTCGGCGCCCGTCCGGGGCGCGTGGTGCGCCAGGTGATTTTGCCCGCTGCGCTGCCGGCCTTGCTGGCCGGCGGCAGCCTGTGCCTGCTGTTGACCACCAATGAGTTCGGCATCGTGCTGTTTATTGGCGCCAAGGGCGTCACCACGCTGCCGATGATGGTCTACTCCAAAGCGATTCTGGAGTCGGATTACGCCGTCGCCTGCGCGATCGCCGTCGTGAATATCGCGCTGTCGCTCGGGCTGTTCTCCCTTTACCGCTACGCCGCGGCGCGCGCCGGGCTGAGGAACTGACGATGTTGATTTGGTCTCGCACCGGCCGCACCCTGACCTGCACGCTGGCGGTCACGCTGTTCGCGCTGTTCTTCTGCCTGCCGCTGGCGGTGATCCTGATGTCCAGCCTGAGCGAACAGTGGAACGGCGTGCTGCCGAGCGGTTTCACCCTCAGCCACTTCCGCCAGGCCTTTGGCGGCGCCTCCTGGGACGCGCTGGTCGCCAGCCTGGCTATCGGTTTCAGCGCCAGCCTGTTCGCGCTGCTGTGCGGCACCTGGGCGGCGTTGGCGCTACGCCACCATCAGGGGCGCGGTCAGCGCCTGCTGAGCACGCTGTTCTTCATTCCCAGTGCGGTGCCTTCGGTGTCGATCGGTCTCGGGATGCTGGTGGCGTTCAGCCAGGGGCCGCTGCAGATGAACGGCACCTTCCTGATCGTGCCCGTCGCCCACTTCGTGCTGATTTCCGCCTTCACCTTCGGCAACGTGATGGCCGGGCTGGCCCGGCTGCCTGGCGACTACGAGAACGTCGCCGCCAGCCTGGGCGCTTCGCCGCTGTTCCGCCTGCGCCACGTCACCCTGCCGATGATCGCCCCCTATATGATCTCCGCCTTCGCCCTCAGCCTGTCGCTGTCGATGGGAGAGCTGGGCGCGACCATGATGATCTACCCGCCGAGCTGGGCGACGCTGCCGGTCACTATCTTCAGCCTGACCGATCGCGGCAGCATCGCCAATGGCGCGACGCTGACCATGATCCTGGTGGCGACCACGCTGTTGCTGATGTTAGTGCTGGAACGGATTTCGCAGCGGCTGACGCCGGGCGTGAAATAGCCACAAGGCGCTGCCATGGCAGCGCCTTGTTCATGGAAGCGAAGGGTCAGAACGGATAGTCGTAATAGCCCTGCTGTTCACTGATGCGCCGGGCGGCGACGTGCAACAGCGCCACATACTCCTCCCGCGCCGCTTCGGAAAAGCGCAGCGTCGGGAAAGAGAGGCTCAACCCGGCGATCGCCACCCCAAACCGATCGAATACCGGCACCGCGATACAACGGATCCCCACTTCCTGCTCTTCGGCATCTTCGCCGTATCCCTGCTCACGCACCCGCTCCAGCACCGGCAGCAGTTCGGCGGCGCTGGTCAGGGTATGCTCGGTGCTGCGGGTAAATTCAATCTGCGACAGGATCTGCGCCACCTCATCCCCATCGCGCCAGGCCAGCAGCACTTTACCGATGGCGGTGCTGTGCAGCGGGTTGCGGCGACCGATGCGCGAATACATGCGCAGGTTGTACATCGCGTCGATCTTGTGGATATAGACGATACCGTCCTCATCCAGGGCGCCAAGGTGGATGGTTTCGCGGGTGCGGTTCGACAGTTCGCGCATCTGCACGTCGGCGCTGCGGATCAGATCGACGTTCTGCAACGATTTGGCGCCCAGCTCGAACAGCTTGAGCGTCAGCGCATATTTTTCCGTCTCGCCTTCCTGCGAAACGTAGCCCAGCGCTTTCATGGTCTGCAGAAAACGGTAGACGGTGCTTTTGGACATCATCACCCGCTGGGACAGTTCAGTAATGCCAATCTCGCGCTCATCGCCGAGCGCCTGCAAAATACCGAACACTTTCATCACGGATGAGACGGCATCTGGTTGCTTGTCTGAATCTGCGTTAGCCATGGCGAATACCCTACTTAACGGTTCTGTTTCAGGAAATTTAAACAAGGGTTTCAGTATAATCGGAACAGATCGCGACGCGCAACGCAGTTGAACGCTAAGCGATTGAAGCCAAATGGATAACCGCCGGCCCGCTCACCGCCGTTTACAATTCAGCGGACAAGGGGCATGCAATCACGGGCGAATATGATTAGCATGATAATATTCCCCTGAATAAATACCGCTGAGACCAACATGCGTCCTTGTTCCGACGGCCTCCCCGTCCCGCAACGCTATGGGGCGATCCTCGCCATCGCCCTCGGCATTACCGTATCCGTGCTCGACGGCGCGATAGCCAACGTGGCGCTGCCCACCATCGCGCGCGATCTCAACGCCAGCCCGGCCAGCTCCATTTGGGTGGTTAACGCCTATCAGTTGGCGATCACCGTCTCTCTGCTGTCGCTGGCGTCGCTCGGCGATCTGATCGGTTATCGCCGCATCTATCAGGCCGGGCTGCTGGTGTTCAGCATTACCTCGCTGTTCTGCGCCCTGTCCGACTCGCTGCTCACGCTGACCATCGCCCGCGTGCTGCAAGGCTTTGGCGCCGCCGCCATCATGAGCGTCAACACCGCGCTGATCCGCATCATCTATCCGCAGCGTTTTCTCGGCCGCGGCATGGGCATCAACTCGCTGATCGTCGCCTGCTCCTCGGCGGCCGGGCCAACGGTGGCGGCGGCGATCCTGTCGGTCGCGTCCTGGCAGTGGCTGTTCGCCATTAACCTGCCGATCGGCCTCGTCGCGCTGCTGCTGGGCATGAAGTTTCTGCCGGCCAACGGCCAAAAAAGCGATAACCGCCGTTTCGATCCCACCAGCGCCGTGCTGAACGCGCTGACCTTCGGCCTGCTGATCACCGCCATCAGCGGCTTCGCCCAGGGCCAAAGCCTGACGCTGATCTTCAGCGAGATCGCCGCGCTGCTGGCGATTGGCGCGGTGTTCGTGCGCCGCCAGCTGCGCCAGGAATTTCCGCTGCTGCCGGTCGACCTGCTGCGCATCCCGATTTTCGCCCTGTCGATGGGCACCTCAATCTGCTCGTTCGCCGCGCAGATGCTGGCGATGGTATCGCTGCCGTTCTTCCTGCAAAGCGCGTTGGGCCGCGACGAGGTGGCGACCGGGCTGCTGCTGACGCCGTGGCCGCTGGCGATCGTCGTCATGGCGCCGATCGCCGGCCGGCTGGTGGAGCGCGTGCACGCCGGCCTGCTGGGCTGCATTGGGCTGGCGGTGTTCGCGCTCGGGCTGTTTTCGCTGGCGCTGCTGCCCGCGGACCCGTCGAATGGGGACATCATCTGGCGCATGGTGCTGTGCGGCGCCGGCTTCGGCCTGTTCCAGTCGCCCAACAACCACACCATCATCTCCGCCGCGCCGCGCAACCGCAGCGGCGGCGCCAGCGGCATGCTGGGTACCGCCCGGCTGCTGGGGCAAACCTCGGGCGCCGCGCTGGTGGCGCTGATGTTCAACCTGTTCCCCACCTCCGGCACCCACGCTTCGCTGCTCCTGGCAGGAATATTCGCCACTCTGGCGGCGGCGGTCAGCAGCCTGCGCATCACCCAATCGACGGCGCAAACGGCGCAGCCAAGCCGCGAGGTGAAATAGCGGCCATAGAAACAGCCGAAACCCCATCGATTCTAAAGCCGGCGGTTCCAGCAATGCGGCCGGCCTGAATCACGCCGCGCCAAGTGTGATACGCTTGGCGTCAGTCGCCGCTCCTCAACGGGCTGCGGCCTTGTTGCAAACACGCTAAATAGGCATCGTCATCCGGATACCAGCCAACAATGTGTTGGCCGTCGTTATCCTCCCCCTCAAAGGCCTTCAGCAGGTCTGAAGCGAACATGCGCGTGATCGGTTCAGCGGACTGCGCGCTGTCGATTCGACAGTCGCAGCGCGTCTCTCCGTCAACCTGAACGAAGTTCTGCAATGAGGCGAGACATCGCGCGTCGAGATCGCCATGTACATGGATAAATTCCCCCGTTTCTACCAGGGTGAGCACGGCCAGATTTCCCCCCACCACAAACGCGCCGTCGTTTCCAGAGCTGCAATAGGCATGGCGTATGCGGGCATCGTCACGCACGAGCAGCTCGCCCAAACAAATCAGCGTATCCGACTGCAGCCGCCCCAGCACAATGATGCCGCCATCCTCCCGCTGGGGTGACACCGCCATGCACCCCTCTACGATCAAATCTCCTTCTACGACCAGATAATCGTAATCGTGCCTGTCGTTCTCGTCTGGGAAAAACGATGGGAGGTGCAGGTCGCCTGAATGCCAGCGTATAGCTGGCTGTTCAGAATCGTAACCGTTCCGGTTTAACAACTCCGCAGACGCATCGGCGACGCCGCCCGCCAATATGGTAAGGCGCGCCAGCGCCTCATCACAGCCGAGCAAGGGAAGAGCGTTGATTTTCATAGGGCCTCAGGGACAGACGTTATGGTGCCAAAGCATATAGCATGAGCTTCCCAAACCAAGCAAGCGAAGGCGTCAGGCATGGTAGCCTGCAGCGGCTAGCGTACCGCGAGAGGCGGAAAGGCCGTATTCAAATCGCTAAATCTGACGCTTGAATCAGCATCCTCCACCTGAAAAAGCGATTTCGTCATGCCATAAAAAAACCCCGGCGAGCCGGGGTTTTTCCTTTCATTCAGCCGATTACTTCAGGTACTGGCCGGAACGCAGCGCTTCGATGCGCTTGTCGAGCGGTGGGTGCGACATGAACAGCTCGCTGAACGACTTGGATTTGCCGTTGATGCAGAACGCCATCATGCTGCCCGCTTCCTGCGGCTCGTAGCTGGTTTTCAGGCGCTGCAAGGCGGCGATCATCTTCTCGCGGCCCACCAGCTTGGCGGAGCCGGCGTCGGCGTAGAACTCGCGGTGACGCGAGAACCACATGGTGATGATGCTTGCCAGGATGCCGAACACCAGTTCCAGCACCATCGACACCGCGAAGTAAATCATCGGGTTGCCGTTGCCTTCCCCTTCACCATCGCGGTTGCCCAGGAAGCCGGCGGCGACCTGCGCGATCAGGCGCGAAATGAAGATGACGAAGGTGTTCACGATGCCCTGAATCAGGGTCATGGTCACCATATCGCCGTTGGCGACGTGGCTGATTTCGTGCGCGATGACCGCTTCCGCTTCGTCGCGGCTCATGCTCTGCAGCAGGCCGGTGCTGACGGCGACCAGCGAGGCGTCGCGGCGTGCGCCGGTGGCGAAGGCGTTGATGTCCGGCGCGTGGTAGATAGCGACCTGCGGCATGGCGATGCCCGCCTGCTGCGACTGACGGCGCACCGTTTCCAGCAGCCAGTTTTCGGTTTCGTTACGCGGTTGTTCAATCACTTCCCCGCCGACGGAGCGCAGCGCCATCCACTTGGACATCAGCAACGACACGAAAGCGCCGCCGAAGCCGAACAGACCGGCCATGATCATCAGGCCCTGAACGCTACTGGATTGGATTCCTGTCAGGCTGAGCACCAGCCCGAAAACCAACATCACCGCCAGGTTGGTGAGCAGGAACAGAGCTATACGCATCATAAAATGTTTACTTCCTCATAAATGTTAACAAAACGCTGTCGAAGATACCCTAGATCGTATGGGCATTCGTCACAGTTTCAAGAGTCGCGCGTCATTAACCTACTAAAAATACGAAACTTTACAAAAACGGCGCGCGACCGGGATTTGGCAAATTGTAAACGATTGTTGCGTAAGGCGGAGGGGTTTTTTGCCATAAATTTGTCAGGCGACGCATAAGCCCGCCCCCATTCCCCCTGCAGGGAAGCAGGCCTTCGCGTCACCATAAAAAAACGCACCCGAGGGTGCGTTTTTCATCCTGCCGGACGCGGCCTTATTTGGCCGGCGTTGGCTGCTGAGCGGGCCGATCTTTTTCCAGATGAGCCAGCTCCAGCGCGATATGCACGGTTTCATCCAGGTACGGATCCGGTTCCTGGTAATCCTTCGGCAAATCGTCGAGCGATTTCAGCGGCTTCTTGCCCGCACGTTCCAGGCGCTCGTTGATGCGTTTCAGACGGGTCGCATCGTCGTCGTGGTTCTCTTTCTCGCGCACCGCCAGATTGAGGGACACGATGTTGCGTTTATCCTTCAGCGCCTTGTAATGCGCGATATCCTGCGCGATGTACTGGAACTCCGGATTCTGCGCGATGCGCTGCTGGTGATCTTTCAGCAGCTCCGGCTCGAACGGCGCCATATCGCCGGTCTTGCTGTAGGTCGCCGCATTGATGCTGTCCCACGGCATGGCGTTGTCTTCAAACGCTTCGCCGGTTTCCGCCGGATCGACGCCGGTCGGCATCAGAATGTCCGGGGTCACCCCTTTGCGCTGGGTGCTGCCGCCGTTGACGCGGTAGAACTTCTGAATGGTGTACTGCACCGACCCCAGCGCCGGCCACTCAGGGCGCAGCATCTGATCGTAGATGCGGTTCAGCGAACGGTACTGCTGCACGGTGCCTTTACCGAAGGTCGGCTCGCCGACGATCAGCGCGCGGCCGTAATCCTGCATCGCCGCCGCGAAGATCTCGGAGGCGGAGGCGCTGAAGCGATCGACCAGCACCACCAGCGGGCCTTTGTAGTAGGTCACGCCGTCGGTGTCGGCGTCTTCACGCACTTTGCCGTTGTTGTCGCGCACCTGCACCACCGGGCCGCTCGGAATGAACAGGCCGGACAGCGATACCGCTTCGGTCAGCGCGCCGCCGCCGTTGGTGCGCAGATCGATGATCACGCTCTTGACGTTCTGCTTGGCCATCTTCTGCAGCTGCACTTTCACGTCATCGGTCAGACCGACGTAGAAGCCGGGGATGTCGAACACCGCCACCTTCTCTTTGCCGACGGTCTTGATGGTCATTTTCACCGCGCGGTCTTCCAGGCGGATGCGCTCGCGGGTCAGGGTGACCACGCGGGTTTTGGTGCCCTTGCCGGCCGGCAGGATCTCCAGGCGCACCTTGCTGCCTTTCGGCCCTTTGATCAACGACACCACGTCGTCCAGGCGCCAGCCGATCACGTCCACCATCGGTTTGCCGGCCTGGCCGACGCCGACGATGCGATCGCCCACGGTGATCGCCTTGCTCTTCGCCGCCGGGCCGCCCGGCACCATCGAGTTGATCAGGGTGTAGTCGTCATCCATCTGCAGCACCGCGCCGATGCCTTCCAGCGACAGGCTCATTTCGGTGTTGAACTGCTCGGTGTTGCGCGGAGACAGATAGTTGGTGTGCGGGTCGATTTCATGCGCAAAGGCATTCATCGCCAGCTGGAAGACGTCTTCGCTGTTGCTTTGCGTCAGGCGCTTGATGGCGAACTGATAGCGCTTGGTCAGCGTGTCGCGGATTTCTTTGTCGGTCTTGCCGGTCAGCTTGAGGTTCAGCTCGTCATAGGTGACTTTCGCATCCCACAGGCTATCCAGCTCGGCCTTGTCTTTCGGCCACGGCGCTTTGCTGCGGTCGAGATCGATAGTGCCGTTGCCGGTGAAGTTCATCGGCTTGTCCAGCAACGACAACGCATAGGTGTAACGCTCAAAGCGGCGTTTCTGCGCCAGATTGAACAGCGCGTAGAAGGTGTCCAGCTTGCCGGTTTTCAGCTCTTCGCCAACCTGATTGCGTTTGCCGGCGAACTGCGCCACGTCGGAGGCCAGCAACACGTTATGGCTGTAGTCCAGCATGTTCAGGTAGCGATCGAAGATCTTGCCTGAAAACTCCGCGTCGAGGGCAAACTGGCGGTAATGAGAGCGAGTGAAGCGCGAGGTCACGCGCTCACTCACCGTAGCGTGCTGAGGTTCCTGTTGCAGTTGAGGCAGTTGGCCGATGCGGATGTTGGCTGTTTCCGCGCCGTAACTGACACCCGCCCACAGCAGCCCTGCAATCGCTGTTAATCTGACGAATTTGTTCATGCCTGGGTTGGCCTCCGTATCAGAACTGCAAGTGTTCTGCGCGCACAATCATCGCCAGACCGGAAGAGAGCTGCACACGTACGCCATCTTTAGCGATTTCGAGTACGGTAGCATCCATCGCGCTCTTGCCTGCTCTGACTTTGATTTCCTGGCCAATTTGCAGTTTAGAGATATCCGTGACTGGCGCATAACGCGGCTGGTTTTCCTCTTTTGCTGCACGAGGTTGACGAGCTGGCTGTGGGCGAGTTTGTGGGCGCGGCTTGCGGTTCTCCGGCGCGGCTCCGCCTTCGCGACGTGCAGCGGGCTTTTTACCGGCTGGGCGCGGACGGCGTGGCGCGGCATCGGCGGATTCACCGGCGGCTTCACGTTTTTTGGCGTTTTGTTCGGCACGCTGTGCCTGAACGCGCGCTTTGGCTTCTTCAAGCTGCTGGCGAGCATGATCGACATGCTGCTGCTCCAGTTCACCGCACGGATTGCCGTCCAGATCGACGCGCTGCGCGCCGACTTTGACGCCGTACAGGTAACGCCAGCTTGAGGTGTACAGGCGCAGGGCAGAACGCAATTGCGTTTTGCTGAGATTCTCTTCCCCCTGCACGCGCTCTACCAAATCCTGAAAAATACCGATTTTCAGCGGACGAGCTTCGCCTTCGGCGCTAAAGCAGAGCGGAAAACGCTCGGCAAGAAAAGCAATGACTTCTTTACTAGAGTTCAACTTAGGTTGATTTTCCATGAAATTTCCTGATTACAACGGTATTGCCAACAAGCCACAGGCATGAACAGGCGTCATTATAATGACGCCATCGGTAATTGCCACGTTAACCGTCGATCAACTTGCCGCCACAGTCACATATTTCGCACTGTCGCACTGTTCCAGTTGCTCACAAAGCCCCGCCACCACGGCTTTCAAGCCCGCTTCGTCCTGTTCGTCGAAGCGTTGATAAACCGTGCTGTCGATATCCAAAACGCCGATCGCTCGGCCGCCAACCGCCAGCGGCAGCACGATTTCCGCGTTGCTGGCCGCATCGCAGGCGATATGGCCCGGGAACGCATGCACGTCGCCGACGCGCTGCACGCGATTTTCCGCCACCGCCGTGCCGCACACGCCCTTGCCCACCGGAATACGCACGCAGGCGATCTTGCCCTGGAACGGCCCCAGCACCAGCTGGCCGCCATCCATCAGATAGAAACCGACCCAGTTCACATCATCCAGACGCTCGTTGAGCAACGCGCTGGCGTTGGACAACGCCGCGATAAAGTTGGTTTCCCCGCCGAGCAACGCGCTCAGGTCACGTTTTAATTCCGCGTAGAATTGTTCTTTTGTCATGTGATAACCATTGAAACAGTGAAGATGGCCAGAAGCCCAAAGCTTAGGCCCTATAAAATAAGCATTAAATGCGTATAGCCACAAGGTTAATCATCTGTTGCTTCACAAAACCCTGTCGCTCGGGGTATGTTTGCCGCTCAGAATCCCGGTTTACCTCGTTTTACCGTCCGGCGCCCGATCGCCAGTGACGCGGCCGGTTTATTTTTCAGCTACGCTGACAGTTCCGGCGGGCTCAAGGGCAGCGACTTGTCAAAGATGAAAATACACGCGATCACCGCCCCCCTTTCCAAAGCGCGCCACCAGCGCTGCTGCGAGTGCGATCTGCTGTTCGTGCTGCCGCCGCTCAGCGGCAACCAGGCCGCCTATTGCCCGCGCTGCAACGCCAAGGTAGTGAACGGCCGCGACTGGTCGATGACGCGCCTGACCGCCATGGCGATCGCCATGCTGCTGCTGATGCCGTTCGCCTTCACCGAACCGCTGATCAGCATCCGCCTGCTCGGCACGCGCATCGACGCCAGTTTGCTGGAAGGCATCTGGCAGATGAGCCGTCAGGGCGACCCGCTTACCGCCAGCATGGTGGCGTTCTGCACCATCGGCGCCCCGCTGACGCTGGCGCTGTCGTTGCTGTACCTGCGCTTCGGCCACGCGCTCGGCATGAACCTGCGGCCGGTGCTGCTGATGCTGGAGCGGCTGAAAGAGTGGGTGATGCTGGACATCTATCTGATCGGCATGGCGGTGGCGGCGATCAAGGTGCAGGATTACGCCGACATCCAGGCGGGCAGCGCGCTGATCGCCTACCTGTCGCTCACCCTGCTCAGCATCCTGACGCTGATCCACGCCAACCTGGAGCAGCTGTGGGAGCGCTACTATCCGCAGGAACAGCCGAAAGGCCCGCCGGCGGCGCTGCACATTTGCCTCTCCTGCCACTATACCGGCTACCCCGACGCGCGCGGCCGCTGCCCGCGCTGCCACGTGCCGATGTGCCACCGCCAGCCTTACAGCCTGCAGAAAACCTGGGCGGCGCTGATCGCGGCGATGATCCTGTTGATACCGGCCAACCTGCTGCCGATTTCCATCATTTACGCCAACGGCGTGCGCCTCGAAGACACCATATTCTCCGGCGTGGTCTCGCTGGCCACCTCCGGCAACGTGCCGATCGCCGCCATTGTGTTCATCGCCAGCGTGCTGGTGCCCTTTACCAAAGTGATCGTGCTGATCACGCTGTTGTTCAGCATTCACTTCAAAACCTCGCACAGCCTGAAGACGCGCATTCGTCTGCTGCGTCTGGTCGCCTGGATCGGCCGCTGGTCGATGCTCGATCTGTTCGTTATCGCCTTGATGATGTCGCTGGTAAACCGCGACCAGCTGTTATCTTTTACTATGGGACCGGCCGCGTTTTACTTTGGCTCGGCGGTCATTTTGACTATTCTTGCCGTTGAGTGGCTGGATAGCCGATTGATTTGGGATGCACATGCAACAGGAAACGCCGACTACACCGACTGAAGCGCGGGTCAAGAACAAGCGCCGCATTTCACCGTTCTGGTTACTGCCGTTCATCGCCCTGCTGATCGCCGGGTGGCTGGTCTATAACAATGTCCAGGAGCGCGGCACCACCGTCACCATCGATTTCCAATCGGCGGCGGGCATCGTCGCCGGCCGCACGCCGGTGCGCTATCAGGGCGTAGAGGTCGGCACGGTGCAGAAAATCAGCCTGAGCAAAGATTTGCGCAGCATCGTGGTGGAAGCCAGCATCAAAAGCGATCTGGAAGACTCGCTGCGCGAAGGCACCCAGTTCTGGCTGGTGACGCCTAAAGCCTCGCTGGCCGGGGTCTCCGGGCTAGATGCGCTGGTCGGCGGCAACTATATCGGCATGATGCCCGGCAGCGGCAAGGAGCAAACCCACTTCACCGCGCTCGATACCCAGCCGAAATACCGCCTGAACACCGGCGAGCTGATGATCCACCTGCACGCCGACGATCTCGGCTCGCTCAACAGCGGCTCGCTGGTCTACTACCGTAAAATCCCGGTCGGCAAGGTGTATGACTACACCATCAGCGAAGGCAACAAGGGCGTGACCATCGACGTACTGATCGACCGCCGTTTCGCCAACCTGGTGAAGAGCAACAGCCGCTTCTGGAATGTCTCCGGTTTCAAGGGCGATTTCAGCCTGTCCGGCGCGACGGTGCAAATGGAGAGCCTGGCGGCGCTGGTCAACGGCGCCATCGCCTTCGATTCGCCGGCCGATGGCCAGCAGGCCAAGGGCGATCAGAGCTATACCCTGTATCCGGATCTGGCCCACAGCCAGCGCGGCGTCAATATCCTGTTGGATCTGCCGAGCGGCAACAGCCTGAGTGAAAACCGCACGCCGCTGATGTACCAGGGGCTGCAGGTCGGCACCCTGACCAAGCTGACGTTGCAACAGGACAGCAAAGTGGTCGGTGAACTGACCATCGATCCTTCGGTGGTCGATCTGATGCGCAGCGGCACCCGCATCGTGATGCGCAGCCCGCGCATCAGCCTCAACGACGCCAAGCTCAGCCAGCTGCTGACCGGCACCACGCTGGAGTTGGTGCCGGGCGAAGGTGAGCCGCAGCAGCGCTTCAACGTGCTGGACAGCAGCGAAACGCTGTTGCAGCAGCCTGGCGTGCTGACCGTCACGCTGAATGCGCCGCAAAGCTACGGCATCGACGTCGGGCAACCGCTGGTGGTGCACGGCGTGAAAGTCGGCCAGATCCTGAGCCGCACCCTGACCGCCGGCGGCGTGGTGTTCACCGCCGCCATCGACGCGCAGTACCGCGGCCTGCTGCACAAAGACAGCAAATTCGTGGTCAACAGCCGGCTCGACGTCAAGCTGGGCATCGACGGTATGGAAGTGCTCGGCGCCAGCGCTCAGGAATGGGTGGACGGCGGCGTGCGCATTATTCCAGGCAGCAAGGGGGAACCGGGCGGCCAATATCCGCTGTACGCCAACAGCGAAAAAGCCGAGGAAGGCATCGTCGGCAACGCCCCTTCCACCACCCTGACCCTCAGCGCCACCAGCCTGCCGGACGTGCAGGCCGGTTCGGTGGTGCTGTACCGCAAATTCCAGGTGGGCGAGATCGTCAACGTTCGGCCGAAGGCCAACGAGTTTGAGGTGGACGTCTACATCAGCCCGGAATACCGCAAGCTGCTGACCCGCGAAAGCATCTTTTGGGCCGAAGGCGGCGCCAAGGTGCAGCTCAACGGCAGCGGGCTGACAGTGCAGGCTTCGCCGCTTAACCGCGCGCTGAAAGGCGCCATCAGCTTCGACAACCTGCAGGGCGTGACGCTCAACAAGGGCGCCAACCGCGTGCTGTACGCCAGCGAAACCGCCGCCCGCGCGGTGGGCAGCCAAATCATGCTGCGAACCTACGACGCCAGCAAGCTGTCGGCGGGCATGCCGCTGCGCTACCTCGGTATCGACGTCGGCCAGGTGGAGTCGCTGCAGCTGGCGCCGGAGCGCAACGAAGTGTTGGCCAAAGCGGTGCTGTATCCGGAATATGTGCACACTTTCGCGCGCCTGGGCAGCCGCTTCTCGATCGTGTCGCCGGAGATCTCCGCCGCCGGCGTCAGCAATCTCGATACCCTGCTCCAGCCTTATATCAACGTGGAGCCGGGGCGCGGCCGCGAGCTGCGCACCTTCGAGCTGCAGCAGGCCAGCATCACCGACTCGCGCTATCTCGACGGCCTGAGCGTAGTGCTCGACGCCGCCGAAACCGGCTCGCTGCAGATCGGCACGCCGGTGCTGTTCCGCGGCGTAGAGGTCGGCACCATCACCGGCTTCTACCTTGGCGCCATGTCCGATCGGGTGCACGTCGCGCTGCGCATCAGCAAGAAATATCAGCATCTGGTGCGCAACAACAGCGTGTTCTGGCTGGCTTCGGGTTACAACCTGCAGTTCGGCCTGACCGGCGGCGTGATCAAGAGCGGCACCTTCCAGCAGTTCATCCGCGGCGGTATCGCCTTCGCCACGCCGCCGACCATTCCGCTGGCGCCGAAAGCCACGCCGAACAAACACTTCCTGCTGAATCCGGAAGAGCCTAAGGACTGGAAAACCTGGGGCACCGCCATTCCGCGCGATTAAATTTCGCATTTTCCTCAGGGCCTGGCATCGCCGGGCCCTGTTTTTTTCCGCTTTGTGATAAACTCTCGCCCTTATCTTTATTGCACCCTGAGAGTTCGCCCGTGGCCAAATCCACCGCCGTTTTTCTGCCCCCCGCTTTCCTTGATGCCACCCGCGCCATCATGCCCGCCGAGCTGGCGATGGACGATTTTATCGCCGCTTGCCAGCGCCCGCTGCGCCGCAGCCTGCGCGTCAATACGCTGAAAATCAGCGTCGCCGACTTCCTGGCGCTGGTGCAGGATTACGACTGGCGACTGGAGCCCATTCCCTGGTGCGCGGAAGGGTTCTGGATCGAGCGCGAGGATGAAGAGCTGCGCCTGGGCAGCGCCGCCGAACACCTGAGCGGCCTGTTCTACATTCAGGAAGCCAGTTCGATGCTGCCGGTCAGCGCGCTGTTCGCGGGCGGCGCGGCGCCGACTCGGGTGCTGGACGTGGCGGCGGCGCCGGGATCCAAAACCACCCAGATCGCCGCGCTGATGGGCAATCAGGGCGGCATCGTCGCCAACGAATACTCCGCCAGCCGGGTGAAAGTGCTGCACGCCAATATCAGCCGCTGCGGCGTGAAGAACACCGCGCTGACCCACTTCGACGGCCGGGTGTTCGGCGCCGCGCTGCCGGAGAGCTTCGACGCCATTCTGCTCGACGCCCCCTGCTCCGGCGAAGGCGTAGTGCGCAAGGATCCGGACGCCATGAGCAACTGGTCGCCGGAAAGCGTGGCCGAGATCGCCGCCACCCAGCGCGAGCTGATCGACAGCGCGTTTCATGCGCTGGCGCCGGGCGGCGTGATGGTGTACTCCACCTGCACGCTCAATGCGCAGGAAAACCAGCAGGTGGTGCGCTGGCTGCTGGACACCTACGGCGATGCGGTCAGCGTCGAGCCGCTGGGTGCGCTGTTCCCCGGCGCCGACAAGGCGCTGACCGCCGAAGGTTTCCTGCACGTCTTCCCGCAGATTTACGACAGCGAAGGCTTTTTCGTCGCCCGCCTGCGCAAACGGCGCGCCGTGGCGCCGTTGCCGAAGCCGACCTACAAAGTCGGTAAATTCCCGTTCAGCCCGCTGTCCGGCAAAGAAGCGGCGCAGGTCGCCCAAGCCGCCGCCGCATCCGGCTTAACCTGGGGCGATGACGGCCGGCTATGGGAGCGCGACAAAGAGATCTGGCTGTTCCCGGCCGAGCTGGAACCGCTGTTCGGCAAGGTGCGCTTCTCGCGCATCGGCCTCAAACTGGCGGAGCGTTTCCCTAAAGGTTTCCGTTGGCAGCACGAGGCGGCGATCGCGCTGGCCGGCACCGGCGGCAAAGTGCATTTCGAGCTGGACGCCGCGCTGGCGCAGGAGTGGTATCACGGCCGCGATCTCTACCCGGAACTGCCGCCGGCGGGCGATGAATGCATCGTCACCTACCAGGGGCAGCCGCTGGGCATCGCCAAGCGCATCGGCAGCCGTATCAAGAACAACCTGCCGCGCGAGCTGGTGCGCGACGGCGCGCTGGATTTCCACCTGTAAACGATACCGCGCCGGGGAATTAAACGCCCCGGCGATAAAATAACGCTAATAATATTCCCATCACCGTTCGTTATTATTCTAATCATTTCAATTTATCGGTATACCTCACCTGTAAGCCCCGTCAGCCGGGGGGATGGGAATAAAAAGTTTCTCGCTTTCATCAAGACAATTCCCGATTCTTATTCTATTAATTAAAGTGCAGCTAAATGAATACGTTCAACCCACCTCTGGGTGGCGTCTTTGCGGGCTTTCTCTCATACGGCAAGGAATATAAGATGAAAAAAACTCTGATGGCATTGACCTCGGTAGCAACCCTGCTGTGCGCCAACGGCGCGGCTAACGCAGCAGGCACCATTCAAGGCACGTTAGGCGTGACGCTGACCATCGGCGCCGGTTGCGTCGTGGGTGGCGGCAACAGCAGCGGTTCCGTCAACGACTTCGGCTCCATCAGCTTCGGCACTTACTCTTCACTGGCCAACATCATCGACGCCAGCGCCACCGGCGCAGGGGGGGCCGGTACGCTGTCATTGACCTGCACCACCGGCACAGACTACACGGTGGCGCTGGACAACGGGCTCCACGTCACTTCAGGCACCCAACGCCGCATGGCCAGCACCGCAGGCGCATTCATCAGCTATAACCTTTACCAGGATGCCGCGCGCACCACCGCCTGGGGCAGCGGCGCCAACGCGCTGACCGGCACCGGCACCGGCGCCGCCGTTCCGCTGATCGTGTATGGCCGCGTGCCGGCGGCCGGTTCTACCCCCGCGGCGGACACCTATAACGACACCGTCACGATGACGGTCACCTGGTAACGGTGCGGCTCGCGCTTTGCTGCGGCGGATTATGGGCGTGCAGCCTGTTGGCGCAGGCCGACAGTAAAACGGCGACCCTCGGCGTCAGCGCGACCTTGCTCAGCGCCTGTGAAGCCGGCAGCAGCTCAGGCGGCAACGTCAGCTTCGGCACGCTGAATTTCGGCACGCTGTATTTTCTCAGCACCGCCACCAGCGTCGCCGGGCAGCAAAACGCCGGCGCCATTCGGGTGAAGTGCACCAACGGCACCAGCTACAGCGTTCTGCTTGGCGGCGGGCAAAGCGGCAATACCGCGGCTCGCTACCTGCAAAGCGCGGCCGGCCAACGGGTGAATTACAACCTGTACACCAACGCCGCCCACAGCACCATTTGGGACAATCTGACGGGCGTGTCACAAACCGCCAACGGTTCGGACAACTGGCTGCCGGTCTATGGCATGATTCCGGCGCAGTCCACGCCCCCGACAGGCAGCTACACCGACACGGTACAGGTCACGATCAATTGGTAATGACGATGCGCGCTTCCATTTGCGGTTTGCTGTTCTGCCTGCCGCTTTCCCCGGCCCAAAGCGATACCGGCGTCAACGACTTGTCCAAAAGCCAACCGTTCACCGTCAATGCAACCGTGGTAAAAGGCTGCGTATTGGGCAGCGGCGTCAGCGACGTGACCACCTTCGGCACCCTGAACTTCGGCCAACTGTCCTCGCTGAGCAACGCGGTCAGCGTCGTCTCCAGCAGCGGCGCCGGTTCGGTGCTGTTTCGCTGCAACCCGGGGCTGAGCGTTACGCTGGCCCTCGGCGTCGGCAATCATGTGACCGGATCCATCGCCGGCGGCAGAAAATTACAAAACGCCGCCACGTCGGAAACGCTGCTGTATCAACTTTATCAAGACAGCAACTACGCCACCCTTTGGGGGGATGGCGCCAACGGCGGCGCGGCACAGACCGTCGCCGCCACCGGCAGCACGCAAGAAATCAAGGTTTACGCCCGTCTGTTTTCGACCAGTACCCTGCCCACCAGTGGCGTTTACAGCGATACGGTCTTGTTGACGGTCACTTATTAAGTTTTTTTGCAATAAGGATGAGTTATGCGCATACCCTTCCGCCTGCCGTTAACGGCAGCCCTGCTCCTGGCAAGCCAGCAGCACGCCCTGGCCGCGGCCTCCATTCTCATTTGGCCTATCGATCCGGTGATTGAAGATCAACAACAGGCCACCGCGCTGTGGCTGGAAAATCGCGACAGCAAACCGGTCTATATGCAAATTCGCGTGTTGGGTTGGCGGCAAACCGCCGGCAAAGACGATTACAGCAACCAAAGCGACGTGATCGCCAGCCCGCCGGTGGCGTCGATCGCGCCAGGCAAACGCCAGCTGATACGCCTGATCAAACAGTCGGCCCCGGCGGCGGGACAGGAACGTGCCTACCGCATTTTGGTCGATGAGGTGCCGGTGAAAGAACAATCGTCGGGCGCCGCCCCCGGCGGTGCGGAGATGGGGCTGAAATTCCAGATGCGCTACTCGGTGCCGCTGTTCGTCAGCGGCAAGGGCATTTGGACCAAACAGGACAGCGAAAAACCGCGCGATTACGCGACCGCCAGCCAACCTCAGCTCAGCTATCGTCTACAGCAGCAAAGCAGCGAACGCTGGCTGGAGGTGCGAAATCAAGGCGCAGTGCATGCCCGCATTTCGAAAGTGACGCTGCAAGGCCGCAGCCTGAATCCCGGCCTGATGGGATACGTGCTGCCCGGTTCGCAAATGCGCTTTGCCTTGCCGCCCGCCGGCGGTTTCAGCAGCGGCAAGCTGATGGCCACGGTCAATGACAACAAACAGCCCGTAGCCATTCCGTCTTATTGAGGCCCAGGTGCAGCCGACAGGGAGGCTATCGACGCGGCGTTTCAGCCTTAGGCCGCTGGCGTTTGCCATGCTGAGCATGGCGGCCGGCGGCTGGCTGCCGTTTGCGCTCGGCGACGATCTGCCGCCGCCGCCCAGCGCCGTCAGCATGCCGGACACCACGCTGTATCTGGAGCCGGTCGTCAACGGGCGCCAAACCGGCAACGTCGTGCCGATCAACTACCGCGGCGGCCATTACTACATGACGCCCCAGCAACTGCTCGACGCCGGGCTGCCGGCAGCGGATAAGCAGGCGAAAGAGATCGCCGTCGATCGGCTGGAGAAGGTGGATGTCAGCTACAGCGGCGAGAGCCAGCAGTTGCTGATCAACGTGCCCAACGACTGGTTGCCGCAGCAAACCATCGGCGCCCATTCACCGTTGCAGCGCTTGCCGGCGCAAAGCAGCCTGGGTTTGCTGTTCAACTACGACATCTATGCTAGCCAAAGCAACGGCAATGGCCGGCCGGGCTACCTGTCGGCGTGGAGCGAACAGCGGCTGTTCGACGGGTTCGGCGTCATCGCCAACACCGGCATCTACCGCAGCGGGTTTAACGGCGGGCCGAACGACGATGGCGGGCGCTATATTCGATACGACAGCTACTGGCGTTTCAACGACGACCAGCGGATGCTGAGTGTGATCGCCGGTGACCTTACCACCGGCTCGCTCCCCTGGAGCAGCGCCGTGCGCATCGGCGGCTTGCAATTGGCGCGCAATTTCGCGGTGCGCCCGGATCTTATCACCTACCCGCTGCCGCAATTTTCCGGCCAGGCGGCATTGCCCAGCAGCGTCGATTTATACATCAACAGCTATAAAAACAGCACCACCAACATCAATCCCGGGCCGTTCACCCTCAACAGCGTGCCCTACATTAACGGCGCGGGTCAGGCCACCGTCGTCACCACCGACGCCCTCGGCCGCCAGGTCAGCACCACGGTGCCGTTCTACGTGGCCAGCAACCTGCTGCAGACCGGCATGAGCGATTTCAGCATTTCCACCGGTTTGCTGCGGCGCAACTACGGGTTGAGTTCTGCCGATTACGGGCAATGGGTCGGCAGCGCCAGCTTACGTTACGGCGTCACTGATTGGTTAACCCTGGAAGGACGCGCCGAAGGCGCAGCCGAGTTGGCGGTTGGCGGCGCCGGCGCCGACCTTCGCGTCGGGCAATGGGGGGTTCTCAACGCGTCCTACAGCGTCAGCCAGGCCGGCGATGAAGCGTTTAACGGCGGACGGGCGATACAATCCCCCACCTATTACGATCCGCTGACCGGCAGGCCGTTGCAACAGCCGGATCCCCAGCCCGTCTATCGCTACACCGGCAACCACGGCGATCAGAGCAGCTTTGGTTACACCTACAGCAACCAACGTTTCAGCCTCAACGCCCAACGCATCCTGCGCAGCGCCGATTTTGGCGACATTTCCGTGTATAAAAGCGACTACCGCCTGAGCCGCCGCACCGATCAGTTGACCGGCAGCGTCAGCCTGGGCCGGCTCGGCAGCCTCGGCGCCGGTTATTTTGACGTCCGCGACGCCATCGCTCAGCGAACCCGCCTGGTGAACCTGTCCTACAGCGTGTCGCTTTGGCGCAACAGCAGCCTGTACGCCTCGCTGAACCGGGAAATCGGCAGCAGCGGTTACAGCGCCCAGCTGCAGCTCTCCATTCCGTTCGACAGCTGGGGCACGGCCAGCTTCAGCGCCGCGCGCGACAACAACAACCGCTGGAGCGAACGCGTCAGCTACAGCCGCGCCGCGCCGACCAATGGCGGTTTCGGCTGGAATCTGGCCTACGCCAATAACCCGAGCGGCGGCGATTACCGCCAGGCCGATCTGACCTGGCGCACCCGCAGACTCGAAGCCCGAGCGGGCGTATACGGCACCCGCGATGAAACCAACCACTGGGGAGAAATCAGCGGTTCGCTGGTGGCGATGAACGGCGGCGTGTACGCCACCAACACCATCAACGATGCCTTTGCGCTGGTGTCCACGCAAGGATACGCCGACATTCCGGTGAGCTATGAGAACCAGCCGATCGGCAAGACCGACGCCCAGGGCTATTTACTGGTGCCGACCGTCACCTCTTACTACCATGCGAAATTCCAGATTGATCCGCTCAGCCTGCCCGCCGACGTCGCACTGCCGACGGTGGAAAAAACCGTCGCCATTCGCGATCACAGCGGTTTTCTGGTTGAGTTCCCCATCCAACCCATCTCCGCCGCCGACGTCGAACTGGTTGACGAACAAGGCAAACCGTTGGCCAACGGCAGCCAGGTGGCGGTGGTTGGCGGCAATCAGCAAAGCTATGTCGGTTGGGATGGCATGACCTATATCGACCCGGTGCAACAGCACAATCGGCTGAGCGTGATCCCGGCCGACGGCGGCCCGCCGTGTCAGGCGGAATTCAGCCTGGCGAAGCCTCAGGGCATCCAGCGCGTCGGCCCGGTTGTCTGCCGCTAATTCAACGACGGAGAGTCACTATGTTTCGGGGATTGAAAGCCTTCTTATTGTTAACCCTCTCGCTGTTCTGTCAGCGCGCATTCGCCGACTGCGCCACCACCAACGGCACCGTCACCTTACCGGGAAGCAGCTCTTTCGTGGTCTACAACGGGCAGATCAATGCCCAGGGCACCGCCGGCCTCAACTGCACCGGCCTCGGGCTATCGCTGCTGTCGCAGAACACCGTCACGGTCAAGGTTGCGTCGACCACCAACGGCATGGCGGTCGCCAACACCGACGGTTCCGGCGATAAAATCGCCTACCTGATCTATCCCGACGCCAACTATCAATATCCCTACAGCATCGGGCAGACCATTGACTACAGCTCGCTGAACCTGCTGTCGCTGATCCTGATCTCTTCCAACGTCAACTTTCCGTTGTATATCAAAACCACCGCCGGCGCCAACGTGCGTTCGGGCACCTATACCGACACCATCAACCTGATCTGGAACTACCATATCTGCGGCCTCGGCGTGCTCGGCCTGTGCATCTGGTGGGACGGCGTCAACAAGGCCAGCACGGTCAGCGTCAGCGTCGCCATCACCAAAGACTGCCTGATCGGCACCGCGCCCAACGTCAACTTCGGCAGCATGGCGTTGGTCGGGCAGTTCAATCCTGTCAATCAGAGCATCACCCTGACCTGCACCAAAACCGAGGGATACAACACCTATTTCACCAACGGCAATAACCCGGTCTCCGGTTGGCGGCGTATGAAAAGCGGCACCAGCAATTTCATGCAGTATCAGATTTACTTGCCCAATACGACGACCGTTTGGGATAGCACCAACAAACAGAGCGGCGCCGGCACCGGGCTGGCGCAAAGCATCCCGTATATGGCGGCGGTCAATGCGGCGCAGACGGAAGTGGCGGTCGGCAGCTATCAAGACAATCTCAGTTTTGTGGTGGAGTACTAGGCGCGGTGCTTTGCCGTCGTGGAAATTGTTTCCAAAATGTAATTTTTATGTGGCATTTTTTGCTCACTTGGCTATGCTGTTACCGATGGCCGCACTGGTCTAACCTCCTACCACACCATTGAGCAAGGAGTTCCCATGAGCAAAACCGTCGTAAAAATTGGCAGCTTCGAGGTCGATGACGCGCATCTTCACGCCGGCGCCGACCGCGCCGGCACCCTGAGCATTCCCTGCAAGTCCGATCCGGATCTGTGCATGCAGCTGGACGGCTGGGATGAACACACCAGCATTCCGGCGATCCTCGACGGCAAACAGTCACTGCTGTACAAGCAGCACTACGATCGGCAGGCGGACGCCTGGGTGATGCGGCTGGCATGAAAATGCATCAGAACTGCTGACGACGCGCTGTTTTCATCGGAAACAGCGCGTTTTTTTATGCGATGGCGATGCCGCGGCCGGCAAAGAAAGGGGCGAAGCGGCTGAGCGGCAGGTGCACCCGCTCGCGCGTCGCCGGGCTGTCGCCCGAAGGATTGTGGAAGGTCACGCTTTGCGCATCGGCGGCGGTGATCAGCACCAGATGCCCGCCCCGCTGCGGCGGTATGCTCTCCGGCCGGCGAATGGAGGGATGCACCGAGGCGATAAAGTAACGGCATTCTTGAAGCAGCACCGGCACGTCAGCGGCCTCCAACCCCACCTTCACCTCCGCTTGCAGCGCGAACTGCTCGCGTACGAACTCGACGAACGGCGCGTAAATCAGCCCCTTTATCCGCTCCCCTTCGCGCACATAGGCGCCGTAAGGCAGGCTGCGCCGCGCCAGCTCCAGCAGCGGCGGCGCTTCGCCGTCGCGGTGGCCCAGCACCATTTTCAGACAGGCCATGCCGCACACGTGATTGGCCCACTCGACGTACTCCGCCCGATCGCGGGCGCCGCTGCGCGCCCAATTTTCGTCTTGCGCCAGCGTCGCGCGGCCGGCGATCAGATCGGCGGCCAGTTCCGGGCTGGCCCACAGGCACTCGTAGGGAACGGCGCGCATAAGATTAGAATTTGTCGACGACTTTGAAATTCATCAGCACCAGCGTCATGTCCGGCGAGAACAGATCGTACTCTTCGAAGAAGCGCTGCAGCTCTTTGCGCCAGTGCGCCAGCGAGCGATCGCCCTCGCCTTCGGCAAAGGCGTGCGCTTCATCGACCTGATCGTAAGTTTTCATTTCCACCGCGGTCAGCTCGACCGCGCAGACCGGCTCACCCTTGCCGTCCACCACCAGGAACCGATCGCCGGCCTGCGGGATCCCCTCACCGTCGAGGTTGGAACAGGTGGCCGTTTTGGTGCCATTGAGGATCAATTGCACCACTTCATCGGCCTGCTGCTCGGTATCGCCGAACGCCCAGCGCTCAAGGTGCTCGTATTTCTGTGGAATTGCCGTCGCCATGATTATACCTTTAGGAAAAATGCATCAATGCAGACAGGATAGTACAACGTATTGCCGGCCGTCTGCATCCGTCGCAAGCGCGACTGCGCGTTCCGCCACCGCCGCCTTTACGCGTTTTTACCGTTCTTCGCTGTGCCTGCCGCGCTGTCGGGCGCATACTGTGAACATTATTCACCCAATGGCGACCGCCAGGCGGCAACATGCGGCAAAATGACATCGATGCTGACGATACCTTCAGCGATTTACTCAACGGCGTCGCGTTAGTGACACTTTTCCTCATCATCCTCGCCGGTGGATGGTATTTCAGCTAAAGGGGAAACAACGTGGCAACAAAACGCATGGGCGCCAAGCTCAGTAAAATGGTGGTGGTGCTGCTGCTGATCTGCCTGGCGTTGCTGCTGTTGCGTTGGGCGGCGATAGCCTTCGGTTAATCCCGCGAAACGACGCCGGCCAAACGCCGGCGCCCTGCTCACCGCCGCCGCGGCGCGGTCGGCTCCAGCAACTCCCGCAAATAGGCCAAGCGCGCCTCTCCCTGCGGCAACCAGCGGCGACACAGCCAATGCTGCGTTTCACCCGTGCGGCTCAGGCGGTAGTACTCCGTAAAGGTTTCGACCCAGTTCATGATGTTTTCTCCTGCTTTTCGACACCGCAAGTATTGAGCGTAAAAACCAGAAGAAATACTGATGGCTTGTTTTTTATGCTTCCTGTTTTAGGCAGCCGGTAGCGAAGCCGCAGTTCAGCTGCTACATTGGGCAAAAATCAACCAACCGAGGTAGGCCATGACGTTCTCGGAACAGGAGATTAAACCCGTATGGGATGAGGTCGCACGCCTGATCGGCGACGGTGTGATGCAGCTGCGCCATCGCGGCGAAGCGCTATCGGTGGAAACGCTGGAAAAACATCTGGCGCGGCAGCTGGCGGACAGCAACGATATCGAACGGCGCATCCTGCTCGGCGCCGCCATCAACATGCTGAAAGGCGGAAAATGAATCGCCAACCGAAAAGGTTGGCGATCCGACAGAAGCCCGAGGTATGCAAGCCCGGCCTTCTGCGCGCTACTATGTCACGCTAATATGACGGAATTAATAGGAATTGTCGGGTTTTTGCCCAAAACGCCCTATTTTTGTTGCCTGCATTACGCCAGCACGAAATCATCCGCATCCAGCGGCTGCCCCACCACTTTCACCAGGAAATCGCTGCCGGTGTTGAACAGCGTCAGATCGATCTTGTCTTCACCGCGCACGAAGTCGCGGATCCAATCCGCCGGTGGCGGTGAGGAAGTCGCGATCGGTATTGGAATTGAAACCGTAGATCGTATCGCCGATGCGGGTGTGCATGTTGACGCCGTAGAAATGCGGGATCGCCGTGATGTCGTTGAGCAATGGCCCGGATGAGTACGCGCCTTTAAAGTCCTGCCCAATGTTGCTTTCGCTGAAATAGCTCATCACGCTGTGGGTGCGGCTGTCCTCGAAATAAAAAACCGGGGCAATCCAACCCCGGCCATCCATAAGAAACTCTGGACTCAGACTAACCAACCGAGCAGCAGCGTCGCGCCAATGACCGTGGAAGCGCCGCCGATGCGCGTGGCGATTTGGGCGAACGGCATCAGCCCCATGCGGTTCGATGCCGACAGGATCGCCACGTCACCGGTGCCGCCCAGGCCGCTGTGGCAACAGGTGACGATCGCCGCTTCCACCGGGAACATCTTCAGGTAAGGCGCAATCAGGAAACTGACCAGCCCCATCGACAGCACCACCGAACCGCAGACCACCACATAACCGACCGAGAACACCGCCACCACGCTTTCCAGCGGCACGTACAGCATGCCCAGACCGATCATCAGCGGCCACACCAGCGCGGTGGAGACGAACTTGTAGAAACTGTGCGCGCCGGTCTCCATCGAGGCCGGGATCACCCGGCAGTATTTGCACAGCACCGCGAACAGGATCATCAGCACCGGGCCGGGAATATGCACGATGTGTTCAAACAGGCCGCCGACGATAAAGAAGGCGCAGATCACCAGCAACCCGCCGCCCATCAGTTGGAAATCGACGTTGCCGCTTTGCTCCTTGATGGCGAACATCGCGTTCTCCTGCGCCGAGCGGATCAGCATGCCGTCGCCGCTCAGCGCCTTGCGCTGCATGCCGATGCGCGCCAGCACCCCGGCGGTCACGATGGCGAAGATGTTGCCCAGCACCGCCGCCGGCGCCAGCTGCGCGACGTAGACGTCCGGCGTCGAGCCCAGGATCGCCGAATAGGCCAGCGACAGCGGTAAAATCCCCTCGCCGATGCCGCCGCCGATGATCGGCACGATGATGAAGAAGAAGGTGTGATAAAAGGTAAAGCCGAACAGCTTGCCCACCAGCAGCCCGGTGATCACCGCCGTCACCGTACCGACCACCAAGGGCACAAACATGCGAATCATCCCCTGAATCAGGATCACCCGGTTCATGCCGAGAATGCTGCCGACCACCAGACTGGCGATGACGAAATAGAGCAGGTTGGCGTCTTTCATCAGCAGATGAACGGTGCCCATGACGTTGGGCTGGAAGACGTTGAAATAGACCAGCACCGACGGCACCATCAAACACAGAATGGCCGGCCCGCCGATATCGCGCAGCACGGGAATGCTTTTTCCCAACTGCGCCAGCGCAAAGCCCAGCGTCATTATCACCGCCAGGCCGCCGATCATATTCTTCGGCAGGAAGTTGGCGTAGGCGGAAATCGCCACGATCGCGCAAATCGTGATAAACAACGCGATCGGCACCGCACCGATATCTATTTGACGAAGTTGATTAATTAATCCTGAGGATTCGGACGATGCCGCATTTTTATCACAGGCCAGTTCTGCATTTATCTGTTTCATTATTCACCCTGCTGACAAGCGTACAGTACGGTTAGATTCACCTGGCGCAGCAGCCCTGTCACAGCCAAGCAAAAACAAATGATTACGAAAAATCCTATTGTGGATTTCGCTTTTTCTAATAAGAAATAAAACAGTGGACAGCCCTGACGATATGATAAAAAATAAAAATGCAAAACTAAATTACGCCGGCGGAATTCAATATTGTGACCCTCCGCCAAGGTTAGTTTTAATTAATTATCGTCAGCATTTTGTAATTAAAGTAATCGGGTTTAAATTCGCTGCTATGCTATAGGAGGGCGAAAAAGCCCCCTGTTTTATTAATAAAGAACCGGAAACGCATTAGCTGAATCCGGTCAGCTTGATCCGAACCTTAATCCTGCGCGCGGCACCGCACGGGAAAGAGGCATAATATGACTCATAAGGAAGTAGAATATGTCTTCACGCGCTGTTACCCCACAAACCCTCGCTCGCTACGGCATTCATCAGGCCGCCGACGTCGTCTATAACCCCAGCTATGAATTGCTGTTCGCCGAAGAGACCCGCGCCGACCTGCCGCCGCTGGAACGCGGCACCCTCACCCAACTGGGTGCGGTCAACGTCGCAACCGGTGAGTTCACCGGCCGTTCGCCGAAGGACAAATACATCGTGCGCGACGACACCACGCGCGATACCGTCTGGTGGTCGGACAACGGCACCGGCAAGAACGACAACCAGCCGCTCTCGCCGGAGGTCTGGCAGCATCTGAAGACGCTGGTGGGCAACCAGCTCTCCGGCAAGCGTCTGTTCGTGGTCGACGCGTTCTGCGGCGCCAACGCCGACACGCGCCTGAAAGTGCGCTTCATCACCGAGGTGGCCTGGCAGGCGCACTTCGTGAAAAACATGTTTATTCGCCCGAGCGACGAAGAGCTGGCGGATTTTGAGCCGGACTTCGTGGTGCTGAACGGCGCCAAATGCACCAACCCGGACTGGCAGCAGCAAGGGCTGCACTCGGAGAACTTCGTCGCCTTCAACCTGACGGAACGCATGCAGCTGATCGGCGGCACCTGGTACGGCGGCGAGATGAAGAAAGGCCTGTTCTCGATCATGAACTACCTGCTGCCGCTGAAGGGCATCGCCTCGATGCACTGCTCGGCCAACGTCGGCGAGCAAGGCGACGTGGCGGTGTTCTTCGGCCTGTCCGGCACCGGCAAAACCACCCTCTCCACCGATCCGAAGCGCCAGCTGATCGGCGATGACGAGCACGGCTGGGACGACGACGGCGTGTTCAACTTCGAAGGCGGCTGCTACGCCAAGACCATCAAGCTGTCGCCGCAGGCGGAGCCAGAAATCTATCAAGCGATCCGCCGCGATGCGCTGCTGGAAAACGTCACCGTGCTGGCCGACGGCAGCATCGACTTCGACGACGCCAGCAAGACCGAGAACACCCGCGTCTCTTACCCGATTTATCACATCGACAACATCGTCAAGCCGGTGTCCAAAGCCGGCCATGCGCGCAAGATCATCTTCCTGACCGCCGACGCCTTCGGCGTACTGCCGCCGGTATCGCGCCTGACGCCGGAGCAGACCCAGTACCATTTCCTGTCCGGCTTCACCGCCAAGCTGGCCGGCACCGAGCGCGGCATCACCGCGCCGACGCCGACCTTCTCCGCCTGCTTCGGCGCCGCGTTCCTGACGCTGCACCCGACGCAGTATGCCGAAGTGCTGGTGAAACGCATGGAGGCCGCCGGCGCCCAGGCTTACCTGGTCAACACCGGCTGGAACGGCAGCGGTAAACGTATTTCGATCAAGGATACGCGCGGCATTATCGACGCCATTCTGAATGGCGACATTGAGCAGGCCGAGACCTTCACGCTGCCAATCTTCGGGCTGGACGTGCCGACCGCGCTGCCGGGGGTCGATCCGTCGATTCTCGATCCGCGCAAAACCTACGCCGACGAATCGCTGTGGCAGGAGAAGGCGCAGGATCTGGCGCAGCGCTTTATCGATAACTTCGCCAAATATACCGTCACCCCGGCGGGCGAAAAACTGGTGAACGCCGGGCCAAAACGGTAACGGCATTCCCCCGCTCAAGGGCCGATTCGTCGGCCCTTTTTTGTTTTCACTCTTCCGCCATCCCCTGCGTTCGCCGATGTTTGCCCCGAATGGTGGCGTATCGACGGCCTGCGCTGAGCGCTTCACAGTTCCCGCTGAAATCAATTGATTGTTTTGTCGTATAAATTTAGAACTGACAAACAATAATTCAAAAGTATGGGAACGGGGATGAATCAACAGACTCTCGACGCGCGCCGCTCGCGTCAGGCGTTGCTGGCCGGCTCGGTCGGCAACTTTATCGAATGGTATGAGTTCGGGGTGTACGGGTTCCTGGCCACCGTTATCGCCGCCAATTTTTTCACGCTGCAGGGTGAAAACGAAATCACCAGCCTGATCCTCACCTACGCCGCCTTCGCGCTGGCGTTTTTCTGTCGGCCGATCGGCGCGGTGATATTCGGCCGCATCGGCGATCGCATCGGCCGTCGCCCAACGCTGATTGCGGTTCTGCTGTTGATGACGCTGGCCACCGCGCTGATCGGCGTCATGCCGACCTATGCCTCGATCGGCGTCGCCGCCCCGCTGCTGCTGACGCTGCTGCGCATGTTACAGGGGCTGTTCGCCGGCGGTGAATTCGGCGGCGCCGTGTCGCTGATGACCGAGTTCGCCCCGAAGGGCAAGCGCGGGCTGTTCGGCGCCTGGCAATCACTGACCGTCGCGCTCGGCCTGCTGGCCGGGGCCGGGCTGGTGGCGCTGTTGGCCGCGCTGCTCAGCGCGCAGCAGCTGCATGACTGGGGCTGGCGCATTCCGTTCCTGCTGGCGCTGCCGCTGGGCGCCGTGGCGCTGTGGCTGCGGCTAAAGCTCGAGGAAACGCCCACGTTCACCCAGGCGCAGCAACATGCGGAACACGCCGCCGCGCCGCCGGAAGCGAAGCTGGGCGGCGTGGTGAAAACCATTCTGATCGGCATCGGCCGCATGATGGGCTGGTCGGCCGCCGGCTATACCTTCCTGGTGGTGATGCCTTCCTATTTGCAAACCTCATTGCACGCCACCTTCCAGCAGGCGCTGGTGGCGACGGTGCTGGCCAACGTCGGCTTCGCCCTGACCATTCTGCCGGCGGGCATTGTCAGCGACAAACTGGGGCGTAAAACGGTGATGCTGACGGCGGTGGCGGCGGTGATCCTGTTCACCTTCCCGCTGCTGCACCTGTTGCAGGATGCGCAGAGTTCACTGTGGGCCAAAGGGCTGGCGGTCATGATCGCCGGCGCCGTGGTCGGCCTGCTGGCCGGCCCCGGCCCGGCGATGCTGGCGGAGATGTTCCCGACCCGGGTGCGCTATACCGGCTTGGGGCTGGCTTACTCGCTGTCCAATGCGGTGTTTTCCGGTTCGGCCGGGCTGATTATCACCGGCCTGATCAAACAGACCGGTAATATCGACATTCCCGCCTACTACGTGGTCGCCACCTCGGTGGTCAGCCTGTTTGCGCTGATGACGCTGCGCCGCGACGACCATCTGCGCTCGCTGAACGAACGTTAATCTTCCGGGGGGCGCATCGCCCCCTTGCCAACCCGTGACCTCGATCACAAGGCATAAATGTTAACGTTAACTTTTGTGATTAACATCGCATGCGTGATATCTGCTGGCTTCATCCCTTTGCGAGTTAACGTTAACAATAGAACTAACTTCACTCACCGGGGCCCTACCCATGAACCGCGAAACTAAAAAATATTACGTGCTGCTCAGCGGCCTGCTGTTCTTCTTTTTCTTCACCTGGTCTGCCAGCTTTTCGCTGATATCGCTATGGCTGAATCAGAAGATCGGCCTGAAAGGCGCCGAGACCGGCCTGATCTTCTCCGCTATCTCGTTGGTGGCGCTGTGCGCCCAGCCGCTGTACGGGTTTATTCAGGACAAACTTGGGCTGCGCAAGCACCTGCTGCAGTTTCTCGGCGTGATGCTGCTGCTGACCGGCCCGTTCTTTATCTACGTTTACGCCCCGCTGCTGGCGAGCAGCCTGCCGCTCGGTGCGCTGGTCGGCGGGGTATTTATCGGCGCCACCTTCTTCGCCGGCATCGGCGCGCTGGAATCTTATACCGAGCGAGTCAGCCGCATCAGCGGTTTCGAATTCGGCCGCGCCCGCATGTGGGGATCGCTCGGCTGGGCCAGCGCCACCTTTTTGGCCGGTTTTATCTTCAATATCGATCCGAACATCAATTTCTGGCTGGCCTCCTCCGCCGCCGTGGTATTCCTGTTGCTGCTCAGCCAGGTGCGCGAGCTGAAGCCGAACGCCATGGCCGGCCTGGCGTTCGGCAAACCGGAAAATCTGCGGCTGCAGGATGCGCTCGCGCTGCTGCGTATGCCGGGCTTCTGGGCGCTGGTGGTGTTTGTGCTCGGTATCAGCGTGTACAACGTTTTCGATCAGCAATTTTCGGTCTACTTCGCCTCGCAGTTCGCTTCACGCGAACAGGGCAACGAGATGTACGGCTTCCTCAACTCGCTGCAGGTCTTCCTCGAAGCCGGCGGTATGTTCCTGGCGCCGCTGCTGGTGAACCGCATCGGCGCCAAACAGGGGCTGTTGCTGGCCGGTGGCGTGATGGCGCTGCGCATGTTCGGCTCCGGCTTGGTCAGCGGCGCATTGATGATCTCCGCCATGAAACTGCTGCACGCCGTAGAGTTGCCGATCCTGCTGATCGCTATCTTCAAATACATCGCCAGCCGCTTCGACAGTCGCCTCTCCTCAACGCTTTACCTGGTAGGCTTTCAGTTCATCACCCAGGTGATGGCCAGCTTCCTGTCGCCGCTGGCGGGCTACGGTTATGACCGCATCGGCTTTGCCGACACCTATCTGCTGATGGGGTGCGCGGTCGCCGCCACGACGCTTGTCTCCTGTTTCCTGCTGCGCGGCGAACGTTCCGCCAGCGCAACCCCCTTTCAATCCGCCATTAAATCAAGCGAGTCTATCCAATGAACACTGCCTTAGCTCAAGCCGACCATGCGGTCGAAGCCCTGCGCGCAGAGCGCCGAGACGAATACTACCCGCAGTTCCATCTCGCGCCGCCCGCCGGCTGGATCAACGATCCCAACGGCCTGATCTGTATTGACGGCGTCTATCATGCCTTCTTCCAGCATCACCCCTACAGCGAACACTGGGGGCCCATGCACTGGGGGCACGCGACCAGCCGCGATCTGATCCGCTGGCAGCACCAGCCCATCGCCCTGGCGCCCGATGCGCCCTATGACAAAGACGGTTGTTTTTCCGGCTGCGCCGTGGATGACAACGGCGTGCTGACGCTGATTTACACCGGCCACGTGTGGCTGGGCGAGCCCGGCGACGACAGCCAAGTGCGGGAAGTGCAATGTCTGGCCACCAGCGAAGACGGCATACGCTTCGTTAAACATGGGCCGGTGCTGGCCCCGCCGGACGGCATTCAGCATTTCCGCGATCCGAAAGTCTGGCGCGAGAACGGCGAATGGTGGCTGGTGGTCGGCGCCAAAGAAAACGGTCTCGGCCAGGTGCGCCTGTACCGTTCTGCAGACCTGCGCGCCTGGCGCTTCGATCGGGTGCTGGCCGGCGCGCAGGCGGCGCATCAAGGGTATATGTGGGAATGCCCGGATTTCTTCCCGCTGGGTGAACAGCACCTGTTGCTGTTCTCGCCGCAGGGGCTGGCGGCGCAGGGCTACCGCTACCGCAATCGCTTCCAGAGCGGCTATCTGCTCGGCCACTGGCGGCCGGACGGCGACTTCAGGGTGACGCAGCCCTTCTGCGAGCTGGATGCCGGGCACGATTTCTATGCGCCGCAAACCTTCACCGCCGCCGACGGCCGTCGGCTGCTGTTTGCCTGGATGGATATGTGGGAATCCCCGATGCCCAGCAAAGCGCACCGCTGGGCCGGCGCCCTCACCCTGCCGCGCGAGCTGACGCTGGCCGCCGACGGCAGCGTCCTCATGAACCCGGCGCGTGAACTGGCGGCGTTGCGCCGAGAATCGCACACCTTTTTGGCACAGACGCTGACCAATCAACATCTGCCGCTGGCGGAAGACGTGCAGGAACTCACCCTGACGTTGAGACCGGCCGACAACGACGCCGAGCGTTACGGGCTGGCCATCGGGAATGCGGCGCGCCTGTTCGTCGACAATCAGGCGCACCGGCTGGTGCTGGAACGTTTTCATGACAACCCCGCCCTGTGCACCTGCCGCAGCGTGCCGCTACCGGAAGGTGACACCCTGTCACTACGGATCTTCATTGACCGCTCATCGCTGGAGATCTTCGTCAATCAGGGCCAGGCCTGCCTGACCAGCCGCATCTACCCGACGGCGGGCGAGCGCCACCTCAGCCTGTTCGCCGAAGGCGGCCGGGCAGAGTTCGAGCCCATCACGGGATGGCGGCTGGCAAGCATCTGGGGATAATGGGAATGAGCACCGGGCGCGCAGCGACGCACCCGGTGCGCTTATAGCGAACCACGCGCCAATAGCGGGCAAGGCACTTTCACCGTCTCACGCTGCTCCCGCTGCTCAATCACATGCAGCGCCGCAAGGCGGCCCAGCTCGTAATGCGGCAGCTGCACCGTCGTCAACGCCGGCAGGAACAGCTCGCCGGTGCCGACCATATTGTCGTAACCCAGCACCGCCACCTGTTGCGGTATCCGCCATCCTTGCGCCAGCAATACCTGATACACCAGAAAGGCTATCCGATCGTTTCCGCACACCACGACGTCGCAATCGCGCCGCCCGGGAGAGAAATGCCGCTCCAGCAGCGCGACGCAGTCGCGATAGCTTTGATCGCCGCCGCTCAGATCGAGATGATACTGCCGCAGCTGTTCAACATCGCGCCCCGCTTCGCGCCAGGCGCGTTCCAGACCGCGGCGGCGCAGGCCCGCCGCCAGCGTATCCGCCGGTAAATGAATGCACAGTGGCGCGCGATAGCCTTTGGCGATCAGCGTGCGCGTGGCCTCATACTGCCCTTGCTCGTCATCAGGAATGTAGCTGGCGATCGAATGCGCCGGGCTGACGCAGTTGGCCAGCACCAGCTTTTTGTCCAGCAGTTTGGCCGGCAATGTCACCTCGCGCAGCCCCATCGTGGTGAAGATCACCCCATCCGGACGATGCGCCAGCAGCAGATCGACGGTCTGTTCGGCGTTGTCGTCGGCAAACAGGTTGACGACGAAGCTGTTCCAGCCTCGCTCGCGCGCGGTTTTCTCGATCGACAGGATCATTTCCACCGAGAACGGCGTCGTGGCGGTGTCCAGCGCCAGCACGCCGAGCGTCTGCACGCGATTTCCGTCACCGCGAATACGCCGCGCCGACAGATCCGGCACGTAGTCCAACTGGTCGATAGCCTGTTTGACACGGCGGTAGGTTTCCGGCCGCAGCTTGCCGGGTTCATTGATGGCGCGGGACACCGTCATCAACGAGACTCCGGCAAGTTTTGCGACGTCTTTCAGCGAAGCCATGCGCCCTTCTTTATGATTAATGGGGAAAAGTGAATAATCCCATAACCGGGCGCAGGACTCTACTCTGCGTTAGCAGGCTGTGATGTTCGCCCACAGAAGAGCGCCGTCGGCCGTCAGCGGCGCCACTTCACCGCCCGCCGCCTGCGCCGCCCACCAGACGCCCTCGCGCGCCCGCACTTCGCCGCCCCCCGGCAGCGACCAAACCCCGCTCAGCACATACAGCACGCCCGCCTGGTTGGACGGCAGGGTGACGGGCGCCGTGCTGCGCCGCACCTCGGCTGCCTGCCGGCCGCGGCGCGTCATGATGTTGAAATCCTGGCTGGCGCCGCCCAGCAGCGTCGCTTCCAGCGCCACATCACCGGAGAACGCGAACGGCTCCCCGACGCGCGCCAATTGATGGTCGATATGACCGGCGCTGAACAGCCGCACGCCGTCGCCCTCCAGCAAAGTGATCGAGCGGTCGATGCCTGCAAAGGCGGAAAACGGCCCGTCCTGTGCGATGGTGGCGATGCTGGCGCGCCAGTCAAAATCCTGCGCGCCCGGCGGCCAGCTGACGATTTCACGGGTTTCCCCACCGCCGTTGCGCCACGGGCTGACCGGCAGCGCGGCGAAGCTAAAACGGGTCAGGCTCATTACGCCTCCTGCTGAAAGGTTTTCAGCACCTGCAGGAACTCGGCGCTGCTCTGCTGCTGCAGCGCGTGCCGCCCCTGCTCGATCACCTGCCGGCCGCCGACGAACACGTCGCGAATTTGCTCTTTGCCGCCGGCGAACAGCCAGCGGTTGAGGATCGAGGCGTCCGGCGCCGCCGCCAGATACGGATCGTCGCCGTCCAGCACCAGCCAGTCGGCGCGATAGCCGCTCTGCAACCGGCCGATCGGCGCGCCGCACGCCTGCGCACCGCCCTGCAGCGCCTGCAGGTACAGCACATCGCCCACCGCCGACTGTTCCGGCGTCGTCAGACGGTTGCGGCGCTGATCGCGCAGCCGCTGGCCGTATTCGAACCAGCGCAACTCTTCCACCACGTTGAGCGAAACGTGGCTGTCGGAACCGATGCCCCAGCGCCCCTGCTGCTGCAGGTAAGCGTCGCCGGGGAAGATGCCGTCGCCGAGGTTGGCTTCGGTGGTCAGGCACAGCCCGGCCACCGCGCGGCTGCGCGCCAGCGCTTCAAGCTCGTCGCGATCCAGATGGGTGGCGTGCACCAGGCACCAGCGCCGATCGACCGGCAGATGGTCATACAGCCAGGCCACCGGGCGCTGCCCGCTCCACGCCAGGCAGTCGTTCACCTCTTTTTGCTGCTCGGCGATATGAATATGCACCGGCAAGGTGCGATCCGCCGCGGCCAAAATCTGCTGCATCTGGCCCAGCGCCACCGCGCGCAGCGAGTGGAAGCACAGCCCCTGATTCTGCAACGGACGATCCGCCAGCTGACGGGCAATCACCTGCTGCTGGTGCAGGTAGCTTTCGGTATCCTGAATAAAACGCTTCTGCCCCGGCTGCGCCGGCTGCGCGCCGAAACCGGCGTAGCTGTACAGCACCGGCAGCATCGTCATGCCGATGCCGGCCTGGTGCGCGGCCTCGCTGAGGCGGCCGGTCATTTCACCGCGATCGGCGTAAGGCTTACCGTCGGCGTCGTGATGCAGGTAGTGGAATTCGGCCACCTGGGTGTATCCGCCCTTGAGCATTTCGATATACAGTTGACGGGCGACCACCTCCACCTGCTCCGGCGTCAGGCGCTGCACCAGGCGGTACATCAGATCGCGCCAGGTCCAGAAGCTGTCCTGCGGGTTGCCCGCCACTTCCGCCAGCCCGGCCATCGCGCGCTGGAAAGCGTGGGAGTGCAGGTTCGGCATGCCCGGCACCGCATCGCCGTGCAGCCGGGTGCAGCCTTGCGGCTCAGCGTCGGCGGTAACTTGAGACAGATAACCTTGCGCATCGACGTCCAGCCGGACGTTATGCGCCCAGCCCTCAGGGAGCAAAGCGCGTGGGGCAAAATAAGCAGGCATGGCAGTATTCCACTGTTGGTGTAACGGCGAATGAGGCGCGGCGATGGCGCGCCTTCGGGAATTTTTGGCGGCCGCCGGCAAGTTTCTGGCGCGACGGCCACTAGTTGTATATACATATACATACGCCGACATCAACAGTAAACTGGTGTTATTATTTTTTTATTTGACGAGGTTAACGTCGTGGCTGAACAACAGACCGTGTTACAACTGGCGGCTGCAATGAGCGATGCCCCCGCCCCGATCTACCAACGGGTCAAACAGGCGATCGTGAATCAAATCCGTGCGGGGCATTGGCAACCGCACCAGCGCGTGCCCTCCGAAAGTGAACTGGTGGCGGAACTGGGCGTCAGCCGCATGACCATCAACCGCGCGCTGCGCGAGCTGACCAGCGAAGGCTTTTTGATCCGCATGCAGGGCGTCGGCACCTTCGTCGCCGAGGCCAAGGCGCATACCGCGCTGCTGGAAGTGCACAACATCGCCGATGAAATCGCCGCGCGCGGTCATCGCCACAGCAGCAAGATCCTCGAGCTGAAGGCCCGTGCGGCCAGCGAGGAAGAAGCGACGGCGCTGGGCATTCAGCCCGGCCAACGGCTGTTCTACTCGCAGATCGTGCATTACGAAAACGACGTGCCGGTGCAGGTGGAAGACCGCTGCGTCAACCCGCTGGTGGCGCCGGATTACCTGAAGCAGGATTTCGATCGCGTCACGCCTTACACCTACCTGACGCAGGCCGCGCCGCTGACCGCCGGCGAACACATCGTCGAAGCGGTGATCCCCACCCGGCGCGAGCGCGAGCTGCTGCAGCTGGAGGACCACGAACCCGGCCTGCTGATCCATCGCCGCACCTGGTCCGGCAAAACCGTGGTGACCTCGGCCCGGCTGCTGTACCCCGGCAGCCGTTATCAACTGTTCGGCCGCTTCACCAGCGAAGTCTGATCCCCGGCGGGCGCGCCCTGCGCCCGCATCTCCGCTATCGATCACATCCTGATAACAAAATTTCGCCCGCCTCTTGTGACATCCCGATGAATGCGTTAGGTTGTTTTTAATTGTATATACAACCATGTGGGAGCTGCGGCTCCGGCGGAGGAAAGCAATGACGTCTGAGATTCACTGTGACAGCCTGTGGCACGGCGCCGATATCGTCACCATGCGCGACGGCAAGTATCACACCCTGACCGACGGCGCGATCGCCGTGCGCGACGGCAAGATCGTCTGGATTGGCGAACATGCGGCGCTGCCGTCCGGCCTGATCGCGGACGAAACGGTGAAATTCGACGGCGGCATCATCACCCCCGGTTTTGTTGACTGCCACACGCACCTGGTGTTCGGCGGCAATCGCAGCGGCGAGTTCGAACAGCGGCTGAACGGCGTGAGCTACGCCGAGATCGCCGCGCAGGGCGGCGGCATCATTTCCACGGTGAAAGCCACCCGCGCGGCCGATGAAGCGCTGCTGCTGGAGCAGGCGCTGTTCCGCCTGCGGCCGCTGCTGGCGGAAGGCGTCACCTGCGTGGAGATCAAATCCGGTTACGGCCTCAGCCCGGAAAGCGAACTGAAGATGCTGCGGGTGGCGCGCAAATTGGGCGAGCTGTTGCCGGTCGAGGTGAAAACCACCTGTCTGGCGGCCCATGCGCTGCCGCCGGAATACGCCAACCGCGCCGACGACTACATCAATCTGGTCTGCGACACCATCATCCCGCAGGCGGCGGCAGCCGGCCTGGCGGATGCGGTTGACGCCTTCTGCGAACATCTGGCGTTCTCGCCGGCGCAGGTGGAGCGGGTCTTCGCCGCCGCCGAAGCCGCCGGTTTGCCGGTCAAGCTGCACGCCGAGCAGCTCTCCGCCCTCGGCGGCAGCACGCTGGCGGCGCGCCATCACGCGCTTTCCGCCGACCATCTCGAATACGCCACCGAACAAGATGCCCGCGCCATGGGCGACGCCGGCACCGTCGCGGTGCTGCTGCCCGGCGCCTATTACCTGCTGCGCGAAACCCAGTGCCCGCCGGTAGAGCTGTTCCGCAAGCACCACGTGGCGATGGCGATCGCCAGCGACGCCAACCCCGGCACCTCGCCGGCGCTGTCGCTGCGCCTGATGATCAACATGGCCTGCACGCTGTTCCGCCTGACGCCGGAAGAAGCGTTGGCGGGCGTCACCACCCACGCCGCCAAAGCGCTGGGGCTGCAACACAGCCACGGCACGCTGGAAACCGGCAAGGTGGCGGACTTCGTTCACTGGCCGCTGTCGCGGCCAGCGGAACTGGCTTATTGGTTGGGCGGTCAGCTGCCCTGTACGGTGATTTTCCGAGGAGAAGTACGTCAATGACCATTCGCGATCCTTTTAGCTTCCAGACCGGCAGCCTGCCGCTGCTGATCAGCATCCCGCACGCCGGCACGCAACTGACGCCGGCGGTCGAAGCCGGGCTGACCGACGACGCCCGCCCGCTGCCCGATACCGACTGGCACATACCACAGCTGTACGACTTCGCCCGGGCGATGGGCGCCAGCGTGCTGGTCGGCAACTATTCGCGCTTCGTCATCGATCTGAACCGCCCGGCGGACGACAAGCCGCTGTACACCACCGCCACCACCGGTCTGTATCCCGACGTGCTGTTCGACGGCCGCCCAAGCTTCCTGCCGGGCAAAGCGCCGACGGACGCAGAGCGCGCCGGCTATCTGCAGCAAATTTGGCAACCTTATCATCAGCAGCTGCAAGACGAACTGGCGCGCCTCAAAGCGCGGCACGGCTATGCGCTGCTGTTCGACGCGCACTCCATCGCCTCGGTGATCCCGCGGCTGTTCGAGGGCAAGCTGCCGGATCTCAACCTCGGCACCAACGGCGGCGAAAGCTGCGCCCAGGCGCTGAGCGATCGGCTGGTCGCCTGCTGCGAGCAGCAACAGCAATACACCCACGTGCTGAACGGCCGCTTCAAGGGCGGTTACATCACCCGCGCCTACGGCCAGCCGCAGCAGCAACAGCATGCGATCCAGCTTGAGCTGGCGCAGGTGAACTACATGTCCGAACAGTATCCTTACGCGTTCGAACCGCAGCGCGCTGCCTCGCTGCAGCGCCTGCTCAAGCAGATGATTGAAGGCCTGTTGGACGGCGCCGCCAGACTCAACTGATCCCCTCTGCAGGCGCCGCCGGGCGCCTGTTTCTCCCCCTGCCTTTAACCGCATCGTCAGCCGCGTTCTGCGCGCCATATCAAAGTTTCGCGTGATTCCCCACCGACTGGTCTAAACAGCGCACAAAACAGCGGCCGACGAAAAACGCACTGCGCCACAATCAGCCGAAAAGCCCGCGCTCCTCGTCAGCGCCGGGCGGCGTGTGGCCGAGCTGGCCCGTTTCGAACCATCACTCTGGAGGCCCTATGTCTGTAACACCGTTAAACTGGCGCGCTGCCAGCGCCCTCGCCGAACAATTGCTGGCCGGCTGGCAACGGCGTGGCGAACCCGGCGGCGCCATCACCCTGTTTGACGCCGAACAACTCCGCGCCACCGCCTGCGCCGGCCTGGCCGATCTGGCGCAGAATACCCCCTTCACCGCCGACAGCGTGGTGCGCTACGCCTCCGTGACCAAACATATCTTCGCCGCGCTGGCGCTGAACGCCACCGATCGCGCCATTCGGCTGGAGCAACGCCTGGGTGACCTGTTGCCCGCCCTGCAACCCGCGCTGGCGGACGTCACCGTCGGCCAGGCGCTGGACATGACCGGCGGCCTGCCCGACGTACGCGAGACGCTCGGCCTGCTCGGCATCTCGCTGCACGCCGTCAGCGAGGCGCAGCCGGTGATGCAGTTTGTCGAGGGGCTGGAAAGATTGAACTACGAAGCCGGCAGCGAGGTCGCCTACAGCAATACCGGCTATCGGCTGCTGGAGGCCGCGCTGCGCAGCAAGGGGTATGATTTCGACCAACTGGTGCAACAGCACATCGCCCGGCCGCTGCAGGTGCAGATGCGGGCGCCGGAAAGCTGGTTCGACGTGGTGCCGGGGTTGGTGCCGGGTTACTGGCGAGCGCCGCAGGGCTGGCAACACGCCAGCGCCGGCCTGCATCTTTCCGCCTCCGGCAGCCTGACCGGCAGCCTCCACGCCCTCACCCGCTGGCTGCAAACGCTGCTGGCCGACGAGGGCCCGGGCCAGGGCGTGCTGGCGCAACTCGGCGCACCGCGCCGCCTCAATCAGGGCCAACTCAGCGCCTATGGCCTGGGGCTGGCGCAAACCCCGCTGGGCCGCCGGCGCTTGCTCGGCCACGGCGGCTCCCACGCCGGTTACAAAACCTATTTCCTGCTGGCGCCCGATCGCCAGGCCGGCGTCGCGCTGGTGGCCAACCGCGAAGACTGCGACAGTTTCGGTATGGCTTTGCAGGTGATGGCGGCACTGCTGGGCGAACCGCTGCCGCAACGCAGCACGGCGATCCCAGACGGCCTTTACGCCGCGCTGGCCGAACCACACTGGTTGGAGGTCAAAGACGGCAACCTGGCCTATTTGGGCAGCGGTGAACCGCTGTATCAGGGCGAGGACGGCTACGCGGTGTCGCTGTCCGCCCATATGCCGATCAAATTGAAGTGGACCGGCGAAGCGGTCGAGGGCGAAGTCGGGCATGTGGCACGCCGTTTTCTGCCGGTCACGGCCAACGGCGACTGCCTGAAGCATGTGCAGGGGCTGTGGTATCACCCGCACTATCGCACCGCCTTTGAAATTCGTGGCGATCGGGTGCATATCGGCGTCGGCCCGGCGGCGCAGACCGGTACGCTCAGCCCGCTCGGCCAGGGCCGCATGCTGGTGGAGTGCCAGGACGGCCCGTGGTTAAAACGCTTTTGCCTCTATTTCCGCGGTTACAACGTGGATCTCATCGCCAACCGCAGCCGGATGCTGACCTTCCGCCGCAGCACCGTCGGCCGCGACTGACGCTCAGCGTGCGCTGCCGGTTTTGACCGCCAGCAGCGCATCCGCCAGCCGCCGTTTGTCGGCGGCGCTGAGATTCACCTGATCCACGGACGCCATAAACGCCGCCCGATCCGCCTCGCCGAGCGGGCCGGCGCGCAGCCGCTCCGCCAGCCGTTGCAATATCTGGCTGCTCAGCTGTGCGATCTGCGGGCGCACCTGCGCCAACGGCCGCGGCTGCCAGCCGGGTTCCGGGCTCGCCAGCCAGTCGGCGCGATAGCGGTACTGAATCGCCTTGGCGGCGTCCATCTGCGCGGCGATAAAAGGCCGCACCGACGCCGGCTCCAACCCCAAACGCCCCGCCTCCGCCTGCGCGCTGGCCAACACCTTCGCCTCCTGCGCCAGGTCTTCGATCGGCAAATGCTGCTGCGCCTTGTAACCGGCAACATCTTTCATCAACGATAGCCGTTGGTTCACCAGCTCGCCGATAGCGGCGGCGCCCTCTGCCAACGCGGGAAAACTGGTCAAACAGCAGGCTATCAATAACGCCCTGAACATGGCGCCTCCCTTATGATGCAGTGAAAACGTAAGGCTCAAAGTTCACCACGTCCGCCCCGCGCTGGCAAATAAAAAGGCCCCGCCGCAGCGAGGCCCGATAACGCTCGACAAACCTTAGTCGAACACGCCGTTGATGACGGAAGCCACAATCGCGGTGCTGAGTGCGACCAGCACCAGATCGTCGCCGGCGATACGCCACTCATAACCCGGGTACTGCGGCAGATCGCGCAGCATCGAGTAAGGCACCACTTTTTTGGCGATGCCCGGCGGCAGCGGTTTACCGCGCGCCAGATTCTTGGCGATGCCCGGTGGCAGCGAGCTGTAGCCGGTCAGGCCGTAGTTGCGCGCCAGCGAACGGGCGCGGTCGCGCGAGAGGCTGACGGAAACCAGATTATCGTCGTTTCTATAGCCGCCTTTCTCTTTATTGCCTTTATTGCCTTTATTGTCTTTATTGCCTTTGTTGTCGTTGTTGCCATGGTTACCGCTATTACCGTGATTGCCGCTGTTGCCATGGCCATTACCGTTGCCGTTACCATTGCCGCCTTTGTCAGCCAGGGCCGGGGCGGATGACAACCCCAGCGACGCGATCAGCGCCAACACCGTGAGGGTCGTACGACGTTTGTTCATGTTGTGTATTCCTGCGTGGGGGGACTCTGTTGACTATAGCGGGTCTTTTCCGGACGAAGTATAAGGAAAACTCCGAGATAACGGTGCGGTTTGACGGCAGTCGCGCCAATAGTTTGTTTCAACGCAACACGCCTCGAGAATTCCGAAACTTACCTCAGATTTTTCTTGAAGAAAAATAAGCCTTACGCTAGCGTGGGAGGGTAACAAAAAAGAGTTAACGTGCTCTTTTTCGTCGCACCTCAAATCTTATTCTTATCATCCATAATGATAATAGCGAACACTTCCCGCCTCTCCGTGCGGGATTCTTTTTCCCGCCGCTGTCGCCCCAATCTGGTGCTTTATGTTGAGATTTGGTTGCCAATAATTTACATTCGCTGTCTGAGAAACCTCAACCTCCCGCGGTGGCCAGGCTGGCAACGGGTGGGCGTTCAGGAGCAAAAGACGTGCAAATGACCCTCATGGAATACATCACTCGGCACTTTAACGGCGATCTTCATCGTTACGCGCAGTCGGAAGGCGTCAGCCGTGAACAAATCATTAGTTGGATAAATAATGAATGTCACGTGATCAAAGGCAGGCTGTTTATGCCGGTGAAGCATCTCCCGGTTGAACAAGCCCAGTGATGACAAAAAAAACCCCGCCAGGCGGGGTTTTCTGTTTCTGATAACACGGAAAATCAGAAGTTATAGCCGACCACGAGGTAATAACCCCAACCGGTAGACTTGATCGGGCCCTGCGGGGTGCCGATATCCGCGCCATCCTGCCACTGGCCGCCGTTATGGAAGTAACGCGCCACGAAAGAATAGTGCCAGTGATCGTAGTTCAGCGCCAAAATATGGCTGGAGGCGATCGAGTTGCTGGTGCGCACCTGTTTGCCGGTGCCGTCAACCCAATGGCTGTCCTTGCCCAGATCGGAACCGAAGTCGAAGTTGGTGAAGCCGATGTAGCTCAGGTTGCCGCCCCACACCTGGGTCAGCGGCACGAAGTATTTCACCTTGAAGCGGTAACCGTCCCAGCTGTTCTCGTTGGCGGCCTGGTAGTTTTCCCACTGGTATTTGGCATAGATGTTCATCGACAGGCTCATCGGCAGGCCGGTGTCGATATCGGTGCCCAGACCCATGTACCAGGTGTTCTGACGGCCGTCGGCGTTGTGGCCCAGATCATAGATGTAGTTGTTGGCGAAGTACCACTCTTTGAACGGACCGAAGCTCAGATCGGTGCCGGTCAGCTTGTCGATGGAGAAGCGCGGTTCAATCTCCATAAACAGTGGGGAACCTTTGTCCCAGATGCCGCGATCCGGGGTATTGCCCACGCCGAAGAACTTCGGCACGTCAACGTAACCGTAGAAATCGAACCAGTCTTTCTTGGCGAAGGCTTCGTATTCGAGATACACGTCGTTATTCAGCTGCGGCCCGAAGCGGGTGTGGTAGCTGCCCACCACGTTGACGCTCTGGTGCCACCAGTCGGAGACATATTGACTGTCTTTGCTATCAGCCATTGATGATGCACTGTAAGACGCTGCGAGCAGTACACCTGCTGCGAGAGCTATTTTTTTCATTTTATTACCACATGCTTAAAGGGCCATTTCCTGCCCGTTTAGAAAAGATGACAATGAGTCTGCCGACACCTGGCGTTGTCTTCACACAGAAACTCGGATGACGCGCGCATTATAGAAACCACTGACTGTAAGAATCTGTGATCCAGTTACGCATTTCGCGAATAGGTAATCGATTGCGTTCACATTTGTCAAATTATGTTTCATGCAAATTCACATTCGCTGTGATTTTTGTCATGCACATCGATTTTTAGCGCAGTTTTTGAGCCAAATGTCATCAGGGCGTCACCTGCCCGCCATTGAGCCGCAGCAAAGAAAAAGCCGACGTATAAACGTCGGCCTTCATCAAAATCAGTAAAAAATACGCAAAGCGAAATCAGTTCACCGCCGGCACCGCTTTGGCGATGTTTTCCTGGCGGAACGCCACCTCTTCGCCGTTTTTCACCTCCCAGCTGGCGACCGGGATATCGGTCTTGGGCGCCGCCGCGACGACCGAGCCGTAAATCAGCTTGTCGTCGCGGCGCAAAATATAAACGTCGAGCTGATATTCATGCCGCAGATTCGCCGTGGTCAGGCGCACGGTATCGCCGCGCTCGTAGTGATGCACGTCGATTTCGGGTTGTTGAATAAATTGAATGTCGCTTCTCATCGTCGTCGTTCCTTCAGGCAACATGGCTAGTTAAATTCTAGTTCAACATTGCGCCGACGGCGGAGAATTTCCGTTAATTTCCACGGGTTGCCCGCCAACAGATCAGCGAGCCGAGAGTGACCATCGCCACGCCCTGCCAGAAATTGACGGTCAGCGAGGTGTGCAACACCAGCGCGGCGAACACCGCCGACAGCACCGGGGTAAAATAAGAGACGGTCGCCAGCAGCGTCATGTTGCCGTGCAGAATGCCGACGTTCCAGGCGGCATACCCCGCCCCCATCGCCACCCCGGCGCACAGCAGCGTCACGGTCACGCCGGCGCTGAACTGCATGCCGCTTTCCGCGCTGAAGGCATACTTCAGCCACAGCGCCAGCGCGGTCAGCACGATGAACAGCACCACGCCGTTGCTGCCCTGGGCGATCTTCTTGGTCAGGTTGCAGTACAGCGCCCAGATCACCGCGCCGCTGAAGGCCAGCCCGTAGCTGAGCGGATTGCTGCGCACGTTGGCCAGCATCTGCGCCGGCGACCAGCCGCCCTCGCCGCTCATGATCCAGCCGATGCCGAACAGCGATAGCAGCAGCCCCGGCAGCAGCCACCATTTCGCCTTTTGGCCGTTGAGCGCCAGCGCCATCAGCACGGTGAAACAGGGCCACAGGTAGTTGATCATGCCCACTTCTATCGCCTGCAGGCGGGTATTGGCGTAGCCGAGCGACAGCGACAGGCAGATCTCGTAGCTGACGAACAGCAGGCTGCCGACGATGAGATAAGGCCGCGGAAAGCTGCGCCATTTCGGCACGCCGAGCGCCACCAGCAAAAACGCCGCGCTGACGCTGTAGATCATCGCCGCGCCGCCGATCGGCCCCAGCCCTTCGCTGACGCTGCGAATCAGGCCGACGACGCTGCTCCACAGCACAATGGCCAATAAACCGAACAGCGTGGCGCGGGTACGCGAGGGCAAAGCGGGCATAATGCGGATCCAATGGGTTATTTTTTATCAGGTTTTTCACTCTACTGCCGCACGCGCCAAAAAGAAAGGCGGGAAATTCCCGCCTGTGATTTTATTGCTGCGGCTGCCGCTCGAGCTGCGGCGGCGGCTGGCGAAAACGCCGGGTCAGCCAGGCCAAATAGCCGAAGCCCAGCGTCGCCCAGATAAGCCCCATGGTCAGCGAGCTCTTCTCCAGGTTCAGCCACAGCACCCCCACCGTCAGCGCCCCCACCAGCGGCAGGAACAGAAAGTTGAAGCGATCCTTCCAGCTTTTGTTGCGCCCTTCGCGAATGAAGAAGTGGCTGATCACCGACAGGTTGACGAAGGTAAAGGCCACCAGCGCGCCAAAGTTGATCAGCGCCGTGGCGGTCACCAGATCGAACGACAGCGCCGACAGCGCCACCAGCCCGACCATCAGCACGTTGAGCGCCGGCGTGCGCCATTTAGGGTGGATGTAGCCGAAGAATTTCTCCGGGAACACGTTGTCACGCCCCATCACGTACAGCAGGCGCGACACGCTGGCGTGCGACGCCAGGCCGGAGGCCAGCGTGTTGATAAAGGTCACGCACAGGAAGATCGACTGGAACAGCTTGCCGCCGACGTACAGTGCGATCTCCGGCAGCGCGGCATCGGGCTGGTGGAAACGCTGAATGGTCGGGAAAAACAGCTGGATGAAGAACGACACGCTGATAAAGATCACCCCGCCGTACAGCGCGGTCAGGAAGATGGCGCGCGGGATCACCTTGGCGGCGTCGGGCGTCTCTTCGCACAGCGTGGTGACCGCGTCAAAGCCGAGGAACGAGAAGCACAGGATAGTGGCGCCGGTAATGATCGGCAGCAGGTGCGCATTCTCGCTGAGGAACGGCCGCAGGCTCCACACCGTGCCCATCCCCTCGCCGTTGTGCAGGCCGCGCACCACCAGGTAGATGAACACCAGAATGATCGCCACCTGCGCCAGCACGAACAGGGTATTGAAGTTGGCCACCAGATTGACGCTTTTCAGATTGATGGCGGTAATCAGGATAACGAAGCCCACCACCCACACCCAGGGCGGCACTTCCGGGAACAGCGCGGTCAGGTAAATCTTCGCCAGCAGCGTGTTGATCATCGGCAGGAACAGATAATCGAGCAGCGATGACCACCCCACCAGAAAACCGACGTGCGGGTTGATCGCCTTCTGCGCATAGGTGTAGGCGGAGCCGGCGGTAGGAAACTGGCGCACCAGTTTGCCGTAGCTGATGGCGGTGAACAGCACGCCGGCCAGCGCCAGCAGATAGGAGGTCGGCACATGGCCGTCGGTGAGGCCGGAGACGATGCCGAAGGTATCGAACACCGTCATCGGCGTCAGATAGGCCAGGCCCATCATCACCACCTGCCACAGCTTGAGGGATTTGCGCAGCTGCGGTTTGCCCGCCGGGCCGCCGTCGGTGGCTTTAATCGTCATGGCATTTCCCCTCTTGGTCCTCTGCTGTCAACCGTGCAACGTCATTCAGAGAGGCCGCGGGGAAACTGCTGCTCAGGCGGCGGGTAAAACGGGTTGGGGTCACTGTCGGGCGGCCGGCGACCGGCCCGTAGGCACTGCGGCACAGGCAAACGTCTGCGCATGGGAATGACTGAGTCATGGTTATTTCCTCGTCGGCGTCCTGTACGCCGTGATAGAAGAAATTCAGTACCGCAGCGCGCAGCCTCACCGGCCACAGGAGAGCCGATGAAATGCGCCGGACGCGCGCGGTAGTCGCAGGGTGAGCGGGATCAGGCGTTTTTCAGCATCCACTCAATTTCGGTTTCGGTGATCAGGCGCTCGAACTGCACCAGCTCATCGGTTTTGCAGGCCAGATAGACGTGGCTGAAACGTTCGCCCAGCAATGCATTGAGCACCGGCTGATGTTCGAACTCGTACAGCGCGTCGCTCTGGCGGATCGGGAACGGCAGCCCGTCCTGCTCCAGCCCGTTGCCGGTCACCGGCTCAGGCAGCGGCAGCGCGGTTTCCAGCCCGTAGACGATGCCGGCCAGAATGGCCGCCATCACCAGATAAGGGTTGGCGTCGGCGCCCGCCACGCGGTACTCCACGCGGTGGTTGTCGCGATCGCCGCAGGGAATGCGCAGCGCCACGGTGCGGTTGTTATGCCCCCAAGAGGCCTGGGTCGGCACATACATGCCGGGCTGGAAGCGGCGGTAGGCGTTGACGTTCGGCGCCAACAGCGCCATCGAAGACGGCATCAAGGCGATCATGCCCGCCAGCGCCTGTTTCAGCAGCGCCGAATCTTCGCCGTCGTCGTCGGCGAACACATTGTCGCCCTGCGCGTTCAGCATGCTGATGTGCACGTGCATGCCGCTGCCGGCGTGTTCCTCATACGGCTTGGCCATAAAGGTCGCCTGCATGTTGTGGTTCTCGGCCACCATGCGCACCAGCCGCTTCAGCGCCAGCGCGTGATCGCAGGCCTGCAGCACGTCGTCGGTATGGTGCAGGTTGACCTCGAACTGCCCCGGCGACGCCTCCGCCACCGCGCCGTCCGCCGGAATGCCCTGCAAACGCGCCAGTTCGTCGATCTCGCTCAGCACGTCGGCGAAATGGTTGAGGTTATCGACGGAATACACCTGGCTTTGGGTGTTGCGCTCTTGCGTGCCCGGCGCGCACGGCGGCTGCAGATAGCCCTCCGCGTCGCGTTGACGATCGATGAGATAGAACTCCAACTCTACCGCTACCACGGGGGAAAGCCCGCGCTGACGCAAACGCTGCCACACTCGGTTCAGCACATTGCGCGGTTCAACGTCAAAGGGAGTGCCATCTTCATCCAGCATGGTGAGCAGCACCTGCGCGATATATTGCGGGTCCGCCGCCGACGGCGTCAGCGTGCCCGGCACCGGCACGCACACGTGATCCGGCTCGCCCAGTTCCTGCCCCAACCCGGCCTCTTCTACGACGTTGCCGAGAATATCCATCGCAAAAACCGACGCTGGGAAGTAACAGCCCTTCTCAAGTTTGTTCAGGCCGCCGACCGGGATGCGTTTGCCGCGGAAGCTGCCGTTCAGATCGGTCAACAGTACGTCGACATGTTGGGTTAACGGATAACGTTCCAGATACTTCTTCACTTCGCGCTGGAACGCGCTACTTCGTCTCTCTTCACTGTGCTGAACAAAGTTTTCCACTTCTACGATGTTGGTCTGCATGGTTCACCCGCCGTTTGTGTTTTGCTGTCGTCGATGTTTATTGACCGCGTTGTTCAATATAATGCCCACAAATGAAACGTAGATGAAACAAATTTGTTTTGCAAGTGTTACTTTTGGTTTGAATATTGCCCAATCGACTGCTAGATTTATAGAATATTGAACGAAATCGGCGGTGGAGATGCTTATCGTTCATAATTTCGAACGTACCAAGGGGATAGCATGGACAATATATTTAACAGACCAGTCATCGGCGTCGTCATGTGCAGGTATAGGTTAAACGGGCACCTCACACAGACCTTGCAAGAAAAGTACCTGAATGCCGTTATCGCCGCCGGCGGCCTGCCGATCGCCCTGCCGCACGCGCTGGCGGAGCCGGAAATGCTGGCGGAACTGCTGCCGCGCCTCGACGGCATTTTGCTGCCGGGCAGCCCCAGTAATGTGCAGCCGCACCTTTATGGTGAAAACGGCGATGAGCCTGACGCCGATCCTGGCCGAGACGCGTTGAGCCTGGCGCTGATCCGCCAGGCGTTCGACAGGCGCATTCCCCTTTTCGCCATTTGCCGCGGCATGCAGGAGATGGTGGTCGCCACCCAAGGCACCCTGCATCGCCGCCTGTACGAACTGCCCGAGCTCCTGGAGCATCGTGAAGACCACGACCTGCCGCTGGAACAGCAATACGCCCCCGCCCACGAGGTCACCGTTCAGGAAGGGGGGCTGCTTTCGCAACTGATACCGGATTGCAACAGATTCTGGGTGAACTCGCTGCACGGCCAGGGTGCCAAAACCCTGGGCGCGAGCGTGCGCATCGAGGCGCACGCCGCCGACGGGCTGGTGGAGGCGATCAGCGTGCGCGATCAGCCCTTCGCGCTCGGCGTGCAGTGGCACCCGGAGTGGAACAGCGACGAGTACGCCCTGTCGCGCCTGTTGTTTGATGGTTTCATCACCGCCTGTCGGAACTATCAAAAGGAAAAACGCCCATGAGCGACGTCAGCTTGGCACCGGGAAAACGTCTGTCGCAGATCCGTCAACAATTAGGGTTGTCGCAGCGCCGGGTCGCCGAACTGTCTGGGTTAACCCACAGCGCCATCAGCACTATCGAACAAGATAAGGTCAGCCCGGCCATCAGTACGCTGCAAAAGCTGCTGACGGTATACGGTCTGTCGCTGTCGGCGTTTTTCGCCGAGCCGGAAAAACCGGCGGAGCCGCAGATCGTGATCGGCAGTGACGATCTGATCGAAATCGGCAGCCAGGGCGTTTCGATGAAGCTGATCCACAACGGCGACCCGAACCGCACGCTGGCGATGATGATCGAGACCTACGAACCGGGCACCACCACCGGCGAGCGCATCAAACATCAGGGGGAAGAGATCGGCACGCTGCTGGAGGGCGAAGTGGTGCTGCAGGTCAACGGCCAGAGCTATCACCTGCTGGCCGGGCAGAGCTACGCCATCAATACCGGCATCCCCCACAGTTTCAGCAACACGTCGGCGCGCATTTGCCGGATTATCAGCGCCCATACACCGACGACATTCTGATCAACGGAGCCAGGCATGAACTTTCACCATTTGCAGTATTGGCAACAACGGGCGCAGACCCTGAAGATTGAGCACCGGCTGTTTATCGACGGCCGCTACCAGCCGGCCGCCGCGGGGAAATTTTTCGCCGTGGAAGATCCCGCCGGGTGCCGTGAGCTGGCGCAGGTTGCGCGCGGCGAAGCCGCCGACATCGATCGGGCGGTCAGCGCGGCGCGCGCCGTCTTTGAACGCGGCGACTGGGCGCAGGCCGCCCCGGCGCAGCGCAAAGCCACGCTGCTGCGCTTCGCCGATCTGATGGAGCAGCATCACGAAGAGCTGGCGCTGCTGGAAACGCTGGACACCGGCAAACCGATTCGCCACAGCCTGCGCGACGACGTGCCGGGCGCCATTCGCTGCATCCGCTGGTACGCCGAAGCGATCGATAAGGTCTACGGCGAAATCGCCCCCACCGGCCGTGATGCGCTGGCGCTGATCGAGCGCGAGCCGATCGGCGTGGTCGGCGCCATCGTGCCCTGGAACTTCCCGCTGCTGCTGGCCTGTTGGAAACTCGGCCCGGCGCTGGCCGCCGGCAACAGCGTGGTGCTCAAACCCTCCGAAAAATCGCCGCTCAGCGCCATCCTGCTCGGCAAACTGGCGCAGCAAGCCGGGCTGCCGGACGGCGTGCTGAACGTGGTGCCCGGCTATGGCCACGACGCCGGCAAGGCGCTGGCGCTGCACCGTGACGTCGACGCCCTCACCTTTACCGGCTCCACGCCGGTGGCAAAGCAGCTGATGATCTACGCCGGCGAATCGAACATGAAACGCGTCTGGCTGGAGGCCGGCGGCAAGAGCGCCAACATCGTCTTCGCCGACTGCCCGGATCTGGATCAGGCCGCCCGCAGCGCCGCCGCCGGCATCTTCTATAATCAGGGGCAGGTATGCATCGCCGGCACTCGCCTGCTGGTCGAAGCGAGCATTGAGCAAGCGTTCTTGCAGGCGCTGCGCAAACACGCAGCGGCCTTCGCTCCCGGCGATCCGCTCGATCCCGACACGGTGATGGGCACGCTGATCGACAGCGGCCACTGCGAGAAAGTGGCCGGCTATATCGATCAAGGGCTCAGCCAGGGCGCCGCGCTGTTCCTCGACGGGCGCGACCATCCGCAGGGCGACCACGCCGGTTATCTGGGGCCGACCATCCTCACCCAGGTGAACAACGCCATGAGCGTGGCGCGCGATGAAATCTTCGGCCCGGTACTGGCGGTGACTACCTTCGACGACGAGCAACAGGCGCTGCAGCTGGCCAACGACAGCGACTACGGCCTCGGCGCCGCGGTCTGGACCCGCGATTTGGCCCGCGCGCACCGCATGGCGCGCCAGCTGAAAGCCGGCACGGTATTCGTCAACAACTACAACGACGGCGACATGACCGTGCCGTTCGGCGGCTACAAGCAGAGCGGCAACGGCCGCGACAAATCGCTGCACGCGCTGGACAAGTTCACCGAATTGAAAACCACCTGGATCTCGCTGGAATAAGGGCTTATCTCATGACTGAACACGTAAAAAGCTACTATGCGGCCACGGCCAACGCACATCAGCCCTATCCGCAACTGAACGAATCGATCGAGTGCGACGTCTGCGTGATTGGCGGCGGCTATACCGGCCTCTCCTCCGCGCTGTTCCTGGTGGAAGCCGGCTATAACGTGGTGGTGCTGGAAGCGGCGCGCATCGGTTTCGGTGCCAGCGGCCGCAACGGCGGCCAGTTGGTCAACTCCTACAGCCGCGACATCGATGTGATTGAAGAGCGCTACGGCGCGGAAAGCGCCCGCCTGCTCGGCAGCATGATGTTTGAAGGCGCGGAGATCATCCGCAGCCGCATCAGCCGCTACGCCATCGACTGCGACTATCGCCCCGGCGGCATCTTCGCCGCGCTGAACAACAAGCAGTTCCATGCACTGATCGAGCAAAAACGCAACTGGGAACGCTACGGCAATACCCAGCTCGAGCTGCTCGATGCGGATCGGGTGCGTCAGGAAGTCGCCAGCGATCGCTACGTCGGCGCGCTGCTCGATCACAGCGGCGGCCACATCCATCCGCTCAACCTGGCGCTGGGCGAGGCCGAGGCGATTCGCCTGCAGGGCGGGCGCATCTTCGAGCAATCGGCGGTGACGAACATCCGCCACGGCGAACCGGCGCTGATCAGCACCGCCAACGGCCAGGTGAAGGCGCGTTTCGTCATCGTCGCCGGCAACGCCTATCTGGGCGACAAGCTGGAGCCGCGGCTGGCCAAGCGCAGCATGCCGTGCGGCACTCAGGTGGTGACCACCGAGCCGCTGGCGCCGGAGATCGCGCAGGCGCTGATCCCGCAGAACTACTGCGTGGAAGACTGTAACTACCTGCTGGATTACTACCGCATCACCGCCGATCATCGCCTGCTGTACGGCGGCGGCGTGGTGTACGGCGCGCGCGATCCGGACGACATCGACAACCTGATACGGCCAAAATTGCTGAAGACCTTCCCGCAGCTGAAAGGGGTGCGTATCGACTATCGCTGGACCGGCAACTTCCTGCTGACGCTGTCGCGCATGCCACAGTTCGGCCGGCTGGAGAATAACGTCTACTACATGCAGGGCTACAGCGGCCACGGCGTGACCTGCACCCATCTGGCGGGCAAGCTGATCGCCGAGTTGATGCGCGGCGACGCCGAGCGCTTCGACGCCTTCGCCAAGCTGCCGCACCTGCCGTTCTTCGGCGGGCGCAATCTGCAGATCCCGTTCACCGCCATCGGCGCGGCCTACTACACGCTGCGCGACCGTATCGGCGTCTAAAACAGCAGGCCCGGTCATCCTGGCCGGGCCTGTGCGTTAACGCTTAAACGATCTTCGGTTGGCCGTCCGAGGCGGTCGCCCCGCCGTCGACCGGAATGTTGGCGCCATTGATAAAGCTGGCGTCGTCGCTGGCCAGAAACGCCATCACCGCCGCCACTTCTTCCGGCTCCGCCGCACGCCCCAGCGCGATGCGCTCATTGAACTTGTCGCGGATTTCCTGCGGCCAGCCGTTGGTCATGTTGGTTTTCACCAGGCTCGGGCAGACCGAGTTGATGCGCACGCCGTCACCGCCGTGATCCAGCGCCATGGCGCGCGTCAGGTTGACCACCGCGCCTTTCGCCGCGCAGTAATAAGCCGCGCCCCAGTCGCCGCCCAGGCCGGACACCGACGCGGTATTGACGATGCAGCCCTTGGTCTTCAGCAGATGCGGCAAAGCGAATTTGGAGCAGAACACCACGCCGTCGATATCGACCCCGGCGATGCGCCGCCAGTCATCGACGCTGGTTTCCAGCACGCTGCCCGCCACGTGTACGCCGGCGTTGTTCAGCAGAACGTCGATGCGGCCCAGTTTTTCCGCCACCTCGTTCATCATTTTTTCAACCGCGACGTGATCGGACACGTCGATATGCACCGCCATCGCCCGGCCCTTCGGCAGCGAAGCGGCAACCTTGTCTACCGCCTCTTTAGCCCAGTCGGCCAGCACCACGATGGCGCCCTCGGCGGAGAACCGCCGCGCCGCCGCTTCCCCCATGCCATTGCCCGCACCGGTGATAACCACGACTTTATTGTCAAAACGCATGAGACCTCCTCCATGTGAACGTATTTATATAAGTCATACAAATCTCATTGCCCCGAGGATAAGACGCCCCTCCCCTGAGCGCCAGTCAAAACGTGCGGTTTATTAACCAAAAGGAGGTATGTCAGTGATTTCAATGCGCTGGGTTAACCTTTATCGGATTTTGGCCAACATATTGATGGATAGAATAAAATCCCGGCCTGTCACTATTTTCCTGGCGGATTGTCAGCCAGCGGGACTATTGCGGATAGGCGGTTATGGCCGCTCAGAAATAAGCGATGTGAATGAAAAACGGCAGCCGCCCGCAGGCGGCCGCGACTATTTTTTCTCGATGGGGATCACCAGCAGATCGACGTTCAGCTCGTTGATCGCCTGACGCGCCGAAGAGACCAGTCGGCTCCAGACATCGTGATGGTGGCCGAAGATCACCAGATCGAACCCTTTCTCCTTCGCCACCCGGTTCAGTTCCTCCGTCAACGCGCCGCGGCTGACGATCACCTCTTCAACCGGATACGACGACTGCCCTTTGATCGCATTGAGCATATTCTTCACCCGCTCTGAAAAGGTGCGATCGGTGTAGTTATAATCGCCCACGCCCAGATCGACGTAATAACCGGCGCGATGAATGTCGATATAGATCAGGGAAAGTTGGGCATTGAGCGCGGCGGCCAGCCTGGCGCCCTTGCCCAGCAGGAACTCGGCGTCTTCGCTGAGATCCGTGGCGACAACGATATGCCGATAAGCCATGATGGCGGCCCTCCTCGTCAACTCCGTAAACAGGATGGCGCTCCTTGCCGCATGTTTCTCATGCACCTTAAGTTTAGCCCAGCGCCGGTTCGCTCGCCTGTCTCGCAATCGTTCCATCTGTGGAACGATGCATCCCGCCTTTGCGGTCTACCGGATTTTTCTCCCCTCCCTACACTGTAGACAAGCGCTGAGTTTCAGCCTTATCAATCAAAGCAGATACCCATTGACCTCACGACAAGAGAAGGAAAAAACCATGAGCACTCCAGCCAACTTCAACGGCCAGCGTCCTGTTATTGATGCCAATGACGCGGTCATGCTCCTGATCGACCACCAGAGCGGCCTGTTCCAGACCGTCGCCGACATGCCGATGACCGAACTGCGCGCCCGCGCCGCCGCCCTGGCCAGCATCGCCACCCTCAGCAAACTGCCGGTGATCACCACCGCTTCAGTGCCGCAGGGCCCGAACGGCCCGCTGATCCCGGAAATCCATCAGAATGCGCCGCACGCGCAATACGTCGCCCGCAAAGGGGAAATCAACGCCTGGGACAACCCGGACTTCGTGGCGGCGGTCAAAGCCACCGGCCGCAAGACGCTGATCATCGCCGGCACCATCACCAGCGTCTGCATGGCCTTCCCGTCCATCAGCGCGGTGGCCGAAGGCTATAAAGTGTTCGCGGTGATCGACGCCTCCGGCACCTACTCGAAAATGGCGCAGGAAATCACCCTGGCGCGCGTGGTGCAGGCCGGCGTGGTGCCGATCGACACCGCCGGCGTGGCCTCGGAGCTGCAGGGCAGCTGGAACCGCGCCGACGCTCAGCAGTGGGCCGAGGTTTACACCAAAATCTTCCCGGCCTATCAACTGCTGATCGAGAGCTACCTCAAAGCGCAGGACGTGGTGAAAAACAACGAACTGCTGGACTCCCAGCGTTAAGATCGCGGGCATAAAAAACCCCGGCCAAGGCCGGGGCTATTAATCGCGTGCCGGTGACTTTCCCGGCTGTCATGTTATGGCGTAAGCGTCCATCCAACACTCCAACATTACGCAGCCTAAGTGCGACTTTTTCACAACAGAAAAATAGACTGAAACGCGGCGTTATTAATTCTACGGCAATCTGTTTTTCTGTTGCCAATAATAATTAATTATTGGAACGTCATCGAGGAATCGAACCCCAGTCCGCCAACGGATAATTTCGTTGCCGCTCTTCCTGCTGAGCTAATGACGTATTGGTAAAGACTCCGGGCGAACCCGGAGTTTATTCAGGCTGAGGACGTTATTTCTTAACTGCTCCGGCTTAAACCCTCATCGCTATCGTAAGAAATCGGACCTCGGCCGAAAATTATAACGCGACCACGTTGCCGGCAGAAGGGCCCTTCATGCCATTTTCGATAGTGAACTCAACCTGTTGGCCTTCGTCCAGCGTTTTGAAATCGTTGCTCTGGATAGCAGAGAAATGTACGAACACGTCTTTGCTGCCGTCTGCCGGGGTGATAAAGCCGAAGCCTTTACCTGCATCAAACCATTTTACCAAACCAGTCATTTTAGTAGACATAGAGATATTTCCTTTATATTTTTGCGACGCCATAGGGCGATAGAGGTCTGTTTTTATTGGAAACTTATGGGGCACTAGAGAAGAAAATTCGCGGAAGAAGAGGTATCTGAGGGATATCGCTAATACTGAGAACTGCTTTACTAAAACTGCTTTCATAAGGTCTGTACTACAAACCGATGACGCTATTTACACACGGCTGAGTTATTTAAGCAAGATATATTTTAAATTATATTCATATGGCTCATAAATTTATTATCGCAAAAGGCCGCTGACGCCTGTCGCTACGGGCGGAGTGAAACACAACGAACAGCTAGACTCGCAGCGCTGATCGCCAAAGCTCACAGCACCGGGGCTGACTATGAAAGCGCAAATAGCCGCCGCTTCCGCGTTATGTTCTTCCCTTCACGCGAAACCGCTCTCTGCTATAAAAACAGGGATAAGCGCTTAATCGTCATGAAAAAGCCATAAAAACTTAATAAATCAATCTGTTCTCGACACTGGTACATTATCGTTGCTACGATAATTATTTATATTCGCAGGAAATGACCTCAAGGATGGCTATGATTGGCAAAAGAACACTGACGCTAGCTGTGCTGACACTCAGTTTGGCAGGCTGCCAGCCGGCACCACCAAGCTATGTGGAAAACGCGAATGCCTTGATCGCCAAACAGATCAGCGCAATTAGCCTGCAAACGGCACAGTGCAAATTTGCCCAAGACGGGCACTATTGGATTTCGGCTTGCTCGTTGGGTACTGCGCACACCGCACCGGTGTTCGCCTTGTTCGAACAGGAAGGCGTTATGCAGGCCAACGACAACCTGGCCATCGCCGTCGTGCCGCTCAACGAGCAAGCTCGCCACCTCTCACAGGATCCGCGCTTCACTATCCCGGTAATGCAACGCCGCATTCCGGTGGACGCGGATAAAGCCTTCAATCGCTTATTTGCCCAATCATCGCCTTAACCCCTCTCAGCCGACGATCGCGATCCCCAGCCGCTCCAGCAGCTGCGCGGCCTGGTGGCTGTCCATTTTGACGCCCTGCAGATCGGTGGTGCGCAAATCCAACTCGCCCAGTTCCGCGTTGCTCAAATCGCACTGGGTGACATCGGCGGCTCGCCAGTCGAATCCGGAGAACTCGCCGCCGGACAGATCGGAGCCGCTGAAGCTGGCGCCGAGCACCTGTGCGCCGTGCCAGCGGTTTTCCCACAGCTCGCATTTCTCCAGCACCACCTTAGCGAAGTTGGCGTAGCTCAGGTTGCTTTTAGTGATATAGGCGCTGCAAAACCCGATGCGGCTGGTGATCATGTTCATAAAACTGGCGCCGCGAAAATCGGCGCCCTGCGCGCGGCATTCGCGGATCTCCAGCCCCAGGGCGCTGGCGTAGCGGAAGTCGGCCATCGACAAATCGCAGCTTCTGAAGCTGGCGTCTTTCAGTATCGCGCGGCTGAAATTGCCGCCCTGTCGGCTGTCACGATCGTAAAACTGGCAGCCGATAAACTCGGTGCCGGTCAGATCGGCGCCCGAAAAATCACACAGCATAAAGCTGCCGTTTTCAATCTTCTCGCCGGTAAAGCGGTTACGGTCAATCTTTTCACCCTTCAACATCAGACTCATCGCAGCACACCTGTTTATTTATACAGTCGGTGCAGCATTTAATCCTATTCCGGCAGGGTTGGCAACCGTCGCCGATCGGCGGGCCTCCGCTCTAACGCCACCTTGACGATGCTGAATGTCCTGACGCTCTCCGCCTGAGCGACGTCGGCAAACAAACGAGGGTAACGGGAGTTGACCACCCACACTTCGCCATCACGCAGAGCGGCGCCGGTCGGCCCATCCAATTCCGGCGGCGTGGCGACCGCCGTGATATGCGCGCTGGCCCAACCGTCGTTCGAGGCGAGCAGCGTTACGTTGCCGGACATGCCCCCTTTTCTCCCCGGATAAGACTGTACGATCACCAATTCATGGGCGTTTTTGAGCCGCAGGCCGTCCGGCCCTTTCAGCCGCTGCGGCAGCCTGATTTCACTTATTGCAGATGCGTTATCCAGCGTCACCTTCCACAACAGCCCGCGGGTGTAGTCCGCCGCAATCAGATAGCCATCCGGGTGATACGCGATGCCGTTGAGATAAGGCTGCGTGCCCTGCGCTGCGGCGGGTGCGTCGGCGGGCATCAAACGCGCCGAGCGCACCAGAATAGATACCTGGCGCGTTGCCCGGTCAATCTTGTAAATCTGCGGCTGGAAGCTGTCGGTCACGTAGATATTGCCCTGCGCGTCGAGCGCCAGATCGTTGGCCAGCGTCGGCCCACGGCTTAACGATGAAAGATCGTACGTCTGCTGCAGCGCGCCGGTATCGAGATTGAACTCCAGCACCTGCGCCACGCGATTGCGCGTGCCGGAGGCTGAGTTGAGGGATACGCCCACGTCTTCGTTGCACACCAGCACCCGGTTGCGCTCGGCGTCCACCAGCATGCCGGAGGTGGTGATAAGCCCACTGCCGGTGGAAAAGCGCCGATAGCGGCCATCCGGGTAGACCAGGCCGAGCTGCCCGCCACGCAGGGACGACACCAGGAACGCGCCGGCGCGCGCATTCCAGGCGATGCCTTCAGGGTAGGCGCCGGCGGCATCCGGCGAGAAGTCGATGCGCTGCGCGGCCTGCGCCTGCATGACGCCGCTGAGAAACAGCGCGACACCGGCCAAGCGGGTGAGGCGCCGGCGCCGCGGCAACAAGAAAGAAAAGAGGCTGAAGCGGAACATAAGCATGATCCTGATGAGGACTCGGATCGCTAGAGTAGGATCGCGCCGCTCACGGCACCAGCCGGGAAAAAGGCAATGCGCTACTAAAAAAATCGCAGTAATCGGCGCAAAAAAAACCGCCCGGGCGGGCGGTTGAGGCGACGGCGAACCGTTACTTCAGGGCTTCCTGAATGGCGTCGGCCATCGGGCCGATGTGCTTCTCCGCCGCCTTCAGCTGGAAGTCCACGCCGTTGCCGTCATTGGTATCCGACAGCGTGGCCTTGATCAGCTCCAGCGCCGCCTGCACCGCCACCAGCCGTTTATGCTGTTCGTCCGTGACCGGTTTGGCGCCCATATTGGCCGGATAGTAATGTTCTAACATCGCGATCTCCTTTTGATGACGTTAACCTCTAACCTACCAGAAAACCGCGCATTTACTAAGGAAACCAGGCCCTGCGCGGCCGAGTGACGATAAATTGCACTATACTGGGCAAACACGCCCCCTGCTACAGGACCATCGCCATGCCATTCCAGGGAAGCTGCCACTGCGGCGCCGTCACCTTCTCCGTGGACGCCGAACTGCCCACCGAGGCCCTCAGCTGCAACTGTTCGATCTGCCGCCGCAAAGGGCTGCTGCTGTCGTTCTTCCCCATCAGCGCTTTCACACTCAACAGCGGCCAGGACCAACTCAGCGCCTACACCTTCAATCAGCACAAGATCCGCCATCAGTTCTGCCGAGTCTGCGGCGCTCAGCCCTTCGCCTACGGCACAGCGCCGGACGGCGCCGCGATGTGCGCCGTCAACCTGCGCTGCGTGCCTGACGCCGCGCTGGATGCGTTGCAGATCCACAGCTACGACGGCGCCAGCGTCTGAGATGCCGCGTTTTCAGCGGTAGACGGAGAACTTCTTGGTCAGCGGCTTAAGCTGTTCGGCGTCGCCGTAGAGCGCCACCGCCACGAAATCCAGCTGCTCGTAAGGGGTGTTGGCGGTGTCGGCGATCTGCTGTTCGGCGGAGTGCGACAGCATGGTGGTGGTGAAGAAGTTGGACAGTACGCCCTCTTCCTTGCACTTCAGAATCAGGTTGCTGAGCTGGCTGCTGTTTTTAGCCTGCAGGATCACTATCGGATAGTGGCTCATATTGGCGCTGACGCCGTCGAGGCTGCTCGGGTAGTGGTGAAACTAGCGCTGTTCGATCAGATCGGTGATGCCCGCCGTCAGATGGCAGGAAGCGTTAAACAGCGTGGCCGGTTCGTGATTGCGGTTGAGGATGATATAAAATTTTTTCTCGTTGTCGCTGTACATACTCTTCTCCTTGAATAGGCAGCCAGTTTTACCCAACCGGCGCACGGTTTCAAGGCGCGATAAGGGGCCGCGTCCGGCCCCCGTAATAACGCTGCCGGCTCAGACGGCGCCTTCACCCGGGCCGAGCGGCTGCGCCACCTGATGCAGCACGGTGATGTGCTGCAAAAGCGTGCCGCCGTCGATCGGTTTCATCTGGCCGTCGCGATCTTTATAGTGCGTCGGCTTGGCGCCGTGGAAGAACAGCCCGGCGTTGACCTGCACGCCCAGATAGCCCGCGCTGGCCGGCAGGCGCTGCACGTCGGTCCAGGGATTGGAAACCGGCACGTACTGGAAACCCTCGCTCGTTTTGGCGTACAGCGGGCGCAGCAGCGTGACAAAGGCCATCATCGGCGACAGCGCATCTTTAAAGATCTGCACCGGCCGATCGACCGTCATCAAGAAACCCTGCGGCTGCTCCTCAACCGTGTCGAGGCTCAGGCTGCTGCTGATATCATCACCCCGGCCGCCATAGCTCCATTCAATGGCCGGCGCCCCACTCTCGTTCATCATCTCTGACATACACTGCTCCTTATAAAATGAATTCAACACGCCTGCTGCGTGCCGGAACAGTAAACCGCTGCAGGGGGATCAGCGTCCACGCCGGGCGGCACGCTGGCGAACCAAACAACGAAGGCGCTCAATAAAGCTCGAAATGAATAATTTCCCCACGTGATAGCGCAGCATTTGAACGACCTCAGCCGTTGCAAGAGCACATAGTGATGGCGTTACCGCCACTGGAGAGTGTTATGACCGCGATTAAACCGGACGCCATCGACCGCGTTCTCCCCGCCGCCACGCCCTGGCTAGCCGTCATCAACGTGCTGTTCGCCGGCATCGCCGCGGCGCTGCACGTGGGCAAGGCCACCATCGCGCTGCCGGCGCTGGAGGCCGAGTTCGGCCGTTCGCTCGAAGCGCTGAGCTGGGTTATTTCGGCCTTTCCCTTCGTCGGGGTGTTCGGCGGCATCGCCGCCGGGCTGCTGGTGCGCCGCTGGGGCGACCGGCGGCTGCTGGCGCTCGGGCTGCTGATCATCAGCGCCGCCAGCTTTACCGGCGCCGCGCTGCACGACTTCAGCGGGTTGATCGTCAGCCGCTTTGTCGAAGGCCTCGGCTTCGTGATCGTGGTGGTCGCCTCGCCGGCGGTGCTGAACCGCATCGTCGCCCCGGCGCAGCGCAGCCTGGTGTTCGGCATCTGGAGCACCTTCATGCCGGCGGGCATCGCCATTTCGCTGTTTTTCGGCCCCCATCTCGCCGGCTGGCAGCAGAGTTGGCAGGCCGGTGCGGCGCTGACGCTGCTGGCCGCCCTGCTGCTGCCGCTGACCACGTCCCGCCGCACCGCCGAGACGCACGCGCCGTCCTTGCCGCTGCTGCAAGCGCTGGGCGCCCTGCTGCGGGCGCGCCGGCCGCTGTTGCTGGCGTTGATGTTCACCACTTACAACCTGCAGTTTTTCTCGGTGATGACCTTCCTGCCGATTTTCCTGATGCAGCGCATCGGCCTGACGCTGGCGGCCGCCGGCGGTATCAGCGCGGCGGCGGTGGCGGCGAACATCATCGGCAACCTCGCTGCCGGGCTCTTGCTGTCGCGCGGTCTGCGCGCCGGTAGCCTGCTCGCGGCCACCAGCCTGATCATCGGCGTCTTCGGCATCGGCATTTTCTTGCCGATAACGCCCAACGCCCTGCTGATCCCGCTGTGTTTCCTGTTCTGCGCCATCGCCGGCATGCTGCCCGCCACCATTCTGGCCGCCACGCCGGCGGCGACGCCGGAACCGACGCTGCTGCCGCTGAGCCTGGGGCTGGTGATGCAGGGGAACTATCTCGGCCAGGTGATCGGCCCGGTTGCGCTGAGCGCCATCGTGGCCGCGGTCGGTTGGGCGGCCCCGGCCTGGCTGGTGCTGGCGGCAGCCGTGTCAGGGGCGCTGTTGGCGCTGGCTTTTCTCAGCCGGCGGCATAAGGCGGGGTGATAAGCAGAAAGGTGGTTCTGTTTGTTATAAGCGGTGCTGAATTTTCCCTGGTGCAGGTGCCTGCCTATCGCGAAGGATAAGGCCAATGATGATCGAGACCCGACAATGACAAGGCGCCGGTGGCCGCGAAATACACCAGCAGGCCGGCAAAGGCGATCAGTAGCGTCTTCTCGATGACGCCGAGTCGTTTGTGTTCAGTCATTTGCATACTCCTTCGTGGTATCGGGCGAACGGCCGCCCTCATCAACACTAGGAAAGCCTGGCGCAGGCGGCAAGCTCGGCTCACAAAATGAAACACAATAGATAAATTTCGTTAATTATTTAGCCCTCTTCCTTTTCTTGTGCCGCCGCCTGTTCACCCTGCGGCGCCCGCCTTGCCCTTAATAACCCTATGGAATACGCCACTAAAAATCCCCTACCGGTTAAGTAAAGGTGATGATAGTGTTGTTTTCATTCAGTTCATCTATGCTGAAAATTCATCTTTTGAGGGACGACTATGATGTCTAAAGGCATTTCCAAGGGATTCTTTATTCTGATCCTGTTCATCGTTACCGCCGCCTTTCTCGACGTGCTGGGGCCTTACTACTCCTCGGTGCTGTGGGCGGTCATTCTGGCGGTGATTTTCCATCCGGTAAAAAAGAAACTGAAGCAGTACGTCGGCGAACGCAACGGCGTGGTGTCGCTGCTGACGGTGGCACTGATCTGCCTGATCGTGTTCACGCCGTTGGCGATCATCGCCTCGTCGCTGGCGATGGAATTCAACGTGATCTACACCAAGCTGCAGACCAACAACAGCCAGTTGCCGACCATGCTGGCGGACTTTATGCGCCACCTGCCCGGCTGGGCGCAGCGCTTCCTGGCGGAACATAACCTCAACAGCGCCGCCGAGATACAAAAGCAACTTTCCGAGGTGGCGCTCAAGGGCGGGCAATATCTGGCGGGCAGCGTCTTCCTGATCGGCAAGGGCACCTTCAACTTCGTCGTCGGCTTCGGCGTAATGCTCTACCTGCTGTTCTTCCTGCTGAAAGACGGCCCCTATCTGGTAAACCTGGCGCTCGAAGCGCTGCCGCTCTCCCAGCACGTGAAGCACCACCTGTTCGTGAAGTTCGCCGCCGTCTCCCGCGCCACCGTCAAGGGCACGGTGGTGGTCGCCGTGGTGCAAGGTGCGCTCGGCGGGCTGGCATTTTACTTTACCGGCATCGACGGCAGCCTGCTGTGGGGCGCGCTGATGGCGTTCCTGTCGATCATCCCGGCCGTGGGCTCCGCCATCATCTGGGTGCCGGCGGTGATCTACTTCTTCGCTACCGGCATGCTGTGGAAAGCCATTTTCCTGGTGGTGTTCTTCGTGGTGGTGATCGGCCTGGTGGACAACATCCTGCGCCCGCTGCTGGTGGGCAAAGACACCAAAATGCCGGACTACCTGATCCTGATTTCCACCCTGGGCGGCATGGAGATCTACGGCATCAACGGCTTCGTCATCGGCCCCTTGATCGCCGCGCTGTTCATCGCCTGCTGGAACATTCTGTCCGGCCGCGACAGCGAGGAGAACATCGAAGAGATCGACGAAGCGTTTATCGAGGAAGGCAAAAATCATCCCGACGCGGTGGAGTAAACCTCCCGCAGCGAATCACGCAGGGGCCCAATGGGCCCCTTTTTTGTCAGTGGTTTTGTATCAGCGCGCCGGGATAAAAAAGACCTGCTCCGGATCGCCGTCATCGAGATTGTCAATCTGGCCGCTGGCGACAAACCCGGCGTTCAGCAGCAGCCGCTGCATCGGCAGGTTGGAGCGATTGGTGGAGGTGAACAGCTTCGGGTGCCGGCAATGGGACTTCAACACCGCAATCAGCGCCTGCCCGACGCCCCGGCGGCGATAGCGCTCGCCGACCATCAACATCTCGATAAAGCCGCAGCCGAAGAAGTGATAGTGCAGCACCCCATAGCCCATCACCATGCCCTGTTCCTCGGCAAGAAAACAGATGCCCTGCGCGCACCAGGCGCGGATTTGCGCCGCGCGCTGCGGCTCGTCTTCGGCGACGCTGTCGAGGGCGATCAGGGCTGCGGCATCGGTTTCAGCAGCAAGGCGCACAAGCATATTTAACCCCTCATTCGTATGGATGACGGCGGAGCCGCTTCAACGAAACGGCAACCGAAACGGGATAATTTTTACATCCCCGCCAAATTTTGTAATCCTATTATAGAGTTACTAAAAACACGCCAAGGAAGGAAAGCTTTTCCCGATGAGAATCCCGCAAATCTCCGCCGCCCTGCTGTTTACCCTGCTGCTGGCGGGCTGCCAGTTCCACAAAACCGTGTTCCCGCCGCCGTATATCGGCACTCCGCAAGAGATCAGCACCTACGAAGTGAAGGGGCTGACGTTCGTCACCACCGTCACCTTCAGCGGCCTGTTCGCCGAAGATCTGGTGCGCGAGTACGCGCAGAAACATCACTATCGCTACTATGTGGTCACGATGCGCAGCAACGGCTTTAAAGATCGAAGCGAGCGCGTGAGCGCAATGATGTATCGGTAGGTATTGGCAACATATGCCGTGAAGACTGGATTCAACATTAGGAAACGCTATACGAAATATTGCACAACCCAATACTCACAGGCCGCATGAAAGTACGGCCTGCGACTTCTGTTTAACCCAGTTGCCGCCCTTTACCTTCTACTGTCACTACGGGCTAAATTCCAACGTGATAATTTGGAACTCCTTATGGACCTCTTCCGTTGGTGGCTTAGGAAAGCGAGAATCGCCAATTGCCTGCATGGCGGCACGGCAAAGAGCCGGATCGCCACCTTCTGTTCGAACATTAATTGGCAGGCCGTCCGGTGCCGACGTAATGCGCAATGTGCAACGCTTGCCTGAGTAGGCTTCGGCGTCTTTAAAATGGCGTTGAATCTCAGCTTGCACCTGAGCCATGTAATGTACTTTCTCTTTTCCCGGCGCAGGCGTCTTTGGGGCGCCAAGGTTGGCGAAAAGATCATCGACCTCTTTATTCGCCGGATCGTTTTGGCTGGGGCCAGTGCTCTTGGCACACCCTGTTAATGTCAGTGCGAGCATCGCCGCCAATAATGTGGCGGCGCCGGTGCTATAGCCTGAATGCGTTATTTTCATATCCCTTTCCTTATGGATGATTATCAGCCGAATCAACGTTGTATTCGAAAAGATCCCCGGTGAATACTTATACAGAATTAACGCCAAACCACCAATGACATCACGCACTGGCACGCGGAAAATCGTGAGTAGATGATGATATGAAACCCTAACCCCCTCACCGGGCCGTACGCCTGAGCCACCTGACCTATCGACATCTCCCGAATGGGTAATCACCCCATCAATAAATTAAGTTATTCTTACTTTTTTATCCCACCATAAGCACTTTCAACCCTGGCAATCTGGAAAATCTGCCTATACTTATTTTCCTGATATTAAATTCGTTTAAGTAACCAGGATGGTAGGTATGAAAGCAAACGACTCTTTGCCGCGCTTCTTGCTGCAACTACGGTGATGTTCATTGCGGGCTGCGCTTCCAATCAGGCGATCAAAACAACGGATGGCAAGACCATTGTCACCGACGGCAAACCTCAGGTCGATACAGATACCGGGTTAGTCTCCTATCGAAACGCTGAAACGGGCAAAACGGAACAGATCAATCGAGACCAGATTGCAAACATGAGTGAGTTGGATAACTAAAAGGAGCTTCAAATGAAAAAAACGCTTGTTCTTCCCGCGATCGCCCTGGTTGCCATCGCCGCACTGTCAGGCTGCACACGCACCAGCTACGCCATCCATACCCACGACGGTCGAACGCTCATCAGTGACGGCAAGCCGAAAGAAACTTCTGCCGGGTTGCTCGGTTATACCGACGCCAATGGCGTTAAACAGCAAATCAACAAGACGGAAGTCAAAGAGGTTTCAGAGATCCCTCATTAAGGTTCCGATAACCTTAGCCAGCTAACACCAAGGGAGCCAATGGCTCCCTTTCTACTCTAAAACCCGGCGTACTTGCCTGCATTTAACGATAACGTCGAACACCTGACATTTCAGCGCCAACGTTACCGGGTTTGCCATACGGATCTCTCCTTTCCCTGCGTCGAACAGCTATAATCCAAGAAGTGGAGTTATTTGATAATGATAAGGAGGGAGTATGTATAAAACTATCTTGGTTCCAGTCGATATTACCGAGCCGGAATTAACGCAGCAGGTCATCCCACATGTCAACGCGCTCGCCAGGCTCGAAGACTCCCACGTCCATTTCCTGGCGGTGATCCCGTCACGCGCCACCTACGCCGCTTTCGGCTTTGCCGCCACCGCGGCGATAGAAACCAAAGACGAAATCATTGCGGTAGCGACCGAAGGGTTGGCGAAAGCGGCCAAAGAATTCAGCGTACCTGAAGATAGAGTGACCACGCATGTGGCCGTCGGCGATCCTAAAGATCAGATCCTGGAACTCGCTGATGCGCTTAACGCAGAGATTATTGTGATGGGGTCCAACCGCCCTTCTGCGATCACTTACCTCCTCGGCTCCAATGCCACCGCCGTCGTGCGCCACGCCAATTGCCCGGTGCTGGTGGTGCGCGAATCGGCCAATACTTGATATCCCATGCCCATTTGGACAATAAAAAAACGGGAGCCCTAAGGCTCCCGCTCTCATTCAAGCGCCAAACACACTTACATGTGCTCTACGATAGCGTCGCCAAACTCTGAACATTTCAGCAGCTTAGCGCCTTCCATCAGGCGTTCGAAGTCGTAGGTCACGGTCTTGGCGGCGATGGCGCCTTCCATGCCTTTAACGATCAGGTCAGCCGCTTCGAACCAGCCCATGTGGCGCAGCATCATCTCTGCGGACAGGATGATGGAGCCTGGGTTCACTTTGTCCTGGCCGGCGTACTTCGGCGCGGTGCCGTGAGTCGCTTCGAACAGCGCGCAGTCGGAGCCGATGTTGGCGCCCGGTGCGATGCCGATGCCGCCTACCTGGGCAGCCAGGGCGTCGGAGATGTAGTCACCGTTCAGGTTCATACAGGCGATCACGTCGTATTCCGCCGGGCGCAGCAGGATCTGCTGCAGGAAGGCGTCGGCGATCACGTCTTTAACTACGATCTCTTTGCCGGTGTTCGGGTTCTTGATCTTCAGCCATGGGCCGCCGTCGATCAGCTCGCCGCCGAATTCTTCGCGCGCCAGCTCATAGCCCCAATCCTTGAAGGCACCTTCGGTGAACTTCATGATGTTGCCTTTGTGAACCAGGGTCACGGAGTCGCGGTCGTTGGTGATGGCGTATTCGATCGCCGCACGCACCAGACGCTTGGTCCCTTCTTCGGAGCATGGCTTCACGCCGATACCGCACTGCTCTGGGAAGCGGATTTTCTTCACGCCCATTTCGTCGCGCAGGAATTTGATCACTTTGTCCGCTTCGGCGGAGCCGGCTTTCCACTCGATGCCGGCGTAGATGTCTTCGGCGTTTTCACGGAAGATCACCATGTCGGTCAGCTCAGGCTGTTTCACCGGGCTTGGGGTGCCCTGGTAGTAACGCACCGGGCGCAGGCACACGTACAGGTCCAGCTGCTGGCGCAGGGCCACGTTCAGAGAACGGATGCCGCCGCCGACCGGGGTGGTCAGGGGGCCTTTGATGGCGACGCGGTAGTCGCGGATCAGGTCCAGAGTTTCGTCCGGCAGCCACACGTCTTTACCGTAAACGTGGGTAGATTTTTCGCCGGTGTAGATTTCCATCCAGGAGATTTTACGTTCGCCGTGGTAAGCCTTTTTAACGGCCGCATCAACCACGTGGATCATGGCAGGAGTCACGTCAACGCCGATGCCGTCGCCTTCGATGAACGGGATGATCGGGTTATGAGGAACAACCAGTTTACCCTGGGCGTCAACCGTGATTTTTTTACCTTCTGCCGGAACAACTACTTTGCTTTCCATCAACCTCTCCTTCAAGCGCAATTTTGTTAATGCTTTGTAAGATGCGTGTAGATACTACTTGAATATTCGGTCCGCGCCAATCCGAAACGGATTCGGTTATAATGCGCTTATCATCCGTAATCTCAACCGTTATGAAAAAATTCTCTGTTAGAAATCACAAAGTTAAACGATTCAGCAAGCCGAATGCCGCCAAACCCGCCGCGCCGAAAGGGCCGCGCCGAATTGTGTTATTCAACAAGCCCTTCGACGTGCTGCCGCAGTTCACCGACGAAGCCGGCCGCGCCACGCTGAAAGAGTACATCCCCTTCCCCGACGTTTACGCCGCCGGGCGCCTGGATCGCGACAGCGAAGGGCTGCTGGTGCTGACCAACGACGGCCAGCTGCAGGCGCAGCTCACCCAGCCGGGCAAGCGCACCGGCAAAATCTATTATGTGCAGGTCGAGGGCGCGCCGCAGGAGAGCGATCTGGCGCCATTGCGCAGCGGCGTCACGCTGAAAGACGGCCCCACGCTGCCCGCCGGGGTGGAGTTGGTGGCCGAGCCGCAGTGGCTGTGGCCACGCAACCCGCCGATCCGCGAACGTAAATCCATCCCCACTTGCTGGCTGAAAATCACCCTGTATGAAGGGCGAAACCGCCAGGTGCGTCGCATGACGGCGCATATCGGGTTCCCTACCCTGCGCCTGATTCGCTACAGTATGGGTAATCTTTCGCTGGGTTCACTGCAACCTGGTGAATGGAAAACTATCGATTCCCTGTAGACCGATCACTGATGGAGGCGCCATGAGGAACACACTGACCGCGCTGCTGCTTGCCGCTCTGGCGGCCCCGTTCGCCACCCAGGCCGCCAGCTTCGACTGCGCCAAGGCGGCAAACCGCGATGAGCAAGCCATCTGCGCCAACCGCACGCTGAACGATCTGGACGTGCAAATGGCTACCAAGTACCAATTCCTGCGCGGCCTGTTCGCCATGGGCGCGCGCGGCGCGATGCAGGACAGCCAGCAGGACTGGCTGGCAAAACGCCAGCGGTGCGGCGGCGATACCGCCTGCCTGCTCAAAAGCTATCGCACCCGCATCGCCGAGCTGGACGACATCTACCGGCGCATCGACAAACCGCTGTAAGGAGAGCGCATGTTCAAACCGCACGTCACCGTGGCCTGCGTGGTGCACGCCGCCGGCAAATTTTTAGTGGTCGAAGAGACCATCAACGGCAAAGCGCTGTGGAACCAGCCGGCCGGCCACCTGGAGGCCGACGAGACGCTGGTGCAGGCCGCCGAGCGCGAGCTGTGGGAAGAGACCGGCATCCGCGCCGCGCCGCAGGCGTTTCTGCGCCTGCACCAGTGGATCGCGCCGGATCGCACGCCGTTCCTGCGTTTTTGCTTCGTTATCGAGCTGGAACAGCCGCTGCCGACCGAGCCGCACGACAGCGACATCGATCGCTGCCTGTGGCTGAGCGCCGACGAGATCTTGCAGGCGCCCAACCTGCGTTCCGCGCTGGTGGCGGAGAGCATTCGCAGCTACCAGCAGCCGGAGCGCTACCCGCTGTCGCTGGTCGGCAGCTTCGCCTGGCCGTTTTAAGGGCGCCGTGCAGCACAAGATGAACAGTGCGCCGGCGCGGCCAACGTGGTAAAATCCTGCGCTTGTTTTTATCAGCACGGTTCGTGTTCAAGTTCGTGAGATCCCCATGTCAGACAACAGCCAGAAAAAAGTAATCGTCGGTATGTCCGGCGGCGTCGACTCTTCCGTTACCGCCTATCTGTTACAGCAACAGGGCTATCAGGTCGCTGGGCTGTTCATGAAGAACTGGGAAGAAGACGACGACGAAGAGTACTGCTCCGCCGCGACCGATCTGGCCGACGCGCAAGCGGTCTGCGACAAGCTGGGCATCGAACTGCACACGGTGAACTTTGCGGCGGAATACTGGGACAACGTGTTTGAGCTGTTCCTGGAAGAGTACAAGGCCGGCCGCACGCCGAACCCGGACATCCTGTGCAATAAAGAGATCAAATTCAAAGCCTTCCTGGAGTTCGCCGCCGAAGATCTGGGGGCCGATTTCATCGCCACCGGCCACTACGTGCGCCGCCAGGACGTAGACGGCAAGAGCCGCCTGCTGCGCGGCGTCGACGGCAACAAGGATCAGAGCTACTTCCTCTACACCCTGAGCCACGAGCAGGTGGCGCAAAGCCTGTTCCCGGTCGGCGAGCTGGAGAAGCCGGAGGTGCGCCGCATCGCCGAGCAGCTGGAGCTGGTCACCGCCAAGAAGAAAGATTCTACCGGCATCTGCTTTATCGGCGAGCGCAAGTTCCGCGACTTCCTCGGCCGTTACCTGCCGGCGCAGCCGGGCCCGATCGTCAGCGTTGACGGCCAGACCGTCGGCGAACACCAGGGCCTGATGTATCACACCCTGGGCCAGCGCAAAGGGCTGGGCATTGGCGGCCTGAAAGACAGCAGCGAAGATCCTTGGTACGTGGTGGATAAAGACGTGGCCAACAACGTGCTGGTGGTCGCCCAGGGGCACGATCACCCGCGCCTGATGTCTACCGGTCTTATCGCGCAGCAGCTGCACTGGGTGGATCGCCTGCCGCTGAGCGGCCCGTTCCGCTGCACGGTGAAGACCCGCTATCGCCAGCAGGATATCCCTTGCACCGTGACCCCGCTCGACAGCGAACGCATCGAAGTGCGTTTCGACGAGCCGGTCTCCGCCGTCACCCCCGGCCAGTCGGCGGTGTTCTACCAGGGCGAAATCTGCCTCGGCGGCGGCATCATCGAACAGCGCCTGGCGTAACTGCCCGGCAAAAGAAAAACGCTGCGTTTACCGCAGCGTTTTTTTTATTCAAAATTCCACCTGCGCCCCCAGTTCGATCACCCGATTCGGCGGGATTTCGAACAGATCCGGCGCGCGCAGCGCATTGCGCTGCAACAGCTGGAACACCTTGCCGCGCACGCGCAAATACCAGGGCCGCTTGCCCAGCACCAGCGTATCGCGCGACATAAAGAACGAGGTCTCGTTCATGGTGAAGCTCATCCCCTCCAGCCCGCAGCGGTAAAGGATGTCCGTGACGTTGGGCGTCTCGCGCCAACCGTAGCTCGCCACCACCCGCCAGAAACTCGCCGACAGCTGTTCGATCGCCACCCGCTGCACGTTATGCACGTACGGCATGTCGGTGGTGACGATGGTCAGCAGCACCACGCGCTCATGCAGCACCTTGTTGTGCTTCAGGTTATGCAACAGCACCAGCGGCACCGCGTGCGGCGTGCGCTCCATAAACACCGCGGTGCCCGGCACCCGCTTCGGCGGCGCCTCCTCCAGCGACTCGATCAGCGCGCTCAGCCCCTCCTGGTTGTCGCGCAGCCGGCGGATCAGACGCGAACGCTCGGTCTTCCAGGTCAGCATGATCAGCAGAATCATCAGCCCCAGCACCACCGGCAGCCAGCCGCCGGTCGCCAGCTTGATCAGGTTGGCGCCGAACAGCGGTACGTCGATGCACAGCATGACAACCAGCATCAGCCCGCCCAGCGCGCGCGGCCAGCCCCAGTTTTTCACCGCCACGATACTCAGCAAAATCGACGACAGCAGCATGGTGCCAGTCACCACGATGCCGTAAGCCGAGGCCAGGTTGCTGGAGTGTTTAAAACTGATAATCACGATCAGCACCGCTGCGAACAGCAGCCAGTTCACCACCGGAATGTAGATCTGCCCGGACTCCTGATCGGAGGTATAGATGATGCGCATCGGCGGCAGGTAGCCCAGCCGCACCGCCTGCCGCGTCAGCGAGAATACGCCGGAAATTACCGCCTGCGAGGCGATCACCGTCGCCAGCGTGGCGATCACCAGCAGCGGGATCAGCGCCCAGGTCGGCGCCAGCAGGAAGAACGGGTTGTTGATCGCCGCCGGATTGGTCAGCAGCAGCGCCCCCTGGCCGAAGTAGTTCAGCACCAGCGCCGGCGCCACCAGCGTAAACCACGCCAGGCGGATCGGCTTTTTACCGAAGTGGCCCATATCGGCGTACAGCGCTTCGGCACCGGTGACCGACAGCACCACCATGCCCAGCGCAAAAAACGACACCGTCTTGTATTCGAGGAAGAAATTCACCGCCCAGTAAGGGTTCAGCGCCCGCAGCACGCCAGGGTGCTGCAGAATGCCGCCGATGCCCAGCAGCGCGAGCGTCAGGAACCAGATAACCATCGCCGGGGCGAACAGTTTGCCGACGCTGCCGGTGCCGCGCTTTTGTATCGCGAACAACGCGGTCAGCACCAGCAGCGACAGCGGCACGATAAAGCTGTCCAGTTCGGGGGCGATAATCTGCAGCCCCTCGATGGCCGAAAGCACCGAAATGGCCGGGGTGATCACCCCGTCGCCGTAAAAGAAGCTGCCGCCCACCAGCCCGATCAGCACCGCCGCCGGCACCCAGCGCGCATCCAGCCTGCGGATCGCCAGCGACATCAGCGTCAGAATGCCTCCCTCACCGTCGTTGTCGGCGCGCATCACGAAACAAATGTATTTAATGGACACCACCAGCGTCAGCAGCCAGAAAATCAGCGACAAAAAGCCGTAGATTGAGGCCGGCGTCATGGTGATGCCCTCCTCCGCCGTCAGGCATTCGCGCAGGGTATACAGCGGGCTGGTGCCGATATCGCCGTACACCACGCCGATGGCCGCCAGCGTTACCGCCGGCAGCGGCTGCTTGTTTTTTACGTGCATATGAAGATCTTTATTTGAGGGCTCACGTTGGCAGTATAGATGCAGCCGCCGCACTTTATTTGCCGCCGCAACAATAAGTTCGCGCCGCCGCGCCGGCGATTTTCGCCGCCTGTCTGCGCAGTTCTGCGCCGTACGGCGCCTCCGCCTCGTCTCGGGCGTATTAGACGCTGGGTTTAGCCTCGATTTTGTGGCATGATCCGCGGCATTCGTTGTCATCGTTGTTACAGCCACGCCCGTTCGTTACCGTTCGCGGCCGCCGCCGTTACCCCTGCGATACACACAACCTTATGCAGTAAGCCATGTACCGTTCACAGCGTTTACAGGAGTAATCGTGGCGAAGAATTATTATGACATCACGCTGGCCATGGCGGGTATCAGCCAGTCGGCGCGTTTGGTTCAGCAGCTGGCCCATGAAGGGCAATGCAACCGCGAAGCCTTTCAGACCTCGCTGAAAAGCCTGCTGCAGATGGACCCGCCCTCCACGCTGGCGGTGTTCGGCGGTGAAGAACGCAATTTGATGGTCGGCCTCGAAACCCTGATGGGCGTGCTTAACGCCAACAACAAAGGGCCGGGCGCGGAACTGACCCGCTACACCATCAGCCTGATGGTGCTGGAGCGCAAGCTCAACGCCAACAAACAGGCGATGAACACGCTCGGTGAACGCCTCAGCCAGCTCGAACGCCAGCTGGCGCACTTCGATCTTGAGTCGGACACCATCATCAGCGCGCTGGCCGGCATTTACGTCGACGTGGTCAGCCCGCTCGGGCCGCGCATCCAGGTGACCGGCTCGCCGGCTATCTTGCAGAACCCGCAGGTGCAGGCCAAGGTTCGTGCCACGCTGCTGGCCGGCATTCGCGCCGCCGTGCTGTGGCAACAGGTCGGCGGCAGCCGCCTGCAATTAATGTTTTCCCGTAATCGTCTGTTCAAGCAGGCGCAAAATATCGTTGCTCATTGTTAATCGATCCCAGGAGTTGCTACCGATGGAATTATCCTCACTGACCGCCGTTTCCCCCGTTGATGGACGCTACGGTGATAAAGTCAGCGCACTGCGTCCCATTTTCAGCGAATACGGTCTGCTGAAATTCCGCGTACAGGTTGAAGTACGTTGGCTGCAAAAACTGGCGGCCTGCGCAGAAATCAAGGAAGTTCCCGCTTTTGACGCCGACGCAAACGCTTTCCTCGACAAAATCGTCGCGGAATTCAATGAAGAAGACGCTCAGCGCATCAAAACCATCGAGCGCACCACCAACCACGACGTGAAAGCGGTCGAATATTTCCTGAAGGAAAAAGTGGCGGCGGTGCCTGCGCTGCACGCGGTGTCCGAGTTCATCCACTTCGCCTGCACCTCCGAAGACATCAACAACCTGTCGCATGCGCTGATGCTGCAAAGCGCCCGTCAGGACGTGGTGCTGCCTTACTGGCGCAAGATCATCGACGCGCTGAAAGGGCTGGCGCTGGAATACCGCGATATTCCGCTGCTGTCGCGCACCCACGGGCAGCCGGCGACCCCGTCGACCGTCGGCAAAGAGTTCGCCAACGTGGCTTACCGCATGGAGCGCCAGTACCGCCAGCTGGAGCGCGTGGAGATCATGGGTAAAATCAACGGCGCGGTCGGCAACTACAACGCCCACATCGTCGCTTACCCGGAAGTGGACTGGCATCAGTTCAGCGAAGCGTTCGTGACCTCGCTCGGCATCACCTGGAACCCGTACACCACCCAGATCGAGCCGCATGACTACATCGCCGAGCTGTTCGACTGCGTAGCGCGTTTCAACACCATTCTGATCGACTTCGACCGCGACATCTGGGGCTACATCGCCCTGAACCACTTCAAGCAGAAGACCATCGCCGGCGAAATCGGCTCTTCCACCATGCCGCACAAGGTCAACCCGATCGACTTCGAAAACTCCGAAGGCAACCTGGGCCTGGCCAACGCCGTGCTGGGCCACCTGGCGGGCAAACTGCCGGTGTCCCGCTGGCAGCGCGACCTGACCGATTCCACCGTGCTGCGTAACCTGGGCGTAGGCCTGGGTTATGCGCTGATCGCCTATCAAGCCACCCTGAAAGGCATCAGCAAGCTGGAAGTGAATCAGGCGCACCTGCTGGACGAACTGGATCACAACTGGGAAGTGCTGGCAGAGCCGATCCAGACCGTGATGCGCCGCTACGGCATCGAGAAACCTTACGAGAAGCTGAAAGAGCTGACCCGCGGCAAGCGCGTGGACGCCGCCGGCATGCAGGCATTCATCGATGGCCTGGCGCTGCCGGAAGAAGAGAAAATCCGTCTGAAGGCGATGACCCCGGCCAACTACATCGGCCGTGCCACCACCATGGTCGACGAGCTGAAGTAAGCGCTTTAGCCCGATAGAAGAGGCATACACCTTTCAATTCGTCATTAATAGGTGGTGTTGCCGACCAATCGTTAATAATAAAAAGCACTGGGTATAGAGTCTCAGTGCTTTTTCTATTCCAAGGAGTAATAATTATTTTTTGAACTATAAGCACAAATCATTATTTTACACTCTCATAACTACCCATATTCCAATAAGCCACCTGATTAATTCATTATGAAATAGTTTAAGTGAAAATCAATTATTTCGACATTATTCAACAAAAAATCACATCATGAAAAACAAAAGATATGCAGCACATTCAACCTTTGATACAATTTAACCCCTGTCCAATAACAGCCTACAGAAAATATAAAAATAGTTTAACCTTAGATTAATAGGAGCAATTATATGAAACTGGCAATAGTAATCGGCGTAAGTAATTACATTTTACAGCCTGAATTATCTGCAAGTAAAAATGATGCAAGACTTATAAAGTCCGTATTAAATCTTAGTGAAGAATATACCGACATTCTCTATATTGAAAATGAAACAAACACAAGACAAGTAAAAAGCAAGCTATCAGAATTCATTGCAGAACACTCAGAAAAAGAGGTTGATGAACTACTATTCTACTTTAGTGGCCATGGCTTATTCGATGGATCCGACTTTCATTATATAATGTCTGATTTTGACGCAAGGAAAATAAAAAGCACTTCACTTGAAAACAGTGAGCTAGACATAATGATGAAGTCATTGAATCCAAAACTCACAGTCAAGATTGTCGATGCATGCAACTCTGGCGTCTCATATATAAAAGACCCAACAGCCCTCAGCAAACATATTGATGAATCTAAACTAGGTTTTTCAAAATGCTACTTTATGTTTTCATCAGAAGATGCACAATACTCATTTGCTGATGCACATCTCAGTTTTTTCACTAAGGCTATAGGTGAAGCAGTTGCTTACTCAGCAGATAACTCCATTAGATACAAAGATATTATTGACTACATCTCTGACAAATTCAGTCGAAATGAACACCAATCCCCTGTATTTATCAACCAAGCATCTTTTACTGAAGTTTTCATCAAAACAATAACACAAGAAAACAAAAATGCTATTGAGAAAGCACTATCAGTCATACCAGATAGCATAACAGAGGCAAAGAAACATCCCTTAAAGGAACTAGTTGAAAGAGATGCCGCACGGTATTTTACGGAGGATAAGGCAGTTAAAATATACGAATCAATACCAGAGCTAGTTAAAAAAGAATTCAAATTCAAACTGGAGTCAAAGGATTTATTCAATCTGAAAATTGAAAATTTGAATAGCTACGACGAAGTTCCTAAATTGAGTCTCCTTTCCGAATGGGTTGATAAGAACAATGACGATCTTTTTGTAAAAGCAATAAAAGAGACTAAAGAGAGAAAAGTTAGAAAGCCAAAAAAAAGAATGACTGCCTTAGAGCATTTAAATGTAAAAGTGTGGGGCATAGATGATGATGATAACTACACGTGGACTACTGAATATTACATGTCACCTACCCATATTGAATCATCTCTCGACTGCTCTTTTAAGGTTATATCAATTCTAGCAAAATCAAAATATCCTAATATAAACAGCACAAAGTTATACATCCTACCTTTCCTATCCAAAACCAGGTTGGTAATTCTCTCATGCATTGCATTATATAAACCTTCAGGTTGGGAAAACGAAACACGAGTTGATAGCAATGTAAAATGGACTCCTTATAATATAGAACTAGCATCAGAAGGCAACCTAGTTAATTACTTGCGCACATTAGCCGAGAATTTTGAGAGCGAAACATTAACTCCCGTATTAAAATCATTTAACTTACTTAGTGATAAAAGTGGAGATCAAAAATAATACCCTGGCCGTATAAACTATTTCATCACCTTACATTCCGTGTCGTTGAGCCCCCTCAACGACACTAACCATAGTCTGTTTAAAAGGTGTAGTTACCACTTCTTAACTGTCCACTCAAGATAAAAAATAAAGGTAAAATTTTAATTTCATACAGGAAGCCATAAGCGATATTTAAAAAATTCGCAACAGCTCCATAAAAAAACAACATCCACTCAACCACCTAAATTCAATAGCTCTTTCTACCATAAATTATATTGCTAAGCGCCTTTTTGCTTATCATTCGCCGCGCAACACCTGCAGCCGGGCTATCTGCCGCCCCTGCGCATCGAAGTTGTCCGCACTCAGCCAGCGCGCCAGCGCCTGCCGCACCGTCGGCCAGCGGTCGGCGGTGATGGCGAACCAGTCGGTATCCCGGCTGCGCCCCTTGACGATCACCGCGAAGCGGAAGTTGCCCTCGTAGCGAAAGCCAAAGCGCAGCGCGGCCTGGCGGGACGGCGCGTTATGACTGTCGCACTTCCACTCGCAGCGGCGGTAGCCCAGCGTGTCGAAGGCATAGCGCAGCAGCAGCGCGATGGCCTCGGTGGCGCTGGAGCGCTGTTTCATCAACGGCGACCAGCTGACGTGGCCGATCTCCAGCACCCCGTTGGCTTCGTCGATGCGCATCAGCGCCACCGTGCCCACCGGCGCATCGCTGGCGGCGTCGAACACCGTCAGATTAACCAGCGCCGGGTTGGCCTGCATCGTCTCCAGATGCTGCAACATCGCCGCCGGCGTATCGGGCCGTTCGATGGACAGATAGGTCCAGTCGCGGCCGTCCGGCGCCAGTTGAAACGCCTCGAACAGCGCGGCGTAATCCCGCTGCGGCTCGAGCGGCGCCAGCGAGCAGAAACGCCCGCCGAGCGTCGCGCCGCCGGGGCGGCGAGCCGGCTGCCAATCCGGCATCGGTTCGCCAACCGGCTGACCATAACGATTCATTGCCATAAACGCCCTCCTGCGATTAACGGGAATAAACGATAAACGAGCTTCTTCTGCCGATTTTGTCGTACAGCGAACGCGCCGGCGCGTTGTACTCCTGGGTCATCCAGTAGACCCGATCGCTGCCGCGCATCTCTGCCAAGCGATACGCCTGTTCGAACAGCTTTTCCGACACCTTGTGGCCGCGCGCCTGCGGCGACACATAGAGATCCTCGATATAACAATAGCCGACCGCGCTCCAGGTGGACGGGTGGAACACCAGGTTCATCAGCCCCAGCAGCCGGCCATCGGCATCCTGCGCCACCAGCCCGTACACCTGTTCATCCTGCCCCAGGCGTTCGAAGGTGCGATCGGTCACCTGCGGCGCCACGTCGGCGCGGTAAAAATCGAGATAGCCCTGCCACAGCGCCAGCCATTGCGCTTTGTCGTCGCCATTGATTCTGCGGATAGTCACTTCAGGGTTGTATGGGTTCATAGCGCCTCACGGAGTAAGATGTTATTTCCATTAGGGAAATAACCGGATAGCGGCAGAATACACCGCGCGGCGGCGGCGCAATACGGACCAATGCGAAACGCAGAGCAGACCAATTTTAGCCGTCGCTTGCCACCGGCAGCGCGTTGAACACCTGCGCCAGCGTCGCGATAAAGCGCACGATCTCATCCGGCGTATAGGCCGAGAAGCCGAGCACCAGCGCCCCGCGCTGCGGCGTGCCGGTGTAGAAGTCCGCCAGGCCGTACAGCCGAATCCCCCGTTGGGCGGCCGCCGCCACCAGCCGCCGCTCCGTCGTCGCATCCGCCAACGGGCACACCAGCTGCAGCCCGCCCTGCGGCAACGCCGGGCGCGTCCAGGCCGCCAGGTGACGATGCACCGCGTCGTACAGCACGTCCAACCGCGCCTTGTACAGCGTGCGCATATTGCGCAGATGCTCGGCGTAGCCGCCCTCGTGCAGGAAGTGGAACAGCGTCATCTGCGCCAGCGCCGACGTGTAGCCGTCCTGAAACTGCCTGGCGGCGACCAATGGCCGCACCAACTGCGGCGGCGCAATCATGAAACCGATGCGCAGTCCCGGAAACAGCGTCTTGCTGAAGGTGCCGATGTACAGCGTGCGCCCGCCGCTGTCCAGCCCCTGCAATGCCGCCTTGGTTTGCCGGTCATAGTTGAACTCGGCGTCGTAGTCGTCTTCGATGATCCAGGCCCGCTGCCGCTGCGCCCACTGCAGCAGCGCCAGCCGCCGCTCGAGGCTCAGCGAATACCCAAGCGGGTAGTGATGGGACGGCGTGATGTAAACGCCCCGTCCGCCGCCCGAGGCCTGCATCAACTGCCCGACGTCCAGTCCCTGCTCGTCGATGCCGATCGGCCGCGCCTGCAGCCCCGCCGACTGCACCAGCTTTTTCGCCCCCTGGTAACCCGGCTCTTCGACGAACACCGCATCGCCGGGATCGAACAGCACCTGGGTACACAGCGCCAGCGCCTGCTGTGAGCTGGTCACCACGATCACCTGTTCCGCCGTCGCCTTCACGCCCCGCTCCCGCTGCAGATAGTGCGCGATCTCCGCGCGCAGCTCCGGCAACCCTTGCGGATCGGCATACCCCAACAGCCGCTCGCCGTGCCGCCGTAGCGCCTGCTTTTCCTGCTGCAGCCATTGCTCGATGGGAAACGCCCGCAGGTCCGCCAGCGAAGGCGTCAGCGAAGCCTGGCGGCTGGTGTGCGGCGTATGGCTGACCGCCAGCAGCGCCCGGCCGCGATCGCTCAGCTCGCGCTCCGCCAGCCGCGCCTCTTGCCCCGCCGCCGTCGCCAGCAGTTCACGGCCGAGCAGCGTGTCACAGCGATAACGCACAAAGCTGCCGCGCCCCACCGTTCGGCTGATGAACCCCTCCGCTTCCAGCCGCGCGTAGGTCTGTTCCACCGTGTCGCGCGCCACCGTCAGCCGGGCCGCCAACGCACGGCTCGGCGGCAGCTGCGTCCGCCAGGGCAGTTCTCCGGCGGCGATTAGTTGTAGCAGGGCCTGATGCAGCGCCGAACGCCGGGTCAGGCCTTGCCGCCGCTGCTGCGCGAAGGCGGCCAGGATCGCCGCGTCGTCCGCGTGTCGTGGGGTATTGCTCATGGGGTATTTGTTTCTCCTGGCTCAGGGGCCGACGCACTACTCTACCTCATTTCCTCCCGGCGGCGGCAGTTGCGCTGCCCGGCGAAATCCCCTTAAATAAGCCATCGCATTGCGGCTACAGGACTTCCGTCGGCTATGAGCAAGGAGACCAACCAGCGTCTGCTGGACAAACTGCAGCAGGATCTGGCCAGCGCGGGCGCGATGCCGCTGTATTTGCGCTTCAACGCCTCGGTGCGCCAGGCCATCGAGCAGGGGTTGCTGAATGCGGGGGATTTTTTGCCCAGCGAACGCCTGTTCACCGAGCGGCTCGGCATCTCGCGCATCACGGTGCGCAAGGCGCTGGCCTGCCTCGAGCAGGACGGCATCATCGGCCGTTCGCGCGGCTACGGCACCGTTATCCAACCGCAGCGGCCCGAGCCGAAGCTGTTCTATTCATTGGCGGACGTGAAAGGGTTCTCACGCGAGGTGATACAGCAGGGGCGCCGGCCGGATACGCAGTGGATCAGCCGCGAACGGATACCCGCCGGCGCTGAACTGGCTGAAAAGCTCCAGCTGGCGGCCGGAACGCCGATCTACCAACTCAAACGCATTCACCTGATCGATCGGCGGCCAATGTCGGTGGCGGTGTCCTACGTGGTGGTGACGGCAATTGCCAACGTCGAAGAGATCGGCATCTCGCTGTACGACTACTTCCGGCGCAATAAGGTGGAGATGGGATCGCTGCGCAGCCAGGTCAGCGCGGCGATGGCCGACGACGATATCCGTCAGGCGCTGCGGCTCTCGGAGCCGATGCCGCTGCTGATCGTGCGCCAGACGCTGTTCGACCACCAAAAAAAGCCGATCGAATACAGTGAAAGCTTCTGCCGCAGCGACATGTACGAATTTACCAGCGAAAGCTGACCCGTTGCGTCACGCGGCGGCTTACGCCTCGCCCTGCCGGCGGCGGCGAAAACGCGCGAACGCCTGAACGTAAGCCCCGATATCCAGCGGATTCACCCGTTTTAACTCCGCCAGCAGCCCCGGCTCAATCGCCTCGGCGCCGTGCAGCGCACCGCAAATCGCGGTGGCCATCGCGCCGATGGTGTCGGTATCGCCGCCCAGGTTAGCGCACAGCACGGCGCACCGGGTAGGATCGGTTTGCGCCAGTTGCACCATCGCCAGCGCTGCGGGCACCGACTCGATGGTGCTCACCCCGGCGCCGATCAGCTGATACACCCGCTCGGAGGCCTGCTCGGTGCCGGTGGCTTCATCCACCACCTGAAACGCCAGTTCGATGCGCGCCGCCAGCGAAGGGCTGAACGTCGTCTCCTGCCGGCGCTGGGCATACTCCGCCACCCCCGGCAACGCCAGGCGAATGGAGGCCCAGTCAGCCCCTTCCACCGCCCGCGCCACGGCCCAGGCGATCGCCACCGCACCGGCGACGGCGATGTCGGATTTGTGCGTCGGGCTGCAGGCCAGCCACACCTGCCGGCAGAAATCCTCCAGCGGCGCGGAAGGCAGCACGCAGCCCAAAGGCGAAATGCGCATCGCCGCACCGTTGGTGATGCCGTTGTTTTCCAACTCGGCGATCGGCGTGCCCGCTTTTTGCTCGCTCAGCGCCAGTTTGGAACTGGGGCCGAGAATGTTCTTGTTGAAAGCGTCAAAACCGTCCACCCAGCGGATCACGTTGCGGGCGATCAGCTCCGGCACCACCTCGCCTTGCGCCTCCACCAGCGCATCGGCCAACGCCAATGCCATCGCGGTATCGTCGGTATATTGCCCGGCCTTGAAATAACAGGCGGCGGTGTTCTCCGCCGGCCCGTCGAGAAAGCCCTCTATCCAGCCGAAGTGGCGCTTAACCCGCTCGCGCGGCCACAGCTCGGAAGGCATGCCGAGTGCGTCGCCCAGCATCTGTCCGTAAAGTGCGCCCGCTATGCGTTCCGCCTGGGTTAACTGCTTCATCCGTCGCTCCTGAGAAAATGTGCCGATGCCTCAATAATACCTTATTAGTACCTTTAAAGCTTATCAAGCGCCCCGGCTCACACGTTCTTTCCGCGGGCAATGCCCGGCGCGTTTAAGTTGCGTTTAACGTCGCCCCGCCGCTGTTTATCCGACGTTTATCAGAACTTGTCGATAATGTCGGCGAACAAATTGATAACGCTTATTTTAATACATTGCTTCGGCTCTCTTGCGAGCCGGGCGGGTTATACCTACCATAGCCTCAGCACTTTTTGTCAACATGGTTCAGGTGGCCGCGTTATCCCCTGACACGCCGCAGAGCGTGTTCCCTTTTTATCGCGTGGGTGACAGGACGTTCACCCGCATAGTCACAGGAGTTCGCCATGCGAGTACTGGTTGTTGAAGATAATGGTCTGCTGCGCCACCACCTTTCCGTTCAGATGCGCGAGATGGGCCATCAGGTCGACGCGGCCGAAGACGCCAAGGAAGCCGATTACTTCCTGCAGGAGCACGCGCCGGATATCGCCATCGTCGATCTCGGCCTGCCGGGTGAAGACGGTCTGAGCCTGATCCGCCGCTGGCGCGCGCACCAGGCCAAGCTGCCGATCCTGGTGCTGACCGCCCGCGAAAGCTGGCAGGACAAAGTGGCGGTGCTGGAAGCCGGCGCCGACGACTATGTCACCAAGCCGTTCCACCTGGAAGAAGTGATCGCCCGCATGCAGGCGCTGATGCGCCGCAACAGCGGCCTGGCTTCGCAGGTGATCGTGCTGCCGCCGTTCCAGATCGATCTGTCGCGCCGCGAGCTGAGCGTCAACGATCGGCAAATCAAGCTGACCGCCTTTGAATACACCATCATCGAAACCCTGATCCGCAACGCCGGCAAGGTGGTGAGCAAGGATTCGTTGATGCTGCAGCTCTACCCGGACGCCGAGCTGCGCGAAAGCCACACCATCGACGTGCTGATGGGCCGCTTGCGTAAAAAAGTGCAGGCGGAATACCCGCATGAAGTGATCACCACGGTACGTGGCCAGGGCTATCGTTTTGACGCGAAGTGAACATAATGTTCAACAAGAATAAAAAACCGTTTTCGCTGCGTGCCCGCTTCCTGATGGCGACCGCCGGGGTGATCCTGGCGCTGTCGCTCTCTTACGGTTTGGTGGCGGTCGTCGGCTATATCGTCAGCTTCGACAAAACCGCCTTCCGCCTGCTGCGCGGCGAGAGCAACCTGTTCTTCAGCCTGGCGCAGTGGAAAGACAACAAGCTCACCATCGCCATTCCCCCCGATATCGATCTCAACTTCCCGACGCTGGTATTTATCTACGACGATAAAGGCAACCTGCTGTGGAGCCAGCGCAAGGTGCCGGAGCTGGAGAAGCTGATCAACAAGGAATGGCTGGAGGAGTCCGGCTTTTACGAAATCGACACCGACACCCGCGTCAGTAGCGAAGTGCTGGGGGACAACCCCAAAGCGCAGGATCAGCTGAAGAATTACGACGATACCGATCAGAACGCGCTGACCCACTCGGTGGCGGTCAATACCTATGCCGCCACGCCTCGCCTGCCGGCGCTGACCATCGTGGTGGTCGACAGCATTCCGCAGGAGCTGCAGCGATCTGACGTGGTGTGGGAGTGGTTCAGCTACGTGCTGTTGGCCAACCTGCTGCTGGTGGTGCCGCTGCTGTGGCTGGCGGCCTACTGGAGCCTGCGGCCGATCAAGGCGCTGGTCAATCAGGTGGGCGAGCTGGAGAACGGCGAACGCGATCAGCTGGATGAGAACCCGCCCAGCGAGCTGCGCGGGCTGGTGCGTAATCTGAACATTCTGGTGCGCAACGAACGCCAGCGCTACACCAAGTACCGCACTACCCTGTCGGATTTGACCCACAGCCTGAAAACGCCGCTGGCGGTGCTGCAAAGCACCCTGCGCTCGCTGCGCAGCGGCAAACAGACCACCATCGAAGAAGCCGAGCCGATCATGCTGGATCAGATCGGGCGCATCTCGCAGCAAATCGGTTACTACCTGCACCGAGCCAGCATCAACTCCGGCCAGACGGTGCTGACGCGCGAGATCCATTCGGTGCCGGCGCTGCTCGACAGCCTGGTGGTGGCGCTGAATAAGGTTTATCAGCGCAAAGGTGTGGTGATCACGCTGGACATCTCGCCGGAAGTGACCTTTATGGGCGAGAAAAACGACTTTATGGAAGTGATGGGCAACGTGTTGGAAAACGCCTGCAAATACTGCCTGGAGTTCGTGGAGATCACCTCGCTGCACTCCGAGAAAAACCTCACCATCGTTATCGACGACGACGGCCCGGGGATCCCGGAAAGCAAGCGCCAGCTGATCTTCCAGCGCGGCCAGCGGGTGGATACCCTGCGCCCCGGCCAGGGCCTGGGCCTGTCGGTGGCGGCGGAGATCATCGAGCAGTACGACGGCGAAATCGTCATCAGCGACAGCCCGCTCGGCGGCGCGCGCATGCAGGTCACCTTCGCCCGCCAGCACGACACCCACCACAACGAGTAAATTATGCCTCTGCGGCCCCGATCCACGGGGCCAAACTTCCGTTATAATCGCACTCAGGCTCACTCCTCTCTCCTGGAATAGAACATGGATTATCAATTAGACCTGGACTGGAACGATTTTTTGCAACGTTATTGGCAAAAGCGTCCGGTGATTCTGAAGCGCGGCTTCAAAAACTTTATCGATCCGATCTCCCCGGATGAGCTGGCCGGGCTGGCGATGGAAAACGAAGTGGACAGCCGCCTGGTCAGCCACCAGGACGGCCGTTGGCAGGTCGCGCACGGCCCCTTCGAGAGCTTCGATCACCTGAGCGAAAACAACTGGTCGCTGTTGGTGCAGGCGGTGGACCACTGGCATGAGCCTTCCGCGGCGCTGATGCGCCCGTTCCGCCAGTTACCGGACTGGCGGATGGATGACCTGATGATCTCCTTCTCGGTACCGGGCGGCGGCGTCGGCCCGCATCTCGATCAGTACGACGTGTTTATCATTCAGGGCACCGGCCGCCGCCGCTGGCGCGTCGGGGAAAAAACGCCGCTGAAACAGCACTGCCCGCACCCGGATCTCCTGCAGGTGGAGCCGTTCGACGCCATCATCGACGAAGAGATGGAGCCGGGCGACATTCTCTACATTCCGCCGGGCTTCCCGCATGAAGGCTACGCGCTGGAAAACGCGCTCAACTATTCGGTGGGCTTCCGCGCGCCGAACGGCCGCGAGCTGGTGAGCGGCTTCGCCGACTACGTGCTGGCGCGCGAGCTGGGCAGCAAACGCTACGGCGATCCGGACGTTAAACTGCGCGAACACTCGGCGGAGATCCTGCCGCAGGAAGTGGACGCCTTACGGCAGATGATGCTGGATCTGGTGCAACAGCCGGAACACTTCCAGCACTGGTTCGGCGAGTTTATCTCCCAGTCGCGCCACGAGCTGGATCTGGCGCCGCCGGAGCCGCCGTATCAGGCCGGGGAAATCTACGAGCTGCTGCAGCAGGGTGAAGCGCTGCAGCGCCTGGGCGGGTTGCGCGTGCTGCGCGTCGGCGATCGCTGCTTCGTCAACGGCGAGCTGATCGACACCGACCAGTTGCAGGCCGCAGACGCCCTGTGCCAGCACTTCAGCGTCGACGCCGCCCTGCTCGGCGACGCGGTGGACGACCCGTCGTTCCTGGCTCTGCTGACCGCACTGGTCAACAGCGGCTATTGGTACTTTAACGACTGATTGCCTTCACGCGAACAAGCCACCCTACGGGGTGGCTTTTTTATGCCTGGCGCGCCTGTGCGCGGTAATCCGCCAGTTCCCCCGCCGCCATGCCCGCCTGTTCCGCCGCCGCGCAAATCTGCCACCAGGTATTGGCGTCAATCGGGATGCCCTGCTCCAGCCGCACCGCGCGGTTGGCCTCTTCCCACTCTCCCGGCACCGCGATCGGCTGTTCGCCGCTCGGCGGCGAAGCCTTCACCCAGCCGATAAACGCTTCGGCCTCGGCCTGCATTTGCGGCGCGTCAAAGGCCTGAGGATCGAGGATCAGGGTCGTCATGCAGTTGAAGATGGCGTCGCTGTCGGCTTTCAGCGTGGCGGCGTGGGTGGTGCGGCCGCCGGAGAGCGCGCCGCCGAGGATTTCGCACATCGCCGCCAGCGCGTAGCCTTTGTGCAAGCCGAACGGCAGCAGCGAACCGAACGGCGCTTCGTGCATCACCTTCGGTTCGGTGGTGGACTGCCCACGTTCGTCGATCAGATAGCCCGGCGCCACCGACAGCCCTTTGTTATAGGCCACCCGGGTTTTGCCGAAGGCGATACCGCTGGTGGCGAAATCCAACAGCAGCGGCGTGCGGCCCGGCCGCGGGAAAATGGCGCAGAACGGGTTAGTGCCGAAGCGGCGATCGCTGCCGCCGAACGGTGCCACCATCGGATCGCCCACCACGTTGACGAAGTGAATCGAGATGAAACCGGCGCGGGCACACTGCTCCGCCCAATGGCCGATGCGGCCGATATGGTGTGCGTTGTGCAGCGCCACCGCCGCCAGCCCCAGCTTACCGGCGCGTTCAATGCCCAGCGCCATTGCTTCGCTGGCCACCACCTGACCGAAACCGCGCGCACCGTCGAGCGTCAGCACCGCGCCGGCGTCGCGCACCACTTCGGCGTGCTGATTGAGCTGCAATTGCCCCTGCGCCAACGACGCCATGTAGCTGGGGATCATGCCGACGCCGTGCGAGTCGTGCCCGGCCAGATTGGCCTGCACCAGATGATCGGCCACCAGCTCGGCTTCGCGCGCCGTACTGCCGGCCCGGCGCCAAATCGCCTGAACGAACTGCGCCAAATGCGGGCTGGCGATACGGTATTCGGTGCTCATCATGCGGTCCTTATGCGTGGGGAATGTGCTTCCACACTATGAGCAACGCCTTGTTGCGGCAAGCGATTATGATAATCGCAAGCGTCCCGTTTACCGCGCCCGCTCGGCGGCCAGCGCTGCGATGCGCATGATCACCGCCACCGCTTGTTCCATGCCTTCCAGCGTCACGAACTCGTGCTTGCCGTGGTAGTTGTAGCCGCCGGTGAACAGGTTCGGGCACGGCAGGCCGCGGAACGACAGCTGCGCGCCGTCGGTGCCGCCGCGGATCGGCTTCATCACCGGTTCGATGTCGCAGTCGCGCATCGCCTGCTGCGCCAGCGCAATCACGTGTGGGTGCTCCGCCACCTGTTCGCGCATGTTGTAATAGCTGTCTTCGATGCTCACTTCGATATAGCAATCGCGCGGCAGGCCTTTGCCGACCTCACGGGCGATGTCCACCATCTTGCGCTTGCGCGCCTCGAACCCTTCGCGCTCGAAGTCGCGCAGGATATAGTGCATTTCGGCGCGCTCTACGCTGCCCTTGATGCTGCTGAGGTGATAAAAGCCCTGGTAGCCTTCGGTGGTCTCCGGCGCTTCGTCCGCCGGCAGCGCCTGATGAATGCGGGTGGCCAGCGACAGCGCGTTGACCATCACGCCCTTGGCGCTGCCGGGGTGCACGCTGTTGCCGAGGATTTTGATCGTCACCGAGGCGGCGTTGAAATTCTCGCACTCCAGCTCGCCGACCCCGCCGCCGTCCACGGTATAAGCCCATTCGGCATTGAAGGCCGCCACGTCGAACAGCTGCGCCCCCTTGCCTACCTCCTCGTCCGGGGTGAAGGCTACGCGGATGTCGCCATGCGGGATTTTGCGCGCGCGCAGGCGCACCATGGCGGTGAGGATCTCGGCGATGCCGGCCTTGTCGTCGGCGCCCAGCAGCGTTTTGCCGTCGGTGGTGATCAGGGTTTGCCCCAGCATCTGGTGCAGGATCGGGAACATCACCGGCGACAGCACTTCATCACCGATGCCGAGCGCGATGTCGCCGCCGCGATAGTTCTCGACGATCTGCGGATTGACGTGTTTGCCGCTGAAATCCGGCGAGGTATCCAGATGGGCGATAAAACCGACCGCCGGCACCGGCCAGGCGACGTTGCCCGGCCAGGTGCCCATCACGCAGCCGTGTTCGCTGAGCGACACCCGCTCGAAGCCGAGCGCGATCATTTCCTGCTGCAATGCGCGCGCCAGCTTCAACTGCCCGTCGGTGCTCGGCACATGCTTTACGTTCGCTTTGGACTGGGTGTCGAAAGAGACGTAGTTGAAAAAGCGGTCAAGTAATTTGTCCATGGTAGCGGCCCCTCAGAATATCGCGTTTCATTATGCGGAACCGATCAGGATCAAATATTGCGTCAGGTCATTTTTAACCAGAATTCGCCAATATCATTAATCTTTGTGATGATTTCTGAGGGAAATAACACTGTCATCACAGGGTCATTTGTCGCTATCATGATGAAAAACGCGGCATCTGGGCCGGATCGGCTTTCAATTCCGGCATTCAGCGTCTATCATGCGCGCTCGAAAAATTTCCATTGGCGCAACTGGTTTGAGCTTCATTTGATCAGCGGGCATCCCGCAAGCTCCGGCAGTCTTTTCCAGTTGCGGTTCTATCTGCATTAGCCCACGGGATAGAGTAATACGATAAATGACTGAGACATCCTCTCGAGCACCCCTTGTTGAACTGCATGCCCTGAGCAAAGCGTTCGATGGCAAAACCATCATTGCCGATCTCGAACTGACGATTAACCACGGCGAATTCCTCACCATTCTCGGCCCCTCCGGCTGTGGCAAAACCACGGTGCTACGCCTGATCGCCGGTCTGGAAGACGCCGATTTGGGCCGCATCGTGCTCGACGGCCAGGACATCACCGCCATTCCGGCCGAGCATCGCCACGTCAACACCGTGTTTCAGAGCTATGCGCTGTTTCCGCACATGTCGGTGTTCGACAACGTCGCCTTCGGCCTGCGCATGCAAAAGGTGCCGGCGGCGGAACTGACGCCGCGCGTCGAAGAGGCGCTGCGCATGGTGCAGCTGGATACCTTCGCCCAGCGGCGGCCGGGCCAGCTCTCCGGCGGCCAACAGCAGCGCGTGGCCATCGCCCGCGCGGTGGTCAACAAGCCGAAGGTGCTGCTGCTGGACGAATCGCTGTCGGCGCTGGACTATAAGCTGCGCAAACAGATGCAGAACGAGCTGAAGGCGCTGCAGCGCAAGCTGGGCATCACCTTCGTGTTCGTCACCCACGATCAGGAAGAAGCGCTGACCATGTCGGATCGCATCGTGGTGATGCGCGAAGGCCGCATCGAGCAGGACGGCACGCCGCGTGAGATCTACGAAGAGCCGAAGAACCTGTTCGTCGCCAGCTTTATCGGCGAGATCAACATCTTCGACGCGGTGGTTCTGCAGCGCCTCGATCCGCAGCGGGTGCGCGCCAACGTCGAAGGCCGCGAGTGCGACATCTACGCCGATCTGCCGGTGGAGCCGGGCCAAAAGCTGAAGGTGCTGCTGCGCCCGGAAGATCTACGGGTGGAAGAAGTGAACGACAGCGCGCAGCACGACGGGCTGATCGGCTACGTGCGCGAGCGCAACTACAAAGGCATGACGCTGGAATCGGTGGTCGAGCTGGAGAGCGGCAAAACGGTGATGGTCAGCGAGTTCTTCAACGAAGACGATCCGGACGTCGATCACTCGCTCAATCAGAAGATGGCGGTGACCTGGGTTGAAAGCTGGGAGGTGGTGCTGGCCGATGAAGAAATCGCGTAAAGTCTTCCAGAATGTGGTGATCGTCGGCGTCGTCGCCTGGCTGTTGCTGTTCGTGTTCATGCCGAACCTGATGATCATCGCCACCAGCTTCCTGACCCGCGACGACGCCAATCTGGTGCAGATGGTGTTCACGCTGGACAACTACCGGCGCTTGTTCGATCCGTTGTATGCCCAGGTGCTGCTGCACTCGCTGAACATGGCGCTGATCGCCACCCTGTGCTGCCTGGCGATCGGCTATCCGTTCGCCTTTATCCTGGCGCGGTTGCCGCAGAAGGTGCGGCCGCTGCTGCTGTTTCTGCTGATCGTGCCCTTCTGGACCAATTCGCTGATCCGCATCTACGGCCTGAAGCTGTTTCTCAGCACCCGCGGCTATCTCAACGACGCGCTGCTGTGGATCGGCGTCATCGACAAGCCGCTGCGCATCATGTACACCTCGGAAGCGGTGATCCTCGGCCTGGTGTATATCCTGCTGCCGTTTATGGTGATGCCGCTCTACTCCAGCATCGAAAAGCTCGATAAGTCCTGCCTGGAGGCGGCGCGCGATCTCGGCGCCGGCAAGCTGCAGACCTTTATCCGCATCATCGTGCCGCTGACCATGCCGGGCATTATCGCCGGCTGCCTGCTGGTGGTGCTGCCGGCGATGGGGCTGTTCTTCGTCGCCGATCTGATGGGCGGCGCCAAGAATCTGCTGATCGGCAACGTGATTAAAAGCCAGTTCCTCAATATCCGCGACTGGCCGTTCGGCGCGGCCACCAGCATCTGCCTGACGCTGGTGATGGGGCTGTTGCTGCTGGTCTATTACCGGGCCGCCCGCCTGCTGAACAAGAAGGAGGATCTGGCATGATCGGACGTCTGCTGCGCGGCGGCTTTATGGCGCTGGTATACGCCTATCTGTATATCCCGATCGTCATCCTGATCGTCAACTCCTTCAACGCCTCGCGCTTCGGCATCAGTTGGCAAGGAGCCACCACCCAGTGGTACAGCACGCTGCTCAACAACGACAGCCTGCTGCAGGCCGCGGGCCATTCGCTGACCATGGCGGTGCTCTCCGCCACCTTCGCCACGCTGATCGGCTCGCTGACCGCGGTGGCGCTGTACCGCTACCGCTTCCGCGGCAAGCCGTTCGTCGGCGGCATGCTGTTCGTGGTGATGATGTCGCCGGACATCGTGATGGCCATCTCGCTGCTGGTGCTGTTCATGCTGCTGGGCATTTCGCTCGGCTTCTGGTCGCTGCTGTTCTCGCACATCACCTTCTGCCTGCCGTTCGTGGTGGTGACCGTCTACGCGCGCCTGAAAGGCTTCGACGTGAAGATGCTGGAGGCCGCGCGCGATCTCGGCGCAAGCGAGTTCACCATCCTGCGCAAGATCATCCTGCCGCTGGCGATGCCGGCGGTGGCGGCCGGTTGGCTGCTGAGCTTCACCCTGTCGATGGACGACGTGGTCGTCTCCTCCTTCGTTACCGGCCCGAGCTACGAGATCTTGCCGCTGAAGATCTATTCGATGGTGAAAGTCGGCGTCTCGCCGGAGGTCAACGCGCTGGCCACCATTTTGCTGCTGCTGTCGCTGGTGCTGGTGATCGCCAGCCAGTGGGTGATGCGCGATCGCGCGCCCAAGGCCGAATAATCCTCCCCGCCGGGCGCTGCGGCGCCCGGTTGTGATCCCCTTCACAACCGGCACCGGTTGTCACTCCCTGACCATTGGTGCCTATTTCCGCCCCGCCGATTGCAGCGGCGAAAACTTCCCCCTATAACTGAATCCAGGCAAGGTGCCTTATTTTTTTCTCGCTTCCAGGGAGTTTATTCAGCAACGTCGTCATCCATTAAAATATAAAAAGGAACTGCCATGAAAGGTATTATCGATAATATCTTAAGCAAGCTGCAGCTTTTCTCCAAAGCCATGATGGGGCCGATATTTTTCCTGCCGGTGATCGGTCTGATTCTGGCGCTCAGTTCTATTCTCACCAATGCCACACTTATCAATGAACATTCCGCCGTGTTCTCTATCGGTAAAATGATCGGCGATACCTTCTGGCCGTTATTCGGCAATCTCGGGCTGATTTTCTGCATCGGCATTACCTACGGCCTGGCCAAAGACAAAAAAAGCGAAGCGGCGCTGGTTGCGGTGATGTGCTTTATCATGTTCCTCGGCGCCAATTCGTCTTATCTGCAACTCAGCGGCCACGTCGCGGCCAAGATCAACGGCGAATATTACGGCACCGGGCAGACTGAACTGCTGGGCTTTACCGTGGTGGATATGGGCATTTTTCTCGGTCTTATCCTCGGTGTCACCATCGCCTGGGTGCACAACCGCCTGTGCAACGTCGAGCTCAACGGCGTGTTCTCGGTCTACGGCGGCGCCAAACTGGTGCTGATCGCCATGACGCCGATCATCATGCTGTACGCCGTCGCCTTCAGCTACCTGTGGCCGGCCATCTCACAGGGCCTGATCGCGCTGACCGGCTTTATGAAAAGCTCCGGCTCGATCGGGGTTTTCGTCTACGGCTTCTTCGAAAAATTCCTCATCCCCACCGGGCTGCACCACTTTATCTGGTCGCCGTTCCAGCTCACCAGTATCGGCGGTTCGATCGTGCAGGACGGCCAGACCGTCTCCGGCTCGCAGGCGATTTTCCTGGCCTATATGCGCGACCCGAGCATCTCGCCGCTAATGAACGAAGCGCTGCGCTTCTCGCAGCAAGGGATGGTGACCATCTTCGGCCTGTCGGGCGCGGCATTGGCTTTCTATCACACCGCCAAACCGGAAAAGAAAATGCTGGCCAAGGCAATTCTGATCCCGGCCATCACCACCTCGATCCTGGTCGGCATCACCGAGCCGATAGAGTTCACCTTCCTGTTTATCTCTCCGTTGCTGTGGGTGATCCACGCCGTGTTGACCGCGCTGTCGCAGGTGGCCTGCAACCTGTTCCAGGTGCGCCCCTGGGGCGCCAGCGGGCTGGTCGAGTTCCTGGCCTACAACCTGCCGCTGCCGGTCTCCCTCACCCGCTGGCCGCTGTATGTGGTCATCGGCCTGGTGCAGTTTGCGGTGTATTACCTGGTGTTCAAAACGCTGGTGCTGAAGCTCAATCTGAAGACGCCGGGCCGCGAAGATGATCAGGACGTCAAACTCTATTCCAAACAGGATTACCGGAACCGCAAAAATACCCCGGACGAACTGAGCGGCATCATTATTCGCGCGCTGGGCGGCAAGGAAAACATTATTTCCGTCGACAACTGCTTCACCCGGCTGCGGGTGGAATTAAAGGATATGGCGCGGGTGGATGAAGCCGCGTTGAAAAGCACCGGCGCCAAAGGCGTGGTGAAGAATCGCCGTGAAGTGCAGGTGATTTACGGCGTCACGGTCGGCAAGGTCAAAAATCAGGTAGAGAAATATTTGGCGGCACTCTAACGCTTTATTAATGGGAGATATCGAATGAAATTAACCGTTCTCGGCGGCGGCGGCGTGCGTTCCCCGTTCCTCGCCAAATCCATCGCCTATAACGCCCATCGCATCGGCATTACCGAAGTGGTGTTTATGGATACCGATGAGCGCCATCTGGCGATCTACGGTGCCCTGGCGCAGGGCGTATTCCAGCGCATTCGCGGCGACATTGCTTTCAGCCTCAGCAGCGATGCGCGCCAGGCGCTGCAAGGCGCCGACTACATCATCACCACCCTGCGTATCGGCGGCGAGGAAGGCCGCATCCATGACGAGCGCATCGCGCTCAATCACCAGTTGCTCGGGCAAGAAACCACCGGCGCCGGCGGCTTCGCCATGGCGATGCGTTCGATTCCGGCGATCCTCGACTATTGCCGCCTGATCGAGCAGCTTTCCTCGCCGGACGCGGTGTTGTTCAACTTCACCAATCCTTCCGGCATGGTGACCGAGGCGATCATCAAATCCGGCTTCCAGCGCCGGGTCTACGGCATCTGCGACGCCCCCAGCGAGTTCATCCGCGAACTGGCCGAACTGCTGGACTGCCGCGAAGACCAGCTGAGCGTCGACTGCTTCGGCCTCAATCACCTTTCCTGGTTCCGCAATGCGCGCGTCAACGGCGAGCCGGTCACGGAACGGCTGCTGGCGGATCCGCGCCTGTATCGCGAAACCTGCATGAAATACTTCTCGCCGGAGCTGGTGGCGCTGTCGGACAACCTGATGCTCAACGAGTATCTCTACTATTACTATTACCGTGAGCAGGCGATCGCCGCCATCGTCGAGGGCGGCGAGACCCGCGGCGAACAAATCGCGGCGATCAACCGCCAAATGCTGTCGGCGTTGGGCGAGCTGGACATCCCCCGTCAGTTGGAGCACGCCTTCTCTGTCTACTTCAGCCATTACCTGCAGCGCGAAAATTCCTATATGCAGCGCGAGTCCAGCCAGGGCAAGGTGAAAACGCGTGAGATGCTGACGCTGCAACAGTTTATCGAACAGCCGGACAGCGGCGGCTATGCCGGGGTGGCGATCGACATTCTGGAGGCGGTCAACAGCGGCCGGCAAAAACGCGTGGTGGTATCGATGCAAAACCGCGACACGCTCGATTTTCTGCACCCGGAAGACGTGATCGAAATCAGCTGCGAATTGAGCAGCGCCGGCATTCAGCCGGTCAAAATGCGCGATATTCCCGACACCCAGAAGAACCTGATTTCGCAGGTGAAAGAGTACGAACGGCTGGCGGTGGCAGCGATCCTGACCGGCAACCGCCAGCTGGCCATCAAGGCGCTGATGGTACACCCGCTGGTCAACTCCTACTCGCTGGCGAAAACGCTGGTGGAGGAGTACCTGCAGGCCCACCGTCAGTATGCCGGGCACTGGCGCTAAGCGATGCGGCGCGGCCGTCAGCGGCCGCGTCGTTCAAACCAGGCGGTGATCACATTCTCGAATCCCAACAGACAGTGGCCGAAAAACGGATTGGGATAGTAGATATCGTGATCGTATTTTTGCCGGTCCTCAAACAGAAAGGTCATGTCGGCCTGCTGCGCCAGCGGGCTGTCGCCGTCGCCGCAGAAGGCCGCCAACAGGATGCGGTTACGCTTCACCGCCTCGCTCCAGCTCAGCGCCGAGCCGCTGTTGCCCGACTTTGAAATCACGATCACCATATCGAAGCGAAAGCGCGTCTCACGGTCAAGAATGTCGAAATCCGGCCACAGCGACAGGTAACTGTCTACGCCCAGCGTCATAAACTTGTTGTACATATACTGCGCCACCAATTGCGAAAATCCGCTGCCGTGGATCAAGATCTTGCCGCTGTCGAGCAGATCGAGAAACTGCGCCGGCGGTGCCGCCGGCGTAGCGCGTTCCGCCTGATAGGCCGGCGCCATCGTCAGGTTGAATTTGATGAAATAGACCAGTTCGAGATAGCCGCGAAAGCCCAGCTTTTTGGCCAGCCGCACCAGCGTCGAGGGGGAACTGTAGCAGCGTGCGGACACCGCGCGGATGCCGTCGTCGATGCAGGCGTCCGGATTATCGAGAATGCAGTGCAAAATCGTCAGATCCGTCTTGCTGAGCTCCGCCTGGCTGAAGACCTGTTTGAAATTCATCGCCGCCCTCGTTTATTCGCCAAAATTATTGTTTCGCACGCGCTTCACCGCCTGTCCAGCGCGAGACAATCAAATTGTGATGCGCTTTAAGCCGCCAAACCCCTTGATTTGCCTGCGGGATAACCGCCTTTACCCACCCCGCCCCCTATAATGGCCCCTTTCTGGGGTATGGCGCGGCCGAAAACGGCGGCTCATACGGGTTCGGCTCACGACTGCTGAAGGATACGCTGCATGAAAAAGTGGTCACATCTGCTCGCAGCCGGGATGATGGCGCTGAGTATCTGCTCTGCAAACGCCTCTGACGGCAAAACACTATACTTCTATAACTGGACTGAATACGTCCCGCCGGGGCTGCTGGAGCAGTTCACCAAGGAAACCGGCATCAAGGTGATTTATTCCACCTATGAATCCAACGAAAGCATGTACGCCAAGCTGAAGACCTATAAAGACGGCGCGTACGATCTGGTGGTGCCTTCCACGTACTTCATCGCCAAGATGAGCAAGGAAGGCATGCTGCAAAAAATCGACAAGAGCAAGCTCAGCCACTTCAAGGATCTCGATCCTACCCTGCTGAACAAGCCGTTCGATCCCAACAACGACTACTCCATCCCCTACATCTGGGGCGCTACCGCCATCGGCGTCAACAGCGACGCGCAGGATCCCTCTACCGTTACCGCCTGGGCCGATCTGTGGCAGCCGCAGTACAAGGGCCGCCTGCTGCTGACCGACGACGCGCGCGAAGTGTTCCAGATGGCGCTGCTCAAGCTGGGCTACTCCGGCAACACCACCGACCCGAAAGAGATCGAAGCCGCCTATCACGAACTGCAGAAATTGATGCCGAACGTGCTGGCCTTCAACTCCGACAACCCGGGCAACCCGTTTATGGAAGGGGAAGTCAACGTCGGTATGGTGTGGAACGGTTCGGCCTTCGTGGCGCGCCAGGCCGGCACGCCGCTGGAGATCGTCTGGCCGAAGGAAGGCGGGATCTTCTGGATGGACAGCCTGGCCATTCCAGCCAACGCGCGCAACGTCGAGGGGGCGCTGAAGCTGATAGACTTCCTGCTGCGGCCGGAAATCGCGGTACAGGTGGCGGAAACCATCGGTTACCCGACGCCGAACCTGGCGGCGAAGAAACTGCTGTCGCCGGAGATCGCCAACGACAAGTCACTCTACCCGGACAAGGCGGTGATTGAGCACGGCGAGTGGCAAAACGACGTCGGCGACGCCAGCACGCTGTATGAAAGCTACTTCCAAAAGCTGAAAGCCGGGCGCTAATACGCTCCGCCATCCCATCAGGGCGCGCAGTGCGCCCTGATGCCTTTCTCAGGGCCTGTCGGCCCGCGCCACCTTGCCCACCAGGAACTTGTGCACAAAGCGCGGCACCACTTCGCTGGCCAGGCCATAGTGCTTCTCGTCGAACTGGCTCTCCACCTGGCTTGGCTCCAGGTTCAGCTCCATCGCGTAGGCGCCGCCCAGCCGCGCCTCATGCACGAAGCCGGCCGCCGGGTAGACGTGGCCGGAGGTGCCGATGGCGACGAAGAAATCGGCCTTGCTCAGCGCCTGGTAAATGTCGTCCATGCCCAGCGGCATCTCGCCGAACCATACCACGTGCGGCCGCAGCGGCGCCGGGAACTGGCAGCAGTGGCAACGGTCGTCAACGCTGAGATCGCCGGGCCATTCGAACACCTGCCCCGACTGGGTGCAGCGCACCTTCAGCAGTTCGCCGTGCATGTGCAGCACCCGCTTGCTGCCGGCGCGCTCATGCAGGTTATCGATGTTTTGCGTGACCAGCAGGAAGTTTTCCCCCAGCCACTCTTCCAGATCAGCCAGCGCGCGGTGCGCCGCGTTCGGGGCGATCTCCTCCGTCTGCAGCTGGCGGCGGCGTTCGTTGTAAAACGCCTGCACCAGCGCCGGATCGCGCTGAAAACCTTCCGGCGTGGCGACGTCCTCCACCCGGTGCTCTTCCCATAGCCCATCCGCGGCGCGGAAGGTGCGAATGCCCGACTCGGCCGAAATGCCGGCCCCGGTCAACACCACCACAAACGGCTTTTTCAGCTCGGCCGCCGCCATGGTGTCACGGTGAAAAATGCGTGAACGAAAGCGCTGATGCAGCACATGCTTACTCTTGCGAAACTGACACAGCCGATGGCGAGTGTGCATTAACTCTCTCCTTACTTTTCCCTGTTTACCAAATTGAGGAACGCTGCGCCGCGCACGCCGCCGGCGTCGCCATAGCGCGCCTTCTCGATGCGCGGCAGCCGGGCCACCCGCAGCAGGTGCGCCGGCAACCGCTGCGGCAACGCCTGGTAAATGGCGTCGAAGTTCGACAGCCCGCCGCCGATCACCACCAGGTGCGGATCCAGCACCGTCAGCAGGTTGCCCAGGCAGATCGCCAGCACGTCCATAAAGCGGTCGACGTGAGCCACCGCCTGCGGCTCACCCGCCTGATAATGCGCAATGATCTCGGTGGCGGGCAAGTGCCGGCCATAGAAATGGGCGTACATCCATTCGAAACCGCGGCCCGATATGTAATTTTCAATGCAACCCTGGTGGCCGCACCCGCAGGCGACGCGAGGCACATCACGCCCCAGCACCTCGAGCGCGTCCACCGGCAGGCGCAAATGGCCGAACTCGCCGGCGATATAGTTGCGCCCAGGCACCGTCTTGCCGTCGACGATCAGGCCGCCGCCAACGCCGGTGCCAAGGATGATGCCCAGCACCGTCGGGTAGCGGCGAAACTCGTCGTCCCAGGCCTCCGACAGCGCAAAGCAGTTGGCGTCGTTGTCGACGCGCACCTCGCGCCCGATCAGCGCCGCCAGATCGCGCGGCAACGGCCGCCCCATCGCCGCCGGCACGTTGGCGGTAAACAGCGTGCCGTCATCGTCGTTGGGCAGGCCCGGAATGCCGATGCCGACGCTGCCGCGCCGGCCACAGAACGCATCCGCCTCAAGGGTCAGATCGCCCAGCGTGGCCAGCAGCTGCCGGTAGTCTTCACGCGGCGTCGGCACCCGTTTTTGCCAAATGCGCTGCAGGTTGTCGTCGAATACCCCCAGCTCAATCTTGGTGCCGCCCATATCGAAACCGTAGTACATAACCCATCCCCAGGCTAAAAAAACGGGGCGGCATCGCTGCCTCCCCGTGGGTTTTATTGTCCGCTGAGCACCCGCGCCGGATCGATGCGGCTGGCGCGCCTCGCCGGATACCAACTGGCCAACAGGCTCAGCACGATGGCGGTCGCCAACACGATCAGCACGTCCAGCCAGTGCAGCTCGGAAGGCAGGAAGTCGATGAAGTAGATATCGCCCGACAGGAAGGAGTGGCCGACCAGTTTCTCGATGCCCCGGATAATGTTGGTCAGCTGCAGCGAGGCGATCACCCCGATCACTACGCCGCTCAGGCTGCCCAGCAGCCCGGCCAGCAGCCCGTACCAGATGAAGATGGCGCGGATAAAGCCGTCTTTGGCGCCCAGGGTGCGCAGCACCGCGATGTCGGCGCTTTTGTCTTTCACCGCCATCACCAGCGTGGAAACGATGTTGAAGCAGGCCACGCCGATCACCAGCACCATCGCCAGGTACATGATGGCGCGGATCATCTGGATATCGCGGTACATGTAGCCGTACTTGCCGATCCAGCTCTTGATGTAAATGTAGGCGTTGGTCACTTCGCCGGCGTCGCGCACCAGTTTGTTGGCGGCGAACACGTCGTTCATCTTGAGGGCGATACCCGTGACGCTGTCACCCATGTCGAGATACTGCTGCGCATCGGCCAGCGGCACCAGCGCCAGGCTGTGATCGAGCTGGCCGCTGAGCTGCAAAATGCCGGTCACGTGCAGGCGAATGCGCTTCGGCTGCAGCAGCTTCATTTCCGGGTCGCTGTTGGGGATCATCACCGTCACATAGGCGCCTTGCTTCACGCCCAGCGCGTCGGCCACGCCCTTGCCGAGGATCACCTGCTGTTCGCCGGCCTTGAAGTTAGCCCAGGCGTCGCCCTGCACATACTGCGGCAGCGCGCTCAGCCGGCTCTCCTGCTGCGGATCCACGCCTTTGACTTCCACCGCGCGCAGCTGCGCGCCGTTCTCCATCAGGCCGGTAAAGTTGATGTACGGCGCGGCGGCCACAATGCCCGGCACCTTCTCCACCCGCTGCAGAATCGACGGCCAGCCGCTGAACGGCTGATTGACCGGCTCGAGCTCGCCGTGCGGCACCACCGCCAGAATGCGGTTTTTCAGCTCGCGCTCAAAGCCGTTCATCGCGCTCAGGCCGACGATCAACACCGCCACCCCCAGCGCGATGCCGATGGTGGAGATGACCGAAATCAGCGACACCATGCCGCCGCGTTTACGGCCGCGGCTGAAACGCAGGGCCGTCAGGAAGGACAGTGAGGCTCCCGCCATTACTCGGCCCCCATCAGGGTCAGCTGCGCCTGCAGGTGGCCGTCGGCCATTTCCAGCTGGCGGCTCAGGCGCTTGGCCAGTTGCAGATCGTGCGTCACCACCAGAAAAGCGGTGCCCTGACGCACGTTCAGCTCGCCCAGCAGATCGAAGATGCTGTCCGCGGTGCGTTTGTCCAGGTTGCCGGTCGGTTCGTCCGCCAGCACCAGCGCCGGATTATTGACCAGCGCGCGCGCGATCGCCACGCGCTGACGCTCGCCGCCGGAGAGCTCGGACGGGCGGTGCTTGCTGCGTTTTTCCAGCCCGACCGCCGCCAGCATCTCCCGCGCCTTCTCCTGCGCCTGCGCCGGCTTGGCGCCGCCGATCAGCAGCGGCATGGCGGCGTTTTCCAGCGCGGTGAAGTCCGGCAGCAGATGGTGGAACTGATAGATGAAGCCCAGCTGGCGGTTGCGCAGCTCGGCCTTGGCCGCCGAAGACATGGCGTTCAACGATTCGCCCTTGAAGATCACCTCGCCGGAGGTCGGTGAGTCCAGCCCGCCCAGCAGGTGCAACAGGGTGCTCTTGCCGGAACCCGAGCTGCCGACGATCGCCATCATCTCGCCCTGCTGCATGGCAAAGCTGACGTTGCGCAGCACGTCGGTGTGCAGATTGCCTTCCTGATAGGTCTTGCACAGGTTGTCACACTGCAGCAAAAGATGGTTACTCATAACGTAAAGCCTCAGCGGGTTGTACGGCGGCAGCGCGCCATGAAGGATAAAGCGTGGACAACAGGGAAACCGCCATCGCCACCACGGCGATGATCGTCACCTGCAGCGGATCGACTGCCACCGGCAGCGAAGCGCCGTCGATCAGGGCGCCGAGGATCGGCATCAGGTTATTCAGGTTGGTGGCCAGCAACACGCCGAGCAGCGTGCCGAGCAGCGAGCCGATGATGCCGGCGCTGGCGCCCTGCACCATGAACACCGACATGATCTGGCGGCGAGTCAGCCCCTGGGTCTGCAGAATGGCGACCTCGCCCTGCTTCTCCATCACCAGCAGGCCGAGCGAGGTAATGATGTTAAACGCCGCCACCGCCACGATCAGGCTGAGCAGCAGCCCCATCATATTCTTCTCCATGCGCACCGCCTGGAACAGCTCGCCCTTGCGATCGCGCCAGTCTTTCCAGACCGTGCCCGCCGGCAACGGCTGTTGGCTGAGGGTATCGACCGTCAGAGGCTGTTGCAGGAACAGGCGCCAGCCGGTGATGTTGCCGGCCGGGTAGCGCATCAGGCGCGAAGCGTCCTGTTGGTTGACCAGCAGCTGATAGCCGTCCACCTCGCTGTTGGCGTGGAAGGTGCCGATAAGGGTGAACAGGCGCTGGCTGGGAATGCGGCCCATCGGCGTGAACTGGCTGGCGCTCGGCACCATCACGCGCAGCGAATCGCCGCGCTTGACGCCGAGTTGCCCCGCCAGCTGTTCGCCGATAATGATGTTGTATTGGCCCGGCTGCAATTGTTGCTGCTTGACGTTGACCAGATACGGGGTCAGCGGATCGGCTTCGTCGGGATTGACGCCGAGCATCACCCCGACCGCCACGCTGCGGGCGCTTTGCAGCACCACGTCACCGGTGGTCAGCGGCGCAACGCGCGTGACGCCCTGCAGCTTCTGCACCTCGGAGGCCGGCAGCTGCTGCGGATTAACCGATCCTTGCGGGCTGGCGATCAACGCCTGCGGCATCAGGCCGAGGATGTTGTTCTCCAGATCCTTCTCGAATCCGTTCATCACCGACAGCACGGTGACCAACGCCATCACCCCCAGCGTAATGCCGATGGTGGAAAGCCAGGAAACAAACCGCCCGAAGCGGTCTGAGGCTCGCCCGCGCATGTAGCGCAGGCCAATGAATAACGCGACAGGTTGATACATGAAATCCGTTTGATAGCCGTGGCTTAAGCAAAGTGATCATGGATGATAAAGGCTCTCCCTCGTTTAGGGAACACCCGACGGCCTTTTATTGCGTGACGCAGAGGAGAACGGCGGCGGCAGATGAGCGCAATATTGACCCGTCGCCGCAAAAAATCGACGGCGTCAACCGGTTAAATAATCGGCAAAAAAGCGATGAGCAGCGCTTTTTGCTGTGTCAGTTTGCCGGCCGCTGGGCTACTATAAACAGCATAAAGGCGCTGGGTTATCCGTGCCGGAACGCCCTCTAACACATTGATTAAAGATACCTGAATGAGCACTTCCGATAGCCGTAACCGTTCTTCATCCCCTCGTTATTCTCTGCCCGATCGCGCAGGCGATCTGCGCCAGCTGGGGCAATTGACCGGCGCGGCCTGCGCCGTGGAGTGCGCCGAGATCGTCGAACGCCACCCTGGCCCGGTGATGCTGATCGCGCCGGACATGCAAAACGCCCTGCGGCTGCGCGACGAGATCCAGCAGTTCACCGACCAGATGGTGACCACGCTGTCCGACTGGGAAACCCTGCCGTATGACAGCTTCTCGCCGCATCAGGAAATCATCTCGGATCGTTTGTCGAGCCTGTATCATCTGCCGACCATGGTGCGCGGCGTGATCATTTTGCCGGTCAACACCCTGATGCAGCGCGTCTGCCCGCACGAGTTCCTGCACGGCCACGCGCTGGTGATGAAGAAAGGCCAGCGCCTGTCGCGCGACAAGCTGCGCGCGCAGCTGGAACAGGCCGGCTATCGCAGCGTCGATCAGGTGATGGAGCACGGCGAATTCGCCACCCGCGGCGCGCTGCTCGATCTTTACCCGATGGGCAGCGATGAGCCTTACCGCATCGACTTTTTCGATGACGAAATCGACAGCCTGCGCATCTTCGACGTCGATACCCAGCGCACGCTGAGCGAAGTCGAGGCCATCAATCTGTTGCCGGCCCACGAGTTCCCCACCGACAAGAACGCCATCGAGCTGTTCCGCAGCCAGTGGCGCGAGCAGTTTGAGGTGCGCCGCGACGCCGAACACATCTATCAGCAGGTCAGCAAAAGCGCCTGGCCGGCCGGCATCGAATACTGGCAGCCGCTGTTCTTCAGCCAGCCGCTGCCGTCGCTGTTCAGCTACCTGCCGGCCAACACGCTGATCGTCAATACCGGCGATCTGGAGGGCGCCGCCGAGCGCTTCTGGCAAGACGTCAACCAGCGCTACGAAAGCCGCCGCGTCGATCCGATGCGCCCGCTGCTGGCGCCGGATACGCTGTGGCTGCGCGTCGACGCGCTGTTCGGCGAGCTGAAGGCCTGGCCGCGCATCGCGCTGAAAACCGATGAGCTGCCGGCCAAGGCCGGCAATACCAATCTGGACTACCATGCCCTGCCCGATCTGGCGGTGCAGGCGCAGCATAAATCCCCGCTGGATAACCTGCGGCGCTTTATCGAAGGCTTCGACGGCAGCGTAATTTTTTCCGTCGAGAGCGAGGGGCGGCGTGAAACGCTGCAGGATCTGCTCGGCCGCATCAAGCTGGCGCCGGCGCTGATTCAACGCCTCGATCAGACGGAAACGGCGGGCCGTTACATGATGGTCGGCGCCGCCGAACACGGCTTCCTCGACGGCCTGCGCCGACGGGCGCTGATCTGCGAAAGCGATCTGCTCGGCGAGCGCGTCAGCCGCCGCCGGCAGGACAACCGGCGCACCATCAACACCGATACCCTGATCCGCAACCTGGCGGAGCTGCATCCCGGCCAGCCGGTGGTGCACCTGGAGCACGGCGTCGGCCGCTACGTCGGCCTGACCACGCTGGAGGCCGGCGGCATCAAGGCCGAATACCTGATCCTCTCCTACGCCGGTGAGGACAAGCTGTATGTGCCGGTTTCTTCGCTGCATCTGATCAGCCGCTACGCCGGCGGCGCGGACGAAAACGCGCCGCTGCACAAACTGGGCGGCGACGCCTGGACGCGCGCGCGGCAGAAAGCGGCCGAGCGGGTGCGCGACGTGGCGGCGGAGCTGCTGGATATCTACGCCCAGCGCGCCGCCAAGGCCGGTTTCGCCTTCAAACACAACCGCGAACAGTATCAGCTGTTCTGCCAGAGCTTCCCGTTCGAAACCACGCCGGATCAGGAACAGGCGATCAATGCCGTATTGAGCGACATGTGTCAGCCGTTGGCGATGGATCGCCTGGTGTGCGGCGACGTCGGCTTCGGCAAAACCGAAGTGGCGATGCGCGCCGCCTTCCTGGCGGTGGAAAACGGCAAGCAGGTGGCGGTGCTGGTGCCGACCACCCTGCTGGCACAGCAGCACTTCGACAACTTCCGCGATCGCTTCGCCACCTGGCCGATCCGCATCGAGATGATGTCGCGCTTCCGCAGCGCCAAAGAGCAGCAGCAGGTGCTGGACGACGCGGCAGAAGGCAAGGTGGACATCATCATCGGCACCCACAAGCTGTTGCAGAGCGATCTGCGCTGGAAAGACCTGGGGCTGCTGATCGTCGATGAAGAACACCGCTTCGGCGTGCGCCACAAGGAGCGCATCAAGGCGATGCGCGCCGACGTCGATATCCTGACGCTGACCGCCACGCCGATCCCGCGCACCCTGAACATGGCGATGAGCGGCATGCGCGATCTGTCGATCATCGCCACCCCGCCGGCGCGCCGCTTGGCGGTGAAGACCTTCGTACGCGAATACGACAGCCTGGTGGTGCGCGAGGCGATCCTGCGCGAAGTGCTGCGCGGCGGCCAGGTTTACTACCTCTACAACGACGTCGAAAACATCGAGAAAGCGGCGCAGCGCCTGGCGGAACTGGTGCCGGAAGCGCGCATCGCCATCGGCCACGGCCAGATGCGCGAACGAGATCTGGAACGGGTGATGAACGATTTCCACCACCAGCGCTTTAACGTGCTGGTGTGCACCACCATCATCGAAACCGGCATCGATATTCCCAGCGCCAACACCATCATCATCGAGCGCGCCGATCGCTTCGGCCTGGCGCAGCTGCACCAGCTGCGCGGCCGCGTCGGGCGCTCGCACCACCAGGCTTACGCCTATCTGTTGACGCCAAACCCGAAAGCCATGGGCACCGACGCCCATAAACGGCTCGAGGCCATCGCGTCGCTGGAAGATCTCGGCGCCGGTTTCGCGCTGGCGACCCACGATCTGGAGATCCGCGGCGCCGGCGAACTGCTGGGCGAAGACCAGAGCGGCCAGATGACCACCGTCGGCTTCTCGCTCTACATGGAGCTGCTGGAAAGCGCCGTCGATGCGTTGAAAAACGGCCGCGAACCGTCGCTGGAAGATCTCACCAGCAGCCAGACCGAGGTGGAACTGCGCATGCCGGCGCTGCTGCCGGAAGATTTCATTCCCGACGTCAACACCCGCCTGTCGCTGTACAAGCGCATCGCCAGCGCGAAGAGCGACGGCGAGCTGGATGAGCTGAAAGTCGAGCTGATCGACCGCTTCGGCCAGTTGCCGGACGCGGCGCGCAACCTGTTGCAGTGCGCGGCGCTGCGCCTGCATGCGCAGAAGCTGGGCATCAAACGCATCGAGAGCAACGAGCGCGGCGGCTTTATCGAGTTCGGCGACAACAACCGCGTCGATCCCGGTTATCTGATCGGCCTGTTGCAGGGCAATCCGCAGGTTTACCGCCTGGACGGCCCGAGCAAGCTGAAGTTCACGCTCGATCTGGCCGATCGCCAAAAACGCCTGACGTTCACCGAAGAGCTGCTGGACGCCTTCCGCGAACACACGCTGGCGGCCTGAGGCCACGCGCCCCGCTCGCCGGGGCGCACGCTCCCATCCCCGGCTGCGGCCGGGCGGTTCTATCTTATCGCCAAGCCTTCTATCCCTCCCCAGGCGCTTCAGGCTACTCTGTGCCCTGTGTTATCGGGGGAGAACCGCATGAATATCGACGATGAACTGCAGGTGCTCAGCGAACAGGAAGCGACGCTGGCCTTTACCCATTTTGACGCCACCACCGCCTGGGAACTGGGCACAGCGCTGAAAACCGCCGCCGAGCGGCGCGGCCTGAGCATCGCCATCGAGATCCAACTGGCCGGGCAAACGCTGTTTTATTACGCCATGCCGGGCGCCACGCCGGACATTGCCGACTGGGTGCGGCGCAAGCGCAATCTGGTGAACCATTTTCACAAAAGCTCTTACGCCATCGGCCTGCGCCTGCAGCAGCGGCAAACGTCGCTGGAGGAACGCTACGGGCTGAGCGTGCGCGACTATTCGGTGCACGGCGGCGCCTTCCCGCTCACCCTGACCGGCCTCGGCTGCGTCGGCAGCATCAGCATTTCCGGCGCGCCGAAGAAGGACGATCACCAGCTGCTGGTGGGTACTTTAGCGAACTTTCTCGGCTTATCCTTGCCCGAACTCCACTAGCCGTTAAAACCTCGATTATTCCTTTGCTTTTCAGCCGCAGAATCTGCGGCTGACTTATCTGTTATCGGCATTTAGCCCCAAACAAAAGGGCGACTCTCTGATTTCCTGCGCCAAATTGACACAGGTCTGGTAATCCTCTGAACAAAAGGCGTATGGTATCTGTCACGTGACAAGACGGACCTCATCGGGCCCGCCATTCCTTTCACTTTTGAAGATTTGGTACGCACCGTAGATGAAAACCCATGAAATAAACAAAATTCGCCCCTTCAGCGCGCTGATAGACGCCTGCTGGCGGGAACCTTATAGCCTGGTGCGGTTGCTGAAAGACGCTATCGCCGGGGTGACGGTCGGCATTATCGCCATCCCGCTGGCGATGGCGCTGGCGATCGCCAGCGGCGTGCCGCCGCAGTACGGCCTGTACACCGCCGCCATCGCCGGCATCGTCATCGCCGTCAGCGGCGGCTCGCGCTACAGCGTCTCCGGCCCCACCGCCGCCTTCGTGGTGATCCTCTATCCGGTTTCGCAGCAGTTCGGCCTGGCCGGCCTGCTGGTCGCCACGCTGATTTCCGGGGTGTTTCTGCTGCTGATGGGGCTGGCGCGCTTTGGCCGGCTGATCGAGTACATTCCGCTGCCGGTGACGCTCGGCTTTACCTCCGGTATCGCCATCACCATCGCCACCATGCAGATCAAGGACTTCTTCGGCCTGCAGCTGGCGCACACGCCGGAAAATTACGTCGGCAAGCTGTACGCCCTGCTGCAGGCGCTGCCAACGCTGGATTTCGGCGATACCCTGATCGGCGCGGTGACGCTCCTGATCCTGATCTTCTGGCCCAAGCTCGGCCTGCGGGTGCCTGGCCACCTGCCGGCGCTGCTGGCGGGTACCGCGCTGATGGGGCTGCTGGCGCTGTTTGACCACCCGGTGGCGACCATCGGCTCGCGCTTCAGCTACCTGCTGGCCGACGGCAGCAGCGGACAGGGCATCCCGCCGATCCTGCCGCAATTGCTGCTGCCCTGGGATCTGCCGGGCGGCGGCGGGCAGCCGTTCACCCTGAGCTGGCAAACCGTTTCCGCCCTATTGCCGGCGGCGTTTTCGATGGCGATGCTCGGCGCGATCGAATCGCTGCTGTGCGCCGTGGTGCTCGACGGCATGACAGGCAAGAAGCACAACTCGAACAGCGAACTGATCGGCCAGGGCGCGGGCAACATCATCGCGCCGTTCTTCGGCGGCATTACCGCCACCGCCGCGATTGCCCGTTCGGCGGCCAACGTGCGCGCCGGCGCCACCTCGCCGGTGTCCGCCATCATCCACGCGCTGCTGGTGCTGCTGGCGTTGCTGGTATTGGCGCCGTGGCTCTCTTACCTGCCGCTGGCGGCGATGGCGGCGCTGCTGCTGATGGTCGCCTGGAACATGAGCGAGGCGCACAAGGTGGTTTACCTGCTGCGCCGGGCGCCGAAGGACGACATTCTGGTGCTGCTGCTGTGCATGTCGCTGACGGTGCTGTTCGACATGGTGATCGCCATTACCGTGGGCATCGTGCTGGCGTCGCTGCTGTTTATGCGCCGTATCGCCCGTATGACAAAGCTGAGTGAGCTGAGCGCCGACCACGGCCGCCTGGTGCTGCGGGTGAATGGCCCGCTGTTCTTCGCCGCCGCCGAGCGCATCTTTACCGAACTGCTGGCGCGCAGCGAAGGCTACCGCACGATCGTGCTGCAGTGGGATGCAGTGCCGGTGCTCGACGCCGGCGGCCTGAGCGCCCTGCGGCGCTTTATCGACGAGCTGCCGGCGGACAAAAAGCTGGTGATCACCGACGTGCCGTTCCAGCCGCTGAAAACCTTGGCGCGCGCACGGGTACAACCGATCGAGGGCCGCCTGCAGTTCTACCCGACGCTGCCGGAAGCGCTGGCGGCCACCGGCGCCTAAACGTAAAAAAGCCCGACGAGTCGGGCTTTTTTTATGGTGACGAGCACTTAGTTGCTGGTATCCAGCTCCGGGAAGCTCTTCACCAGGTCGTCGATGGCTTTCATCTGCGCCAGGAACGGCTCCAGCTTGTCCAGCGGCAGCGCGGACGGGCCGTCGCACTTGGCGTTGTTCGGATCCGGGTGCGCTTCGAGGAACAGACCGGCCAGGCCGACCGCCATGCCGGCGCGCGCCAGCTCGGCCACCTGAGCGCGACGGCCGCCGGACGCGGCGCCGAACGGATCGCGGGTCTGCAGCGCGTGGGTCACGTCGAAGATCACCGGATGGCCGCCGGTCACGTTTTTCATCACGTTGATGCCCAGCATGTCGACCACCAGGTTGTCATAGCCAAAGTTGCTGCCGCGATCGCACAGGATCACCTGGTCGTTGCCGCCCTCTTTGAACTTGTCGACGATGTTGCCCATCTGCCCCGGGCTGACGAACTGTGGCTTCTTGACGTTGATCACCGCGCCGGTTTTCGCCATCGCTTCCACCAGATCGGTCTGGCGCGCCAGGAAGGCCGGCAGCTGGATCACGTCAACCACTTCGGAAACTGGCTGCGCCTGCGCCGCTTCATGCACGTCGGTGATGATTTTCACGCCGAAGGTTTTTTTCAGCTCTTCGAAGATCTTCATCCCTTCTTCCAGGCCCGGACCGCGGTACGAGTGGATGGAAGAGCGGTTGGCCTTGTCGAAAGAGGCCTTGAATACGTAAGGAATGCCCAGTTTTTGCGTCACGGTGACGTAGTGCTCGCAGATGCTCATCGCCAGATCGCGCGATTCCAGCACGTTCATACCGCCAAACAGCACAAACGGCAGATCGTTTGCTACGTCGATATCGCCAATGCTAACCACTTTCTGTTTCATGCTTTCGCCTTTGTTAAGGTTGTAACCGTCGCCTTGCACACTGCGCGGAGTCATTGAATTAATGCAGCGTCACCTGTTTCGGCTCAATCGAATGGATCTGCACTTTGATCACTTCGCTGACCGGGTCTTCAGGACACTGCTCGACAAAATAGTTGAGATCGGAAATCGCGATATGGTTGCACTCCAGCTGGGCGTAAATCAGCCCGCGGTCGCGGATCTCGTACGGATCTTCCGGATCGAAGCACAGCACCGTTTCGCTGGTGCGCAGCGCCATTTCCAGCTGTTTTTCTTCCATCAGAGCGGCCTTCAGCGTATCGAGCATCTTGCGCACCACCATGATGTTCTCCGACTCGTCGAGGTCGTCGTCTTCCAGCTCGGCGCCCAGCCCCAGGTTGCCCTTGATCCACACTTCCAGCTGGTGTTCGCTCAGGGTTTCGCCGTTAAGCGGGTTGATCAGCCACAGCTCTTCGTCCAGCCAGTCGGCGCGCAGGATCAGCTGAGTGGGGAAAATTACCGGCAGCAGCGGCAGATCCAGCGCGTTGGCGATGTGCAGGAAAATGGTGCCCAGCGAGACCGGCGTGCCCTGCCGCCCTTCCAGCACCTTGTCCAGCCAGATGGCGTCCGACAGGCGGTACACGCCGCTGGCGCCGCCGAAGCCCCAGGTCTTGTAAAACAGCTCGATGAGCGCATCCAGTTGCTGCTCCTGAGTGATATCGGCCGGCACCGCCGCGCGCGCTTCGTCTACCAGCTGTTGCAGCTTGCGCTCCACGTCGGCAGCCGGGAAATCGCGCCGCACCGACTGCGACACCAGGATCACCCCTTCGCTCAGCGGCGAGGCGTTAAATTCAAAATCAGCAATGCTACTCATAGGTATCCCATCAGAAACGGTATTTTCGTCGTGGCAAGTTTAATTATCAGGTACAGGCAGCCCAACGCCAGCACGAACGCGACGGTTCGCAGCCGCTGACTTTTGGTCTTCTTGCCCAATGCGACGTAGCCAAGCAGGATATAGATAATAACGCCAAACAGCTTCTCGGTCAGCCATGAGTCCATACCCAGCAGCGGATAAAACCCGAACGTCACCACCAGCGCGATGCCGCTGACGAACAGCAGCGTGTCGTTCAGGTGCGGCGCTACCTTGACCCAGCGGCGGCCCATGATCGGCGAGCGGCGCCACTGCCAAAAGAAACGCAGCACAAACAAGGTAATACTGATGGCGACCGTCAGCAAATGGAAATGTTTCAACGCGGTGTATGCAGTCATGATGCTCCCTTAAATGGCCCGGGCGTCGTTATTATCAGTGGCGATTATCCCGGCCATTGGCCGAGCGTCACGCGGTCGTTATCGCCGTAATCGCGGTGGGTGGCGATAGCGGAAAATCCGGCGGCCTGCAGCAGCGCGCGCACGCTCTCGCCCTGCTGCCAGCCATGTTCCAACAGCAGCCAACCCTGCGGCTGCAAATAGTGCGGCGCCTGGCCCACGATGGCGGCCAGATCCGCCAGCCCATGATCGGCGGCGACCAGCGCGCTGCCCGGCTCGAAGCGCACGTCGCCCTGCGACAAATGCGGATCGGCGGCGTCGATATAGGGCGGATTGCTGGCGATCAGCGCGAAGCGTTGCCCCGCCACCGGCGCAAACCAGCTGCCCTGTAGAAATCGGACGTTGTCGATCTTCAGCTTGCGCGCATTATGCTGCGCCAGCGCGACCGCCTCCGGCTGCACATCGACGCCGATTGCCGAACAATCCGGGCGCTCGCTGGCCAGCGCCAGCGCGATGGCGCCGGTGCCGGTGCCGAGATCGAGGAAATGGCAGGGTTGCGGCGGCAGGCGCGCCAGCGCCAGTTCCACCAGGCATTCGGTATCCGGGCGTGGGATCAACGTTGCGGGCGAAACCGACAGCGGCAGCGACCAAAACTCGCGCTCGCCCACCAGATAGGCCACCGGCTCACCGCGCTCGCGACGCGCCAGCAGCGTCTCCAGTTGCTGTTGCTGCGGCGGCGTCAGCAGGGTTTCACCGAACGCCATCAGGAAGGTCCTGGCCTTGCCGGTCACGAAACCCAACAGGATTTCCGCGTCGCGCCGGGCGCTGTCGCTGTGGGTCAAACGCGCGGCGGCGGCTTTCAGCCAGTGTTGATAGTCCATCACTCTTGCTCGGCGGACAGCGCAGCCAACTGGTCGGCCTGATACTCCTGCACGATCGGCTGGATCAGCATGTCCAGTTTGCCTTCCATCACCTCGTCCAGACGGTAGAGCGTCAGGTTGATGCGGTGGTCGGTCACCCGCCCCTGCGGGAAGTTGTAGGTGCGATTGCGGTCGGAACGGTCGCCGCTGCCCAGCAGGTTGCGGCGAGTGGACGCCTCGGCCTGCTGGCGCTTGGCCATCTCGGCGGCGCGAATGCGCGCGCCCAGCACCGACATCGCCTTGGCTTTGTTTTTGTGCTGTGAACGTTCGTCCTGGCACTCCACCACGATGCCGGTCGGCAGGTGGGTGATGCGGATCGCCGAGTCGGTGGTGTTAACGTGCTGGCCGCCGGCGCCGGAGGAGCGGAAGGTGTCGATTTTCAGATCGCCCGGGTTGATGTCCGGCAGCTCGGCTTCCGGCACTTCCGGCATCACCGCCACGGTACAAGCGGAGGTGTGGATGCGCCCCTGGGATTCGGTTTCCGGCACGCGCTGCACGCGGTGGCCGCCGGATTCAAATTTCAGCTGACCGTACACGCCGTCGCCGGAGACTTTGGCGATCACTTCTTTAAAGCCGCCGTGCTCGCCTTCGTTGGCGCTCATCACCTCGACGCGCCAGCGGCGGCCTTCGGCGTAACGACTGTACATGCGGAACAGATCGCCGGCGAAGATCGCCGCCTCATCGCCGCCGGTGCCGGCGCGCACTTCGAGGAAGCAGCTGCGCTCATCGTCCGGATCTTTCGGCAGCAGCAACACCTGCAGCTGCTGCTCCAACTCTTCGCTGGCCGCCCGCGCCTGTTTCAGCTCTTCCTGCGCCATCTCGCGCATCTCCGGATCGTCCAGCATCATTTCCGCCGTCTCCAGATCCTCCTGCACCTGACGCCATTCCAGGAAGCAGCGGCTGACGTCGGTCAGCTGCGCGTATTCTCGCGACAGCGCGCGGAACCGGTCTTGGTCGGCGATAACGCCGGCATCGCCGAGCAGCGCCTGCACTTCTTCATGGCGCTCTTGTAACGCTTCCAGTTTGGCAACAATAGAAGGCTTCATGCGTGGTAATAAACCCTGTTAATAGAGAAAACTAATGCTGATCCAGCCCGAGGCTGTCGCGTAATAACTGCAACCGCTCCACGTCGCCGTCGCCGGCGGCCTGCTGGAGGGATTTGGTGGGGGCATGAATAAGACGGTTGGTCAGTTTATGGGCCAGCTCGTGTATCACCTGCTCCACGTTGGCGCCCTGCGCGATGGCGGCCAGCGCTTTGGCCTCCATCTCTGCGCGAATTTGGTCGGCCTGCGAACGGTAGTCGCGGATGGTTTCCACCGCGCCCTGCGAGCGCAGCCAGGCCATGAAGTTGGTGCTTTCCTGCTGCACGATCGATTCCGCCTGCACCGCCGCCGCTTTGCGCTGCGCCAGATTGCTTTGAATGATGGCGTGCAGATCGTCCACGCTGTACAGATAGGCGTTGGCCAGTTTGCCGACCTCCGGTTCGATGTCGCGCGGTACGGCGATATCCACCAGCAGCATCGGCTGGTTGCGGCGCGCCTTCAGCGCGCGCTCCACCATGCCCTTGCCGATGATCGGCAGCGGGCTGGCGGTGGAACTGATGATGATGTCGGCGTCCGCCAGGCGTTCGTCGATCTCAGGCAGGGTGATCACCTCCGCGCCGACCTCGTCCGCCAGCAGCTGCGCGCGCTCGCGGGTGCGGTTGGCAATGATCATGTGCCGCACTTTATGCTCACGCAGGTGGCGCGCCACCAGCTCGATGGTTTCGCCGGCGCCCACCAGCAAGACGTTGAGATCGGCCAGCGATTCGAAGATCTGGCGCGCCAGCGTACAGGCGGCGAACGCCACGGAGACCGCGCTGGCGCCGATGTCGGTTTCGGTGCGCACGCGCTTGGCGACAGAGAAAGATTTCTGGAACAGACGCTCCAGCTCGCCGGACAGCGACTGGCCGCGTTGCGACTCGGCGAAGGCCTTTTTCACCTGGCCGAGGATCTGCGGTTCGCCCAGTACCAATGAGTCCAACCCGCTGGCCACCCGCATCAGATGGCTGACCGCGTCGTTGCCCTGATGCCAGTACAGGCTTTTCTTCACCTCTTCCGGACGCAGGTTATGGTAGGCGCACAGCCAGGCGACCAGTTGCTCATGCATGTGTTCCTGCTGCTCTACGCTGAGGTACAGCTCGGTGCGGTTGCAGGTGGACAACACGACGCCGCCCTGCACCAACGGTTGTTGGAGCAAGCTGGTCAGCGCCTCATCGATGGACTCTGGCGAGAAGGTCACCCTTTCACGCAGAGAAACCGGAGCGGTTTTGTGATTTATACCTAACGCCAGCAGGGTCATTGCTTCGAGTAATACTTATCTTGGTACGGGTTCTCGTTGAACGGCATTCTACTTGATGCGCGGGATCAATAAAAGTAACAACCGCATCTTCCGTTCAATCGCTGTCATAGATGACATCAATTAATGAATAAGCAATAAATACAGCAGGATAAATAGTCATGAGGTAGGTCGATTGCTTAAATTTTAGCGCAGTTTGCGATAACGCGCACGCTATTCGGCGTACACAACGGCGGCGTTTGCGCAACGAAGGCACCGCTTATCGGGCGCGCCTCCCCCGCCTTCAGGCGATTGTGTTACGCTTAATGGCGACCCCGACGCGCGTGCCGGGTTGGCATTGCGCCGGTAAAAGCGGCAAGATTCAACGCGATGCAGCAAAAAATTGACGCGCCGCCGCCGCCCCGTTAGCGTGAGCGCTGAATCCGGGTTTCGTCGCGCATGCCCGCAAGGACAAAAGGACAAGAGAAAGTTATGCCAATACGCAAAGTTAGTTTGCTCCGTCTGATCCCGCTGGCCAGCCTGGTGCTGGCCGCCTGTACCACCACCAAGCCGACCGGCCCGGCCACCAGCCCGACCTCACCGCAGTGGCGCGCCCATGAGCAGGCGGTGCAGCAGCTCAGCACCTATCAGACCCGCGGCTCCTTCGCCTACTTGTCTGATCAGAAAAAAGTCTACGCCCGCTTCTTCTGGCAGCAGTTCTCGCCGGAGCGCTACCGCCTGCTGCTGACCAACCCGCTCGGCAGCACGGAAATGGATCTCAACGTGCAGAAAAACGTGGTGCAACTGACCGACAACCAGGGCAAACGCTACGTCAGCGACAACCCGGAAGAGATGATCCGCAAGCTGACCGGCATGGCGATCCCGCTGAACAACCTGCGCCAGTGGATGCTCGGCCTGCCGGGCGAAGCCAGCGATTTTGCGCTGGATGACCAATATCGCCTGAGCAAGCTGACCTACCAGCAAGGCGGCCAGACCTGGAAAGTGGATTACCAGGGCTACAGCAACGAGGTGCAGCCGACGCTGCCGAACCGCCTGGAGCTGCAGCAGGGCGACCAGCGCATCAAGCTGAAAATGGACAACTGGACGCTCAAATGATCCGCCAGTGGCCCTCCCCCGCGAAACTCAACCTGTTTTTGTACATCACCGGCCGTCGTGAAGACGGCTATCACCTGCTGCAGACGCTGTTCCAGTTTTTGGACTACGGCGACACCCTGACCATTGACCCGCGCCAGGACGATCGCATTCATCTGCTGACGCCGGTCGACGGCGTGCCGGACGAGCAGAACCTGATCGTGCACGCCGCCCGCTTGCTGCAGCGCTATTGCGATGAACGCGGCCTGCAGACCGCACCGCGCGGCGCCGACATCAGCATCGACAAACGCCTGCCGATGGGCGGCGGTTTGGGCGGCGGCTCCTCCAACGCCGCCACCGTGCTGGTGGCGCTGAACGAACTGTGGCGCTGCGGCCTTGACGACGACCAACTGGCCGAGCTGGGGCTCAGCCTCGGCGCCGACGTGCCGGTGTTCGTGCGCGGCCACGCCGCCTTCGCCGAAGGCATCGGCGAGCGCCTGCAACCGGCCGAGCCGCAGGAAAAGTGGTATCTGGTGGCGCATCCCGGCGTCGGCATCCCGACGCCGGTTATCTTCGGCGACCCCGAATTGAAAAGAGACACCCCGGTTCGCTCCTTAAGTGAGCTGTTGCAGGCGCCGTACGCAAATGATTGCGAACCGATCGCAAGAAAACGTTTTCGCGAGGTTGAACAGCTTCTTTCATGGCTGTTAGAATACGCCCCGTCACGCCTGACTGGCACAGGTGCTTGTGTGTTTGCTGAATTCGACACAGAAATCGCCGCCCGTCAGGTGTTAAATCAAGCCCCGGAGTGGTTGTGTGGTTTTGTAGCGCGCGGCGTTAACGTCTCCCCACTACATCGCATTCGTTCCGGGCGGTTTGAGTCGTAGCTCAACGTTTCGCTGCGCAGGGTCATGCACACCTGGCCCTGTTATCCCTGCGCTGCCTGCGGTCTCAATTTTAGTTTTACATACCCGTATGTATATTGCGCCGGCGTCGCCGACTGCCCCTTGGCGATGTCGTATGACAATATCTTCTCTGGACGCAAGCCTGAGGTTCTTCTCGTGCCTGATATGAAGCTTTTTGCTGGTAACGCCACCCCGGAACTAGCACAACGTATTGCCAACCGTTTGTACACCAGCCTTGGTGACGCCGCTGTAGGTCGTTTTAGCGACGGCGAAGTGAGCGTGCAAATCAACGAAAATGTACGCGGCGGTGATATTTTCATCATCCAGTCCACCTGTGCCCCGACCAACGACAACCTGATGGAACTGGTTGTGATGGTCGACGCCCTGCGTCGCGCCTCCGCAGGTCGTATTACCGCCGTTATCCCTTACTTCGGCTATGCCCGCCAGGATCGCCGCGTGCGTTCCGCGCGTGTGCCGATCACCGCCAAGGTGGTTGCCGATTTCCTCTCCAGCGTAGGGGTTGACCGCGTTCTGACGGTGGATCTGCATGCTGAGCAGATTCAAGGCTTCTTCGACGTTCCGGTAGACAACGTGTTCGGCAGCCCGATCCTGCTGGAAGACATGCTGCAGCAGAACCTGGAAAACCCGATCGTGGTTTCCCCGGACATCGGCGGCGTAGTGCGTGCCCGCGCCATCGCCAAACTGCTGAACGACACCGACATGGCCATCATCGACAAACGCCGCCCGCGCGCGAACGTTTCTCAGGTGATGCACATCATCGGTGACGTGGCAGGCCGCGACTGCGTGCTGGTCGACGACATGATCGACACCGGCGGTACCTTGTGTAAAGCGGCTGAAGCGTTGAAAGAACGCGGTGCCAAGCGCGTATTTGCCTACGCGACGCACCCGATCTTCTCCGGCAACGCCGTGGACAACATCAAGAACTCGGTGATTGATGAAGTGATCGTCTGCGACACCATTCCGCTGTCGCCGGAAATCAAGGCACTGAAAAACGTTCGCACTCTGACCCTGTCCGGCATGCTGGCTGAAGCCATCCGCCGCATCAGCAACGAAGAGTCGATCTCTGCAATGTTCGAGCATTGATGCGTCGTCTTTCCGGTGCGGCGCCCACCGCGCCGGAAAGATAGCGAGCCCGACAGCAGAAAAAGAAAAACCCGTTGGTGCGTAAGCAACAACGGGTTTTCTACTCGTAGTCCAACATGACCTCAAACCTTAATGCACGGCAGATTTTCCCTTGCCCTGCTCTCGCTTCCCTTCTGATTTTTTAATCAATGCGACGAACGATGTTGGTCGTTGCGGCACCGTTTATCAAAGTGTTTTACCCACCAGTAGCGATCCGCCACCTGCTCGCGGCCGCCGATACGCGCGCCCACCAGCCACAACAGCGCGCCGACGAAGATACTCATGATGGCGCCGTGGGCGAAAAATTGCGGTAAATTGAACTGGGATACTTCAGCAATAATGGAGTATCCGACGCCGCCGATCATCACGACCAGCCCCAGCCCCATAAAAAAGTTGCCCATTCTGTCCGCGCTTCTACGTTTCATATGCCACCTCCATGATTGCCATGTGCCAACCGGGATAACGCTGCAACTTGTTAACCCACTTTGATAAGTTAAGTATAGTCCTTGTTGCGGCAAGGGGATTGCGGAGGCGATCACAAATGGTAAAGAATTATTGACACTTCTTAACGCGCCGCTGAAAATTAGCGGACAAATTGAATTATTCAGCTAATGAATCATTCGTCTTTCTTACCTAAGGCGACGGCGGGGATCGGATTTTGTCATTCGCCGCCCCGGCAGGTAGACTAAGGCCCTTTCCATTACCCTGATCATAGCGAATCTCCCAGTGAGCAGTATTAAATTGATAGTTGGCCTGGCCAACCCGGGCGCGGAATATGCCCAAACGCGCCACAACGCCGGCGCCTGGTACGTCGATCTGCTGGCCCAGCGCCACAATCAGCAGTTGAAAGAAGAGAGCAAGTTCTTCGGCTATACCGCTCGTTTGAACCTGGCGGGCAACGACGTGCGCCTGCTGGTGCCGACCACCTTCATGAACCTGAGCGGCAAAGCGGTGCTGGCGATGGCCAACTTCTACCGCATCGAACCAAACGAGATCCTGGTGGCGCACGACGAGCTGGATCTGCCGCCCGGCATCGCCAAAATCAAGCTCGGCGGCGGCAACGGCGGCCACAACGGCCTGAAAGACATCCAGAACAAGTTCGGCAACAACCCGAACTTCTACCGCCTGCGCATCGGCATCGGCCATCCGGGCGACAAGAACAAGGTGGTGGGCTTCGTGCTCGGCAAGCCGCCGGCCAGCGAGCAGAAGATGATCGACGAAGCGATCGACGAGTCGCTGCGCTGCACCGAGATGCTGATGAAGGACGGGCTGGAAAAAACCGTTCAGCGCCTGCACAGCTTCAAGGCGCAGGCCTGAACCTTGCCGCAGCGGGCGCCCTGCCCGCTGCCTGCTTCTAGCCGCGCGGGTTGAAGGTCTCCTCGCTCACGCGGCGGTCATCGGCGGTGAAGCCCTCTTCCGCCACGTAATACTGCGGATCGTCCAGCTCATGGCTGCAAAACGGCCCGGCGCGCTTGAGCAGGCGCACGCAGTCGCCGCTCAGGTGGCGCAGCCGAATGCTTTTCCCCGCCGCCAGGTAACGCGCCGTCAGCTTATCGATCGCCTCTACGCCGCTGGAATCCATCACCCGGGTGCCGGCAAAATCCAGCACCACGTTCTGCGGATCGCTTTGCGGCTCGAACAGCTCGGCGAAAGCGGCGGCAGAGCCGAAGAACAGCGGGCCATCGAGCTGATACACCGCCACGTCGCCCGTTACCTGCCGCTGGCGCACGCGAATGCGCGCCTGCTGCCAGGCGAACACCAGCGCCGAGATAATCACCCCGCTGATCACCGCCACCGCCAGATCGGTAAAGATGGTGATCAGCGTGACGGCGAGCATCACCAGCGCGTCCGCCTTCGGCATTCGGCGTAAACGGCGCAGCGAACTCCACTCGAAAGTGTTGTAACACACCACCAGCATCACCCCGGCCAGCGCCGCCACCGGCAGCAGGCCGATATAGCGCGACAGGCTGACCACGAACAGAATCAGCAGGATGGCGCCCACCGTGCCGGAGAGGCGCCCGCGCCCGCCCGAGGTGAAGTTGATGATCGACTGGCCGATCATCGCGCAGCCGGCGAAGCAGCCGAACAGGCCGCACACTGCGTTACCGGCGCCCTGCGCGATGCTTTCGCGATTGCCGTTGCCCTTCTTGCCGCCCATTTCATCCAGCACCGTCATGGTCAGCAGCGATTCAATCAAACCGACCAGGGCGATCACCACCGCATAGGGCAGCACCACCCGCACCATCTCCAGGGTGAACGGCGCCGTCGGCAGGCTGAAGTGCGGCAGCGCGCCGGAAATATCCGCCAGATCGCCCACCCGCAGCGTGTGCAGATTGAGGCCGATCGCCAACGCCGAAACCACCAGCAGCGCCGCCAGCGAAGACGGAATGGCTTTGGTCAGGCGCGGGAACAGCACCACCACCGCAATCGCCAGCGCCACCAGGCCGTACATCAGCGGCCCCTGCCCGGCGATCATCTTCAGCTGCGCCAGCATGATGACGATCGCCAGACCGTTGACGAAGCCGTGGATCGCCGGCAGCGGCACCAGACGAATGAACTTGCCCAGCCGGAAGGCGCCGATCAGGATTTGAATGCCCCCGGCAAACAGCGTGGCCCACAGCACGTAGCCCATGCCATACTGCGCCGCCAGGCTCATCAGCACCACCACAATGGAGCCGGCGGCGCCGGAAACCATGCCCGGCTTGCCGCCGAACAGCGCCGTGACCAGGCCGATAATAAACGCGGTATGCAAACCGACGATCGGCGAAAGACCGGCGACCAGCGAAAAGCCGACCGCCTCGGGGATCATCGAAACCGCCACCACAAAGCCCGCCAGGACTTCATTTTTAACGTCCGCGATCCTGACGTTACTCAGGTTAAACATGCATTATTCACTTATGACAGATGACATCATCTCCCCGCGTAGCGGGTATGGGGTACCGCAAGGTGCGGCAGACTGCAGGCGGGCACAGCTCAGGGTGGCGTAGGCAAGAAATACATCCGGCGCGTTTCCTGTCGGTTAATCGGAACGGCCAGTATGGGTAAATGTGATCCAAATCTCAATCAAAAACCGGCCGCGGGCGCTGCGCTCGCCCCGGCCAAACAAGTCTGATCGAGATAAACGCCCATTACGTGTATAATGGCGGCATTATTTTGCCCTTTATGCAGTTGGTTAAATCTAACCAACTGATAGTTAAGATATTTAAGGTGATTACAACATGGGATTCAAATGCGGTATCGTCGGCCTGCCTAACGTAGGCAAATCCACCCTGTTCAACGCGTTGACCAAAGCGGGCATTGAAGCAGCCAACTTCCCGTTCTGCACCATTGAACCGAACACCGGTGTGGTGCCGATGCCCGATCCGCGTCTGGATAAGCTGGCCGAGATCGTCAAGCCGCAGCGCATTCTGCCGACCACCATGGAATTCGTCGACATCGCCGGCCTGGTGAAAGGCGCGTCCAAGGGTGAAGGCCTGGGCAACCAGTTCCTGACCAACATCCGCGAAACCGAAGCCATCGGCCACGTGGTGCGCTGCTTCGAGAACGACAACATCATTCACGTCAACAACAAGGTCGATCCGGCCGAAGATATCGATGTGATCAACACCGAGCTGGCGCTGTCTGACCTGGACACCTGCGAGCGCGCCATCCACCGCGTGCAGAAGAAAGCCAAAGGAGGCGACAAAGACGCCAAGGCCGAGCTGGCGGCGCTGGAGAAATGCCTGCCGCACCTGGAAAACGCCGGCATGCTGCGCGCGCTGGATCTGAGCGACGAAGACAAAGCGGCGATCAAATACCTGAGCTTCCTGACGCTGAAGCCGACCATGTACATCGCCAACGTCAACGAAGACGGCTTCGAGAACAACCCGTACCTGGACACCGTGCGTAAAATCGCCGACGCCGAAGGCTCCGTGGTGGTTGCCGTGTGCGCCGCCGTGGAATCCGACATCGCCGAGCTGGAAGACGAAGAGCGCGACGAGTTCATGGCCGAGCTGGGCCTGGAAGAACCGGGCTTGAACCGCGTGATCCGCGCCGGTTACGAGCTGCTGAACCTGCAGACCTACTTCACCGCCGGCGTGAAAGAAGTGCGCGCCTGGACCATCCCGGTCGGCGCCACCGCTCCGCAGGCGGCCGGCAAGATCCACACCGACTTCGAGAAAGGCTTTATCCGCGCGCAAACCATCTCTTATGATGACTTCATCACCTACAAGGGTGAACAAGGCGCCAAAGAAGCCGGCAAAATGCGCTCCGAAGGTAAAGACTACATCGTCAAAGACGGCGACGTAATGAACTTCTTGTTCAACGTCTAAGCCCTTCCCCGCAGCATTGCTCTCGGCTGCCGGAAACGGAAAAATCCACGCTTCGGCGTGGATTTTTTTTGTCCTGATATCCCCAGACTTACCCCATTATCCCTTCCCACACCGAAGGCCGGTTCTCCTTGCACCACCGCTCCCCCGCCGCCGTCCCCGGCAACGGGGGCTTCAAACCTTCGATAGTCCACAGTGAGAACGGCGTTTCGTCCACGTGCAGCTCCCAGCGCAGCCCGCGCGCGGCGAGGTAGGGTTGCAGGATGCGGGTGCAGGCCGCCAGAAATTGCTGCTGCTCCGCGTCGTTGCCCATGGCCCGCGCGATATGGTCGATGGTCACCCGCACGAAGTCATCACTTTGCATAGCCTCCGACGTAGGAGCCCCCGCAAGCGCGATAGCCCCTTGCGGGGGAGGGGGCAATGTTACGCCAGTGCTACGGATACTATCGTTGAAACCTTCTCAAGTAGCTCATCAACCTGCACCAACGTACGCTCATCATTCAGGCGATTGAGAAACTCCACTTTACCTTCGGAGAAATCACGGCCGATCACGATCCGCAAAGGCAAACCGAGGATATCAGAATCTTTCAGCAGTTCCCCAGCCGAGCCTTTGCGGTCGTCAACCATCACTTCAACGCCTTTTTCGGCGAGTGACGCTGCAAGTTTCAAAGCTTCTGGCTGCAACGAGGCTTTCAGAGCGACCAAATGAACATGGAACGGCGCAACCTGCAATGGCCAAATCAGCCCCGTTTGCGGATCGCTATTCTGATCGACCAATGCGGCGATGACCCGCGTAGTGCCGATGCCATAGCACCCCATCTGGAAATGACGGAAGGTCTGCGTGCTGTCATTGACGCCAGCGTTAAGCGCCCTGGAGTACTTGTCGCCCAGTTTGAAAATATGTCCGATTTCAACGCCACGGCACTGTTTAAGCGGGCAGCCGTCCGGCCCCAGTTCTCCCACTTTCGCTTCGCGGATATCAACGTACTCGGGTAAAGGAAAATCTCGGCCCGGCTTAACAGACAATGCGAATTTGTTTGGCTCCCCAGCTCCAGTCAGTAACGACGTCAGCCCCTCAAGACTTTTATCGGCCACCATTTTCAGATCCGCGACCGCACCGAACGGTCCAAGAAAAGCAGGTTTAGCCGCAATGAGGCGATTGATTTCAGCATCATCGACCAACACCGCTTCCAGACCGCCAAACGCGTTCGCCAGTTTGACAATATTCACATCGCAATCACCACGCATTAATACGACGACGCGCTCTTTGCTGCCCGCATGGTGAATGTCATACAACGCCGTTTTCAGCGTTGATGACGGAGAAAATCCATACTCCACCGAGACAGCTTCCAGCGTGCGTTGATTCGCTTCAACAATGCGTTTTTCCGCCTCCGGTACGCGGATCGGTTCCGCCGGCAGGGAGGCCGCCTTTTCCAAGTTGGCTGCATAGGTATCATTGAACAGCAGCGTATCTTCGCCCGCTTCACTGATCGACATGAACTCTTCCGAGCTGGCCCCGCCTATCGCGCCACTGTCCGCCTGAACGGTAATGTAATTGAGTCCTAACCGTTCAAAAATAGCCTGGTACGCTTGACGCATCTTCTGATATGAAACGTCCAACCCCGCTTCGTCGATGTCGAAACTATAGGAATCCATCATGATGAATTCACGGGTTCGCAGTAGGCCGGAGCGCGGACGCAGTTCATCGCGAAACTTCATATTTTGCTGGAAAAAAATAAGCGGCAGCTGGGCTGAAGAGACGATCATTTTCTTCGCCATATCGCACACCGCTTCCTCCGCCGTAGGCGACAAACCGAACTCTCTTTCTTTGCGATCGGTCAGTTGGAACATCAACTTTTCGTGGCGATACACGTCCCAACGACCCGACTGTTTCCAAAGCTCGGCATTCTGAAGAATTGGCAGCCGCACTTGGCTGCCCCCTTCCTTGGTGATCTCTTCGGCAATCAACGCGGAGACTTTTTGCTCGACGCGATACAACAGGGGAGAAAAGTAAAAAATGCCTGCCGCATGCTGGAAAAGATAACCGCCTCGAAGCAACCAAGCGTGAGAAATTGAATCGACGCCGGCTGGCATCTCTCGCGCCACACGGATCCCCATTTGCGACGCCAAAAGCACAGAGGCCATGTTTTCTCCTTTACTCAATTAATTAATATATATAATGTTTCAAGCTAACATATTACTCGTCAGCAAGCCACTTGTACCGCTCCAATATGGCCTGCAGCCAAGCTGATGAATACAGGCCCTTTCGTCCCCAAAGATTGAGGGAAAGGCTGCCGTCGTCGCGCTCAAAGACGATCAGCTCAAGATGACGCATTAATATTTCCTCTTTGCTCACGAAAGGCATTAAGTCTGAATTTTCCGTGTTATCTTCCGGCTCACCTATTTCATATTCAATACCTTTCCATTTCGATGGCTTTTTAAAGTTCTGATAGAGGAAATAAGACGTAAACGCGTCATTAAGCTCTCGCTGAGTGAAGGGATCAACATGCGCCACCAACTCGGTAATCGGAAAACGCATCCCCGCCTGTATCATGAAAGTCGCCTCGCGCGCCGCCGTTAAAGCGCTGCGCTGCATATTCTCCGCATCCAATTTAATTCTTACCGGCAGAGGATTGACAAACACGCCCACGGTACGATCTGCCCCTGAAGCCATTCTGCCACTGCTGGTTGTACCGAAGATCAGATCATATTCGCCTGAAAACTCGGATAACAACCGAGCGAAAGCGGCCATCATGGCAGTAAACAGCGTCACGCCGTTGGCCGCGGCCTTGCCACGCATCCTCTCGACCGCCTGCGGTGACAGCGTGCTGTTCACCTTGTGCGCGGCGCGTTCAGCGTCGTTGCCGTTACGGTCCGGCCTAGGTCTGACGGGCAACGGTGCCCCTTTGAACAGCGAGCGTAAACGCGCCAATTGTTCCCTGCCCTGGGTGCCCTCAAGCCAGGAGTATGCCTCCGCCGCCGCCAGACTATAGGGCTTAATGTCCGACGGCCCTATGTCGTCTTCATAATAAGAGCGAATGGCATCCGAAAGCAGCGCCGTGGTCCATCCATCAAAGCAAATATGATGAGTATGAATGATGATCAATACGCTGGTTGCCGATGTTCGCAGGATCCAGCTTCTTATCGGCGGCGCCGTAAGAGGCAACGGCGAAGCCTGCAATGCATTAATCAGCTCGCCGAGTTGCCCCGACGCCTGGGCCTCTTCCGGCAAGATCTGCGTGGGTGTCAGTTTTTCTCTGGAAAGAACATCCGCCCGAATAATGCCCGTACTTTCTTCATGATACACTGTACGTAAAGCGTCAAAGTCGCCAATAGCGCCATCAATGGCCTCTCGCAAGGCAGCCACATTGATATCGCCCTTAAGGCTGACGGGCATGATCAGATTCCCATAACCTTCCCTGTGCATATAGAACCATCGAGTCTGCAAGGGAGACGCGCGATACGACAACGGCTTTTGGGCCATTGGGTGTTGTGGTTCAGGCGAGGTCAGTGCGGCCACTCTATCGATAAAGACATCCAAACCTGTATGCTGTAGCAAGACATCAGGCGTGACATCTATACCAAGCTTCTCGCGTATATCCATCGTCACGCCAATCGCTGACACGGAGTCGCCCCCCGCCGCAAGAAAATCCGCTTTCCGGTCCGTGATCCGCACCTCCAGATTATCCTCCCATATTTTCCGAATCGCTTCGGCCAAGCCGCTGTCCGTGTCTGCAACGCGCTGTTCAGTAATATCCCTGACTGCCCGGCAAAACGTGTCCAAGCGAGGATGTCGCAATAGCAGATCGGGATCGATGTCGATGCCCAACTGATGCCGAATATCGATCGTCACGCCGATCGCCGATACCGAGTCACCGCCCGCCGAGAGAAAATCCGTGTCTGCGGCAAGGTGCTCTTGCTCCAACTGCTCCTCCCAAATAAGGCGTATCGATTTATCCAGCGCATCCTCATGCGATGCGCCACCGTTAGCCTGCCGGACAAGTTCAGCGATGCTGCGGGCAAACGCATCAAATTCAGTGTTGTTGAGCAGTTGTTCAGGCGGGACCTCAATAGCCAAACTGCTGCGAATGTCCATCGTGATGCCGATAGCCGCCATCGAATCACCGCCCAGCGCGAGGAAATCCGCATGTTCAGGCAGCGCATCCAGTTCGAGATTATCCGCCCATAGCCGGCTCAGACGCTCTCTCAATACGTCGCTCTCTTGCGCCGAATGCGGCTCAAGCGTCGCGGTTTTCTTTCTGGCGCTCGTTGGCCGGTTAAACGGCGAAAACTTGAATACGGCGGTTTCTCTTGCCGAGGTCGCCAAAACGTGCGCCAGGGCATGCCAGGCATCCTCCCCCGTAAGACCTGCGCCTTTCAGGCTGGAGCCGAGGGCAATGCGGCCTTCGCCCGCTGACTGCGCCGTTTTCTCAAACACATCCCAATGAATAAGACGCCACCCTGCCGCGAGCCCTTCGTGCAGCATCAGTCTATTCGCGAGGGTGTATGGCGCATAGCCTGCGCCGCCCAACGTGACGGAAATGGAAGAGAACGCGATCCGTTCCGGCGCCAACGCTAATGCTTTCAGCCCGTTGTCCAGCGCGTGCATCCCTCTGATTTTCGGATCACTTTGCTCTTTCAGTTTGTCTTCGGAAAGATCGGCGAGGAAACAAAGGAAACGCTCTTCATTGATTGACGCGGCAAGATGGAACACCAAATCAAGCCTGCCGAATTTTTTGACGGTCAGATCGAGCGCCTGATAGACCTGTTGCCCGTCATTCACATCGCACGGTATATAGATCGCCTCACTCCCCCGCTCCTGAAGCGATCTCATCTGCGCCTTGACGCCCGGTTCCTCCATCGGCCTGCGACCGGTTAACACCAAACGACACCGCAGTTTCACCGCCAGCATGTCAGAGAGAACCTGCCCAACATTCCCCGTGCCGCCTGTAATGAAAACCACGCTGTTTTTATCGAGATTGGGCATATTTGTAGCAAAAGCCGCGCGAGCGGAATAGGTTTCTTCAAAACGCCCGCCCTCGCGCCATACAATCGTCGATGCTTGCGGCCTCTCGGTAAGCGCCCCCATTTCTGTCGCCAGTTGAACATCCATCACATCAAGCGAGGCCACGGCATCAAAAGTCACGAAACGGCATTTGATACCGGGATATTCAATCGCCGCGACGGCGGCGGCCGTGGCCAACGCCGCGTCGGGAATAAAATTGGGAGATGTCGTATCTTCATGGCGGACGATGAGTAACTCCGCTTCTCTCGCTGATTTCATGGCCTTCAAACACCGGGCAACGAGCAATAATCGCTGCTCCGCCGCCGCATCTGTCGCGCTGATGATGACCGAATCAGCAGGCAGTCCGTTAGCCAGGTTTTGTGGTTCGACGTAATGAATGACAAGCCCCGCCCGCCGCATTCGCTCGGCCAGCGCTTTGCTCTGGCGATCATTGCCGACAACGCTCCAAGCTGGCGAGCGCTGAACCAGCGCCGCCCAGTCGAATAAACGTTCGGGCGGTTCGCTCTGCAACTCTCTGTGCCAGAGCTGCTGAGCCAGTGGCAAAGCGGTAGGCGTAGGCTGAGCCGGTACACTCGTCGGGTATTCAAGGGGCAACATGTACTCGCGTTTCTCAAAGACAGTACCGGGCAAACCGTTGATGCGGAGCCCCCATTTCGCCACCAATTTGGCACGATCTACATGTCCGCCGGAACACCAATGCTTGCCGATGACGCGGGCAAAAGAGGCCATTTCATCACCCGCCGTTGCAGAGAAGAGAAATACCTCACGTTTTTCCGGCTCAATCGGCGGAACAGCGGCACTCAAAGAGGCGGCGCCCAAGATGACGATCTCCTCCATTTCATCCGCCGGGGGCCGACGCAGCCCGCCGGAGCCTGCACTCTCCCGGTTCAACGTTGCGCGTAGCGTTTCTTTCTCGCAGAGCGCGTTCACGGACAGGTACTGGCCCGTAGACGATGACACGAAGTGGAAATCCAATTTGGCATCGGTGGGATCAAGCACAGCGCTGAAATTATTGATGAGCGCGCCGATCTCTTGCGCCTCGCCCGCCTCACTCAGCCGGGCCATCAATGTCAGCGCCGCTTCGAGCGTACAGGCCTGTGACAAAACCAGATAGGCCAATGCACTCTCGCGTCCACCGGCAATCACGTCCGGCTGTACGCCCAGTGCCATCAGTGCGCGCGCCGCCGCCATCTGAACCATAAAACTCAACGGCCGCCAAACCGCGCACTGCTTATACTCAACTGCTGAAGGCGCGTCGCCGAACCACTCGCTGAACGCCTTGCCACTCTCGTTCTCATCCATAGCGGCAATGGTGCTGTCGATTACCTGGCGGAAGGTGGGATTTCGGTCATAAAACGCTTTGCCGGCCCCTAAGTAAGGTAATGGCGCGTCGGTAAAGAGCCAGATTGATTTCGTGCGTTTGCTCTCATCGCCATGCGCGGCGTAAAGATCGCCGTCAAGACGCGCGCATAAATCGGCCGTACTATCGGCGACAAACGCAGCTCGGTGCTTAAAAGCCGGCCGGCCGATGTTCAACGTGTTGACAACCTGAGAAAGGAAATAAGGCCGTTTTCTTAATGCGTGAACAAGCGAACGTTTGAGCGCGTCCAATTTCTCGGTGGTCGACGCGGAAAGCAACAGCAATTCCGTCTGTGCCGTTTCTCTCATCTCGGGGTACGTCGGCGCAGATTCAATAACGAGATGGACATTGGTGCCGCCAATCCCGAAAGAACTGACCCCGGCGTATAACGTTCCCTTTTCTGGCAGGCGTTCCGGCCGCTGCGCAATGCGAAAAGGCGAACGATCCAATGCCAACGCCTCGTCGGCCCGGACAAAATGCGCCAAACCCGGCACCGTTCGATGAGACAATGAAAGAACCGCGGCAATCAGCCCAACGGTTCCGGCTGCGCGGTTCGCATGCCCAAGATTCGCTTTGACGGATGACAGGATGCATTGGCCCTGACGTTCGGGGACGTCAAATACCTGACTCAATGCCGCAAGCTCAATCTGATCGCCCAGCTTTGTCGCCGTACCGTGCGTCTCAATGAAAGAAATATCCGCGGGCGTCACGCCGGCGTTCGCTAACGCTCCCCTGATCGCCTCAGCCTGCCCGGTCACGCTGGGGGCAGAAAAACTGGCCTTTCGGTGCCCATCATTGCTAACGCCGGTACCGCTGATGACCGCATAGATCGGATCGCCATCACGCTGCGCCGCGTCCAGCGGTTTAAGCAACAGTGCGGCAACGGCATTGGTCATAGTGGTACCATCGCGACGTTCATCGAACGGCCTCGTCAACCCATCTTCGGAAAAGATCGTATTAGGCTCATAAGGAATATGCCTTTCCTGCGGGATCATCAAAGAAGAAGCTCCCGCCAGCGCCATATCACATTCACCGCTCCTAATTGCCTGACAGGCCTCGTGAACCGCAAGAAGCCCGGTGGAACATGCGCTCTGTACGTTCATCGCTGGCCCATGCAGGTTCAGATGCCACGCTACGCGAGTGGCGAGAAAATCTTTATCTGCGCTGATTACCGTGTTCAGATAGTCTAGGCTGCTGCGTATGCGGGGCTGGAGATAAAATAGATAAGTGCTCTCAGCACTACCGGCAAAGACCCCGACTCGCCCGTGGATGCTCCGAGGATCAATACCCGCATCTTCAAAACAGCGCCATGATTGTTCAAGAAACTTGCGCTGTTGCGGATCCATCCATAAAGCATCACGGGCAGAGAGGCCAAACAGCGACGGGTCGAAACTGCCCATGCCTTCTATACGCCCGATAAAACGGTTTTTGCCTCGCTTCTTCGGCAGGAGTGCAGCCTCCGGCAACGCATCTCCCTCTTCCTCCAGCCGGCTCAGCATGTTGTTGCCCGCCAGCATGGCCTCCCAGAGCGTTGCAATATCGTCAGCACCCGGGAACAGCCCCGACATGCCGATAATGGCGATCTTATTCGTCGCCCTACGTTCCGCCGCCGTCGAAGCGTCTTTTTCAGGCTTACCGGCCAATACGTCTCTCAATCCGGCGGGATCCGCACATTCGAAGAACGCCATCGGACTGATCGTCCGCTCGACTTTTTGACTCAATAGCGTGGCAGCCCTAATCATATTGAGCGAACTTAGCCCCAGGAGCGCGAAGGTATCCTGCATGCCAATCCCACGCAGATTCAGCACGCTCTCCAACGTATCGAGTATGATGCCGCCCAAAGCATCGCTGGCAGGCTCGAACGGCACGCCCATCTGATTTCTGTCCAGGTATTCCGGTACGGCCAGGGCTTGCCGGTCAACCTTGCCCGTTGCGCCGATAGGCAACTTTTCATGGAAAACGATTCTGCCCGGCACTGACCAGGAGGGTAAAAGCGCGGAGACAAACTCCCTCAACGCGCCGGCATCAACGTTTTCACGCAGCGTGCAGTGCGCGAGGATGACGCCATCGGCAGCAGCACCCTGAACGGTACAAGCGCAGGACGAAACGGCGGGATGTTGCAAGAGCGCCGACTCGACTTCGCTCAGCACGACAAGATGCCCTGAAATTTTCACCTGATCATCTTTGCGCCCTGTGAAAACGATCTCGCCGCCCGGCAAAAAGTAGCCGTAATCCCCCGTCCGATACCACATTACACCGTCACATTCTCGGAACAGCACCGCCGTCTTTTCCGGCATATTGATATATCCCTGCGCCAGACAGGCACCGCTAATCCAAATCTCTCCCGGCTCATTGTCTTTTGCTGGCACGCCATCATCGTTGAGAATCGAGATGACGACATTATCGATCGGGCGGCCAAGATTCGGGTTTTCCGGCAAATGCGTTGCGGCGGAGTATCCAGCTTGCGTCACGACATGCGATTCAGACACGCCGTAGTGATTCCAGATGATCAGATTGGGCCGTTTGTTCAGCTCTTCGCGCAGTTTCCTGGTGATCACCAGCGGCTCACCCGCCGTTACGATATGAACCAGAGTGTCGGGTAGCGTCGAAGGATCTTCAAACAGCGCGGAAAGCACTGAGACGGGTAGAAACAGGGTTGAAATTTCGCTATCGGTAATGCATTTGGCCACCGCTGCAGGATCGATGCGATCCTGTTCATCAATCAAAACGACGGTGCCTCCGGTCGTCAGCGCCGGGAACAGTTCCTGAAGATAGACATCAAATCCAAAAGAAGCGAACTGCAGCACGCGCCCTGTGCAGTCGATGCCCGAAGCCTGGTTATGCCATTGCACCAAGTTGCTGACGGTTTGATGGCACTGCATGATCCCTTTCGGTTTACCGGTCGTGCCCGAGGTATAAATGACATACATCGGTTCGAGCCAGTCAACATCGGCCTCCACTCGCGCCGGGGTCGCCTCGATATCTTCTTGAAAGATGATTTGTGACACTTTGTCCTGCCATGAGGCAGCATTTTCACGGTGGGTAATGACCGCTCGAGCGTTGGCGTCTTGCGCCATATAGTCGACTCGCGCAGCGGGAAATTCCTGATCGATCGGGAGATAAACCACCCCCGCTTTCTGTGCGCCGATAAGCGCAGCGATCAATGCCTCGCCCCGGGGAAGCGCGAGAAGAACGATATCGCCGCGGCCCAGGCCGGCTTGCTGTATCGCCCAAGCATAGCCATTCGCTTTGTCATCCAGAGCCGCATAGCTGACATGACGGCCATTGTGGATCAGCGCATCAGCCTTCGGGTTGCGCGCAGCGCAATCTTCAAATAACCGGAACACCGGGCGCGGGTCGGTATATGCGCAATGGCCGATGCCGCGATTATCCATGCCAGGTCGAAATACTGTATGGCTCATCACTTTCCTCCTAGGGGATCAATCAAAATTTTTGCAGTCAGCGCAATGCCTTCTTTAAGCTCATGAAAATAAAGCGTTTCGTTTACCGCATGCGCCTCCTTCAGGCTTCCACAGCCATAAATCACCGTCGGGACCCCCATTAATCGGGCGTAATGCCGCCCATCGCAGCTCACATTCCAGGCGCGAAACGGCGCTTTATGCCCGGTGAGCGCGGCAAGTGCAGTGATGAATGGGTTGTCCATAGGGATCAGGCAGGATTCGTTGCGCAATGCTGGCCAGGTTAATGAAAACCCTATGCCGGGCATATTTTCGACAAGCGCTGAAAAGAAGTGTTTAAGCCTCTCTTGCGTTCCCCCCAACCCCTGATGGGGCAGGAAACCGCAATTACCGGATATTTTGCAGGAACGAGGCGTCGAGCCATACCAATCTCCCCCTTTAACTTCCCCCACATTAATCTGTAAGGCTCTCTCCCAATCGATGAATGCAGGAACGAGAACCTTTTCGCCGTCGAGGCGTTTCTCCAGATTTTTTAACTGACGAACCGCCTCCGTCGCGGCGTCAATTGCCGTAAACTCCGTTTCTTTCGCATCCCCCATATGACGGGCATGCCCGGTGAACTCGACCTCAAACGTCACGCAACCTCGGTGCCCTCTGAAGATTTCGCCGCCGGTCGGTTCCAGCACCAGACAGCAATCCGCCAGGCAGCCGCTGAGCGTGGAAGCCAATGCGCCGTTACCGCCAATTTCCTCTTCTGAGACCAAATCGAGGGTCAATGCATGATCGGTATCGTTGCCCGATGCTATAAGCCAACGCAGCGCCTCAACGAACATGATGAGGTTGCCTTTGGTATCGACCGCGCCGCGGCCAACGATTCTGTCCTCGAAAACCCGGGCCGTCATGCCATCTTTAAACTCCGGTTGCAGCGGCACGACATCCACATGCGCATTGACAATAATGTGCCTTCCTCCAGGTTTTCCCGGCCGGTGGGCACGTAACAGCGAAGAGTGTGCGGAGAGCTTGGAAACCGGCTCGGGCGCACGTTCGGGATGCGACCAAAAGCTATCCGGCAGCGTCAACTCCGTCAGCGTAAAGCCGAGCGGTTCAAGCAATTCTTTTAGAAAAGGTCTGGCTCGCCACTCGTTAGGCGACGTGGTATCGATACTGATATAGTCGGTAAGTGCGTCTGAAATCCGCCCTTTTTCCTCTTCAAACCAACGTTCGAATGTCCTGTGTGCTATCTGTGCCGCTTCATTCTCACAGAGATGCATAACTCCCCCTCCATCACGTTGTCAGGATGCGAATAGCTTTTCGGCTTGGCCCTTGCTTTGCGGTTCCAACGCCAGATGTATTTGTTCCAGCCAGGTCTGCAGGCGCATCGCCTGTTCCAATCCAACGATACTGTCGGGTTCATTCATACGAGCAGGTTTATCATCAATCGAGCGGGTCACGAATCGATAGACTTTACTCAGTTGATCCAGCGGTTCGGGGAAGTTCTGATTTGTATATGATTTCTGCAAAACCGTAGTTCGGTGACCATCTTTGGGGTCGATGCGGCTGACGGTGACGCTGTCGCAATCCCAACGCGGCATATCGAAAGTAAAATGAACGATATAGCTGTCTTTCGCTCCCACCAGATGCGCGAACATTTCACGCCGGCGAGACATCCAGGTGAAGGAAGCATGCGCCGAAATAATGCAGCGGTCTTCGCTGATAAGTTTGCAATGCAATGAGTCGGCTATCGCATCTTCCGGGCGGTTAGAGAAATTGCTGTGATGCATAAACCCGCCGATGACGTCGATCTCGCGAATGCCGAAAGCAAAAGAGGCTAGGTCGAGAGGATGAATCGCTTCACTGAGCACCCCCATAGTCGGTCTGCAATCCCTTACTCTGTTTTTTCCCCAATAGAGCTGCACGCGAACAGGCTTCAGTGTTTCCACAGTATTTCGCCACGCGAAAAAATCCTTAAACACGGGGCTGAAACGCTCCACAAGATTCATGGAGAAAATCTTGGCGCTCAACGCCGGTTCAAGCTCCTTTGCCTCATCCAAGGTTGCGGTCAGTGGTTTTTCACAAAGGATCCGAGGAATGTCGGCCTCGGTGAGCCGCTTCAAAATGCCGTGATGATGCTCTTCATTGACAGTGACAATTGCCGCCTCGAATCGATGATGTTTAAGCGCCTGTTCGACATCGTGATAAGTCGCCAGCACCCCATCGACTTGCCCAGTCATTTTGGGGTCTGCAATCACTATCTGCCTGAATGCATTTTTATGATTTTGATTTGAGTAATTGAGCACGGTATGCATTCTTTTTCCTGCAAATCCGTATCCGACAATAAGGATCTTGGATGTCATGGTTCTTTACTCCTGTTCAGAGACGTTCTAAATGAGGTATCAGCAAGCCTGCTCTCTGGGGCGTATCACTAACTCAGACACTTCGACATGGGAGGGCCGTGAAAGGCACCACAACACAGCCTGGGCAATGTCGTCAGGGACTAAGGACTGAAAAGCGGCGAACAGCGGTTCCTGCATCTCGGGATTGCTGCGATAGAAAGTCTCGCCAAAACGGGTTCCCTCAATATAGCCGGGCGTCAACAGGGTCACTCGCATCGCCACTCCTTCTTGACGCAGGCGCAAGCGAAAATCCTCTTGAAGACGGCTAACGGCCGTTTTCGCCGCTGCGTAGATATCATTTCCCGGCGTAGGGCTGGGCCGGCGGCTGGCGACGGAGCCTATGGTGAGCAGATGCTCGCACTGAGGAACATATTTACAAGTAGCGCTCATGACATTCACCGCCCCCATGACGCAGGTATCGACAATCTCTTGCCAGTAGGCGTGATACTCAGGGGAAAATGGCGCATAGGCTCCAGTGGCTGCGCAATTAATAACGGCGTGAATTTCACCTTGCAGCGTGTTAAAAACGTTATTGACCGCTTCCGACCGCCGCACATCACAAGATAGCCACTGATCGGCCTTTGCCTCGGCTGGAGGTTCGGTACGCGATGCGCAAACGGTATGATATTCGCCGCTCAACGCCTTGATTATCGCCAGCCCCGTACCCGAGCTACCGCCAAAAATCACAATCGTCTTTTTCATTTTTCCTCTGAGCCTCATGCCCTCGTTCCGTGCAAAATAAGCAGCCATTCAGTCAGCTTCCTTTTGCGCGCCCGCCGAATAACATTGAACATCGTTACTATCTGAAAACCTGGTTGCTGACGTGTGGCGAATCGCCGCCAACAGCAAGCCAGCTGCCAATAGGACAAATACGGCGTCTGAAAGCCAAAATACCGTCATCCACCCTTGCGTCAGCGCCCAACCGCCGATAATAGGGCCGGCCGCAAATCCCAGAAGATAAAGATTGGTTAACGCATAATAAGTGCCTTTAGCCCCCTCCGGAGCGATACGATCAACGAGAATAGCGGATAACGGAAATAACACCGCTTCGCCGATACCGACAAAGACCACTGCGCAATAAAACAGAAGCTCAAAGTGTTCACCCGCAAGCGGCGCAGCAAAACCGATCAGCGAACCGGAAATGACAAAGCAGGCGCTGCCGATATAAACACGCTTGGTTTTCGATATAGAAGACAATAGAGAAACAAAAATGGCCTGAGTGACAATTACCACGACGCTATTTATCATGACGGCGAATGAAATTATTTCGGCCGGTTTTTTCAAACTCAACGTAGTGATATATTGATAGAACGTTGTGTCGTAATGAATAAAGACATACGCCAGAACAATTTCAGACGCCAGTAAGCAGAGGAAGATTTTATTCTTAATCGCCTGCTTATACTCTCTGACAACCTTATCCTCAGGGTGAATGACTTTGTTATTGTTAAAAAAAAGGATAACAAAAATGGCCATAGCCAGAAAAACCACACCAGCTACCCAAAAGTTTGCATTGATATTTTTAAGGCCTATCGTCATTGAAAAAAGCGGACCGCATGCTGCCCCTGCATTAACAAAAAGATAGGTCAACTGAAAGGTCTTGAACAGCATCCCTTTGTCTAAAATATTATCGGAAAGATACGTTTTCATTGGGCTTTCAAATGCGCCTCGACCTGTGGAAATAACCAGCAATCCGATAACCGCCCACATCGGAACGTTGGCGAGTCCGATGATGATGAAGCCGATGCATTGCAGAAAAAGCCCGCTAAAAATACTATTTCTGGCGCCTATTCTCCGGATAATGACGCTGCTGAAAAGCGCCACGGTAGCATTAAGCAATAAGGCTGCCGTGAATATTGTCCCTACAGCAAGATGAGTCATGCCGTATTGCTTCACCATCAAAATGGTCAAGAGCGGCCACGCCATAAAATAGGCAAAGCTGTTAACCATATACAACGCACAGCAATTACGCGATAGCACCCGTCCTTCTTTGATGACAAGCGACGATGCTTGATTCTTGACTCCAGTCATAAACATCCCTTGCCGCTATTCAGCAGATAACATTCTCGTCCAATGACTCGCCAAGAAAATTACAGAGACGCCTCGTTAAAGCGTCAATTTCTTTAACAAGTATTATCTCATTGACAAAATCATCACTAAAACGGCATTCCAAGCTCAACCGCCCATTATTTATATTAAAATACACCGAAAGGCCGCTATTTACGACATCCCACGGGATATGATTGTCAATCCGACTTTCTTTCCATTTATCTCCTGACTGACAAATATCTTTCCAATGAGTTTGGAAATAAAACCGCACTTCAATCAGCTCTTTGAGTTCAGCCTGTATGTCACATTCCTCCGCGATTGACATCAGGTCGTCAGATGAGCAAGAAAGATGACTAAGGTGCGAATAATGCAGCATTACGAACTCATCAAATGAAACATTGTCTTGCACGAAAAAAGGCAGCGGTTCAACAAGGTATGCCATTTTTCCCTCAGCACCGTAATCATGTCGTTTATCGACCATATTGCTGAAACCGCAAAAACCAAGTCCACGCGTCAGACGCCACATCTCCCAGGCACAACGCAGTGAGAATGCATACCCACGCTTACGACATGCCGTATCGATTTGCGTGAAATCGAAAGTGTCTGAGATCACTTTAGAGACGGATTTCCCATGACGACGCGCAAACGATGAATTGCTGATATGAATCCCGTTCTTTGCTACGGTTGTAAAGTAGTGCCTGTAATAGGCAACGGATTCCTGAGCCGACATGCCATCCCGGCCCAGCGATTCACTTCGACAAACAGATGAATACGCATTACCTTCGTTCAAGGAGCGTTCGATGAAGGAGAAAAACAATTTTGCCGAACCGCCATCCCAGACCGCGTGATGGAACAGACAATAAAGAAGATGTTCTCCTCCCGGCAGCCGGAAAGTATGCGCCCGCAAAAGCACCTCTTTATGAGGTTCGAAGACATCCCACGTTAAGGCGTCAATCACATGGATAAGGGCCGCATCGTCTTCATCAACATAAACTTTGCCATGATGCTGAACGGTGAAATTTTCGCAAACCTGCGTGCGCGCATTTTCTTCGCCGATAAACAGTTCCGGATGGATATTCAAGAAATTTTTAAAATGCGAGGTAAAACCTGATACATCAACATTCTCATTAAAGATCAACGCAACCGAGATGATATTTTCCCTATCCCCAGGAATAACATTATCCCTTTTCAACAGCGCCGACTGCGAAGGATAAATGCGGTAAACCGACGGTGCTATGCGATTGTTGTGCTTATGGGTATATTTCATGGTCGCCAGACTGCTTGCGACATCGGCAAAGGTTCTGTCTTTAAACAATTGTCTTAAAGAGTAACGCACATCAAATTCACTGTTAATTCGCCTTACAAGGTTAATAGCTGTGAGAGAATCCAAACCGCACTCGAACAGAGGCGTATCCCTATCCGGCATAGCCCAGTCTTGGCCCACGCCGAGAATGCTTTTGCACAAGGAGTCAAAACGCCGGTTAAATGCGTCATCCTTTTTATTGTCAGGCGGACAAACCGTGCCGGACAGTGCTTTCGGTGAACTTTCCGGCATCAGGTCGTCGGCATTTTCCGGTGGCTGACAAACAAACGAAACAGGGAAATCCGAAGGTTTAATATCACTTAACGCATTCATCAATGAGTCGATGAAACTCAGCGTTCGCGGATGGCCATAGCCATTAAAAATAACCTCGATACAATCATCGTACTCTTGTACTTCAATGCCACACTCCGCGCGCGACCGGGGGTTGTAAACCTCACCGGGAGAACGCGTTAGCGAGGGGCGTTGATAATTTACCGCCGTGAAAAGGAACGCAATATTGACGTTTTCTCTGGCCAGAAAAGCGGAAAGCGGCATATTCGGGTGATCGAGGATGTCGGCAATAAGCTCTTCGCTCACGTAACGGCAAAGCGCGGAAAACGCAGAGATACCGTTCAGCCTGACAGTAATCAGCGAGCTATTAACCAGACAACCGATCACTTGACTGACCTGCTGGACATTACGGTTCGCATTTGGGAAAAGCACATTGAACTCAGCACGTCCGGCTTCGCTCTGATAGTGCAAAATCGCCATTGAGAAAAACCACGATGTAACGGACAGGTTATGCCGGCGGCACCATTTTCTGAGCCGAAGAACATTTTCTTCTTTAACGCGTAAAATACGCTGAAACTCTGGATAAGAAGCAGACAATGGCGTTTCCTCCGTATCCGTAAAGGTCAACGCCAACTGACTTGCCTTTTCTTCCAGCACGTTTTGGTCATATTCGAACGCGAGCTTCGTGTATTGGTAATATTCTTCTAACGTACAAGGCGGAAAAATAACGGGTTTGTCGTCACAGGAAAGCAACTGCTCCCGTATAAGCCCTAAGGATAAGCCATCTATTATTATGTGATGAAAAATAAATAGCAGACTCCCTCCTCTCTTCCGCTTTATAAACAACACGCGAAAAAGATACCCATCTTCAAGATCAAATGGCTTATCGATCGCCTTAATTGCCTGTTTCTCGGTTACCGTCTGGAAAAGGGCCGGCGTTTTCATTATCCTCTCTGCCGTTAACGTCGGACATAAGCTATAGGACAATAGGCCATTGTTAAAATACAGGTTTGATCTGAGAATTTCGTGTTCATCCAGCAAACCGACAAATTTTTCAAGCGTCTCATTGATGGCTAACGAAGTCTCACATTGTATAATCAGCGGAATGTTATATGCGCCAGATCGCGCCTCGGAAACAGATTCGAAATAAATTCCTTTGCAAGTAGGGTTAACGACCTCAATACGTTTACGTACTCTTCCACTTGGCAATTCTATACACGCCGATGTCTCCCTGCCGTTCTCGATAACTTCTTTAGATATTTCATACTCGGCGATAATTTCAATCTTTCCATTTTTACCGCTGAGTACACGGCTGCCATTCTCGCTCTTGTTGACATCCATTCCGATGGGATAGCAGCGTATTGAATGAACGCCACGCTTAAATGTTAACGTTCTGGCCAGTGCCTCCAGCGATGGCGTTGTCATGATATCGCGAACTTTTATCGGCGGCTCCGCCACCTGTCTGAGCACGCCCGAGAAAGCGACGATCTCAAGCGAGTCCAGGGAAGGCACGGTTTCGCCCTCGTCCGCAGTCATCAAGCCTGCGCTGATGACGCCTGCAATCCCTCTAAGCGCATCGACGGTCATGTCGAAAAATGTTTTCGCCTGCACGGTATGGCTAACTGCGGGAAACAGCGTCGTTAATGAAGTGCGATCAATCTTGCCGCTATTATTCAATGGAAATGCCGATAAAAAAACGAACCGGGTTGGTATCGAATAAGCAGGGAGCGTATAACCGGCCTGTTTCCTCAAAAAGGCGGTGAAGTGAGGATCGGCTTGGCGCCGATGATCGCTGAGAACGACAAAAACAACGAGATCTTGGTTAACTAACTTTGCCACAACCTCTTTTATTTCCGACATATCTCGAAACGTGCGCTCTATCTCTCCGAGCTCGATACGGTTGCCGCGATACTTGATCTGATCATCTGTTCTGGAAACAAACGCCAACGTCCCATCGGCCTCTTCCGTCACAATGTCTCCTGTGCGATAAGCGCGTTGACACCCGGCATCTGCAGTTAAACGAAGAAAGGAATTCTTCGTGGCCCCTTCATTATTGATATACCCCGCCCCTACACAGATACCTTTAAGAATCAGTTCCCCAACTCTGCGTTGAGCATCCTCATAAGAAACTTCGAAGTAAACCCCCGGGATCGGTTTTCCGATCGGTATTCGCCCCTTTGTAAGATCCTCGTCGCTTATTTCATGCCAAAATGCAACATCCGCGCACTCTGTCGGGCCGTAAGAGTTAATGAAACGCGTGTTAACGCCATCACGGCGCAACTGAAGCAGCGTCTGCGAGTTAATCACTTCGCCCCCCAGAACAACTGTCTGTATTGAAGCAAGGCTATTTTTTGATAAATTCTCCACAATCAAGGAGAAAGCACTGGGCGCACAATTTATCCACTTAAATGAATGGCGATTGACTTGCTCACGAATATTCTGCGGCTCAAAAACCAAACCATCAATAAAATGCAGCACACTGCCACTCATCATGCCGATAAAAATATTTTTCTGCGTCAAATCGAACGACAATGAGCTGACAATTAAGCAACGCTCACCCGGCTGTGGGTCAATGAGCCGGCGATACCATTTCAACGTATTGTCAAAACTTTCATTATAGACAGCCGCGCCTTTTGGCACACCGGTAGATCCCGAAGTAAAGATGATATATTGTAAGGAATCAGGGGCGGGAGAATGAATATTCGATATCGGGTTCGCACTGTCTAAACCAGCAATATCCAAAATATCCCCGATAGAATCCTGAATTATACTTTTTGTTTTCCCATCAACGCAGATGACTTTCTTCCCGCTGAGCGTATTCAGCATCAATGAAATCCGCTGCTCAGGTAATCCCTTGTCGACAGGAACATAGGGTATACCGGAAACCGCACTGTAAAACATCACGGCACAATGAAAAAAAGGGTTCTGAACACAGATTACCAGTGCTTCAGGTCGATATGGCAGTGCATTGACAGCCGCTGCGATACCCGCCATTTTAACAGCAAGCATGCGATAACTGTAATGCGCTCCGTTATAATCCATAAACGTCTGGTTGGCATGCAAAGAAAGCGCCGAAAAGATATTTTCGGATATATGAGACATATTCAGAACCCTTCTCAAGTTAAGACAGCGTTTCCATTCTTTGCCTGGTTGCAGAACGCATCATGCAGTCAGACGTAATCAGGAGTTCCGAGTAGGGATCAAGCGCACATGTTGTCGTCTCATCATCTAACACTTTGCCTATCGCATATTTCTTCGCTATGTCACAAAGCAGATCAACGGCGATCGCATCTTCCAGCGCCACGCCGGTCGAATCAAAAATCGTTTGACGGTTCTGATGGCCGTAATAATTCTCCCTAGCTACCGTGAGATCCTTAAGTTCAATACAAACATCCGCGCCAGGCGTTTCACCAGCAAAGACCTGACACTCCCCTTCCACTTTCGCCTGCTCATAAAAGTCAGTGACGACAAAGGCAGTTTTCACCAGTGTACCGGGAAGCTCCGTTTTCCCAGGAAAATCAGCACCGATAGCGTTAATATGCACATCCCGTTTTAAATTTTCCCCTGAGAGCACCGGGGCGGACCCGACGGGATTGGTGGTTGCGGTACAGATGATATCGCTGCGCTTTTCAATCTCCTGAACATTGGCCGGAGAAATTTTTATGCCAAGGAACGCCAGCCTTTCATTGATAGTTTCTTCGGCATAAGGGTCAGTATCATGAATAAGAATTTCTTCAAACTTGAAAATTCGCGACAGCGCATGCGCCTGAGTCACCGCCTGCGCTCCGCAACCGATGAGGCCAAGCACCCTGGAATCCGGCTTTGCTAAAATACGACTCGCGACGGCGCTGGCCGCGCCAGTGCGCATTGCCGTCAAAAGCGCGCCGCCGGCAACCGCTTTAGGCTTACCGGTTTGAAAATCACAGGTGACAATCACGGCATCGATGGTCGGCGTCTGATGATTAACGGGATTATCAGGGAAATAACTCACCAGTTTGAGCGTAACATTACTCTCCCCATCATGAACGGGCATCCATTCGATAAGATTTCTGCCAGAGGTAAAACCTGCGCGCGCACTGAGTTGCGCTCCCACCGCGTCAAACATCCGGAATCCCTCCTCGATATTATCGATCAGCGCATCCATGAATTTATCGGCGGTAATTGCATTAATAGTACGAGCAACTTCACTTTCAGATATAACGTACATACTCATCCTCATTCACATGAAAAACACGTAGTAAGTTGGATCGATAGTTCGGTATAGCTTTATCAGTGTCAGGCAGTAAGAAGTACTTTGTAACGTTATGATTTTTATTAACCTAGGCGTATGGCGCCCCACCGGCTTTTATTTCTCTCATGCTCGCCACAGCGTTGTAAAATCTATCCCAGGTCGGAAATGCGTGTACCATTGCATAAGTAAAAATGGATAGTCAACAATTTTTAAACAAAAGTAATGCACTTTTCGAAACACTGCCAACTTCGGTAATTTAAAAAATAATTTTAAAATCAATATGATAAAAAATAACATCAAAACATCGCCCCATAACCATCAGCATACAGCCACTCTTACCTAAAAACCATTGATTAGATTGATTTTATTATGAATTTTAATCTCAAAACACAGCCATTTAAAGGGGCAACACTCTACTACAAATCAAGAAATCGGGCGAAACGTCCAATTTTAAAAAAATATTATTAGTTTTTACATAAACTAAAATCGAACAGTTACGCAAAGAAAATATAACAGAAAACCTTCATCAAACCTTCACAATCATGCCCTCCCAGCTCATCGCCGACACGGAGATGAAATTAATATTTATATATCAATATCATATAAAAAACACCAGGGCTCAGAGCTCTATAGTTCACCCACCAATTAATAATCCATAGTTATGATTAACAACCAACCCAACACCAAACCCAAGCAGAAGAAGTTTAAAAAAAACAATAAAAATCAAAAAATTAAAAAATAAATACAGAAACACCTGTGCTGAATCACGGAAGGAGTTAAATTTACTTATAAGCTATGTTTGACTTATCATGATTTTTTATGTAAATGTTACCAAACTGTAGAATCTCGATAATATCGATTAACAATTGCTGCTATAGGTTAAAAATGGATTTTTCCGTAGGACATTGTCTTTTGAAACAGAAAGAAGGTGGTGAAATCATTTAATATTTTCACAACCAGTCAGGAATCATCACTGTGAAATGCTGAAACGCGTATTAGCGGATATACCCCAGAGCCTTAGCGATCAAATAACAGGAGCCAATCCCCATGGATTATTCCCATTCAGTACCGGAAAAAACGACAGACTGGACCTCGCATGAGGTCAGTTCTAAAGCCTGGATGAGCATACGAGACGCCGATTTACTTGAGTCGCTTCTTATCGGCCTCAGCAAACAAAAAAAGAATGCGCCATTGCGAGTTATCGAATGGGGATGCGGGCGTTCCACGCTTTGGTATGGCAGATTTCTTGAGCACAGCGGTATTCCCCATCAGTGGCTGGGGCTTGAACACAATCAATCCTATTTCGAGTCCGCCATTGCTGAAGAATTTATCTCAGATCCCGGCACGCGTATCATCCATTGCAATAACCTGACCGGCGCGCCTGCACACCCATGGAACGGGGGAACAGAACGGGTGGTGGCGTTATTCGATCACGGTGCGGTAGCCCCGTTTGAAAGCCAGCTAATTTCCGATCGGGAGGTCAACATGGACGCTTATGTATCCCTGCCCGCAAAATGGAACTTTCACTGCGATCTCGCCATCATTGACGGACGTAAACGCCGCAGATGCACCCTTGAAGCCCAAAAATTGATCGGCGATACCGGCATTGTTTTCCTACATGACGCTTGGCGTGAACATTACCAAAGCGCTTGGCCAGCCTTTAAATATAGCCGCCGGATAGGTGATGAGTGGTGGATTGGCATTAATCATGATGCGGACCTGACCAAACTGTTCCCATGGCATGCATTCGATAACCACGCCTCACGGGGGTAACCCGCGTAAACGGTTAACGTTTATTTTCAGCTACCCTGGCTGATGTGAATCTTCGTATTGGATCTGGAATTGATGAAATTCCGGAGTAAAGCTAAATCATTCGGCGCCTCGCTGCAACGAGGCCTCTTTCAGAGTGACGAAAAATGAATCCTGAACAGTTCGGTTCTATCGCCGTAGTTGGACTTGGATATGTTGGACTGCCACTTGCCGTTGAGTTCGGAAAAAAATATAAGACTTTGGGTTACGATATATGCAAACAAAGGATCTCTTCACTGCGTGACGGGATTGATTATACCCGTGAAATACCGAAAGAGGATCTGTTCGCCGCAAAAGGGCTCAGTTTTACCAACGAAGCATCTTCACTTGGCGAAGCGGATATTATCATCGTTACCGTTCCCACACCTATTGATAAAGCAAACCGTCCAGATCTCAAACCGTTAATTAGCGCTTCGCAAATGATTGGCGGCATAATGAAACATCAGTGCCTGGTCATATATGAAAGTACAGTGTATCCTGGATTAACAGAAGAAATTTGTGTTCCCGAACTGGAAAAATACTCCAACGGCAGACTCAATCAAGACTTTTTTGTCGGCTATAGCCCGGAACGCATCAATCCTGGAGATAAGACGCGTCAACTCAAAGATATCGTTAAGATCACCTCAGGTTCAACTCCGGAGATCGCGATAAAAGTGGATGCGCTATACGCCTCCATTGTTGAGGCAGGCACCCATATGACCTCATCGATAAAAGTCGCGGAGGCGGCAAAAGTCATTGAAAATACGCAGCGAGATTTGAATATTGCCCTGATCAACGAATTATCCATGATTTTCTCAAGGCTTGAGATCGACACGCATGAAGTCTTGAATGCGGCGGCGACCAAGTGGAACTTCATTCCGTTCAAGCCTGGACTGGTCGGCGGTCACTGCATTGGAGTAGATCCTTACTATTTAACCTTCAAAGCGGAACAAGTCGGTTATTATCCTGAAGTTATTCTGTCCGGCCGACGTATCAATGATACGATGGCCGTTTACCTTGTGAGCGAGCTGATAAAAAAAATGGTCAATCGAGACATTTCTATCTCGACAGCCAGAATGCTTATTATTGGCTTCACCTTTAAGGAAAACTGCTCTGATATTAGAAATACGAAAGTGATCAATATCTATAGAGAATTAAAAAAATACAGTATTGACGCAGACATTCTGGACCCCGAAGTCAGCAGCGATAGCGCATGGGCTGAATATGGCGTCAAGGTTCATAACCAGATTGAACCCGGGAACGGCTACGATGCAGTGATATTAGCGGTCCCTCACAACAATCTCATGTCAATGGGAGTTGAGGGAATTAGACGTTATCTTCGCAATGAAAACTCCGTACTGTTCGACGTCAAGGGAGTTTTGGATCCTACTCTCAGCGATTTAAGACTTTAAACTGGAGCCGCAGAATCCAGACCCCACCCATGTGCTGTTTGCAGTTTAAGGATCAAGAAATGGAAACAAACTATATCATCAATAATGCGCAGGCCGGCTACCCGACACGTAAAGTGGTATCCAAACTTGCGCAATGCCATCAAAAAAGCCTGGTTGAAGATGGATACACCATCATCCACAATTTATTTACCGAGCAACAGTTAACCGATTTTTCGTCTGCTCTTGGCGTACTCGAAGAAAACGAGCGCCATCTCTACGATCCGATGTACAAAAACAATACAGATTCGATTTACCTTCGCTGGCTTCTAACGAAAGATCGGCGTTTCTGGCCTTTTAATTCCCATCCCGAGCTTATCGCTCTCGCACGCATGGCATTGGGGCCGCAGATCCAATTAGATGACGCCGATGCGCGCATCACTTTCGCCGATGTCATCGATGGGACCGGTTGGCATATTCATTTGCGCACGGTACCGGATCCCTTGCCGCCATTTTTCTGTTACCCGCACGCCCTGCACCACCTATTATACCTCGATAACATCACAGAGCGGGAAGGCGGACTGTGCGTTTTGCCCGGCTCGCACAAAGACAACTCGATTAAGATTGAGGCGAATAGCCACCACAGTATTGACGGCGAGCGCATCCTCTACCCTGAACGAGGAGATGTCGTGCTCATGCATGCCAATTTATGGCACCGCGCGGTTAAATCTCAGCGCGGCGGAAAAAAACGCCGCCTCATGCTCGGTGCCTTTTCTCCCAGCTGGCTTAATACACATTATGAGGTCGGTAAGCGCGGAGAACATGACTGGCGTAAAGCGTATACGATGCAAAGCGACACTGACGAACACCAAGAGTTCGCAGGCTATTTTTCCTGGGCCTGAGCCCAAGGCAGATGGAGCAGCAGGCCGTTATCCTCAATCAGCCATTCGCTGAAACGCTTGCCGAGCGCACGTTTTACCGCTCCCGCAGCACCCGATCGATCAACCCCCAGGCCGCCGCTTCGTCGGCGGTCATAAAGCGATCGCGATCCAACACCCGCTCCACCTCTTCGTAGCTGAGGCCGCAATGTTTGGCGTACAGCCGGATCACCGTGTCTTTGGTGCGTTTCATCTCTTCGGCATGAATCAAGATGTCGGAGGCCTGCCCCTGAAAGCCGCCCAGCGGCTGGTGCACGTGCAGGCTGGCGTTGGGCAGCGCCATGCGGTGGCCCGGCTCGCCGGCCATCAGCAGGAACGAGCCCATCGAGCGCGCGGTGCCCATGCACAGCGTATGCACCGGCGCGCGGATATACTGCATGGTGTCGTAAATCGCCAGCCCGCTGGTGATCACCCCGCCCGGCGAGTTGATGTACAGGTGGATCGGTTTCTCCGGGTTTTCCGCTTCCAGAAACAGCAGTTGGGCGCACAGCATTTCGGCTACGTCGTCGTTGACTTCGCCATTGAGGAAAACGATCCGGTCGCGCAGCAGGCGCGAATAAATATCAAAGGAACGTTCTCCCCGGCTGGTCTGTTCCACCACCATCGGGACGAGCATCATCTTCTCACGCATCGGTGAACTCCTGGGTTGGCAAAAGGGAAATGAATTTAACGCGTCAGGCGGCGAGCATCATCGTCACCGAACCGTCATTGGCGGCGTCGAGCTGGTGGATAATCCGCAGCAGGCTGCCGCCAGCGGCGTCCGGCACTATCTGCAGCGTCACCACGCTTTCAAGGAACGGCGGCCGGTCGTCACGCAGACGGTAGCTCACCGCTTCGCCCGGCGTGGCGGCCAGCGGTTCGGCCTGCGCCAAATCCCCCGGAGGCAGCCACTGCTCGCGCAGCTCGGGAATGCTGAGCGCTCGCCACACTTTTTCCGGCGGCGCATCGAGCGAATACTCCAATATCAGCCGATCGCGCGGCGGCTGCTCAGCCCGTTTGTTCATTGATCCATGTCCTTCAGCAAGGTTTGCAACGCGTCGATGCGCGCCGGCCACCAGGCGCGATACTTCGCCAGCCAATCGGCGATCTGCGCCAGCCCTTCCGGGTCGACCTGGTAATTGACGAAGCGCCCCTGCTTCGTCTCGCGCACCAGCCCGGCATTGCGCAGCACCGCCAGGTGTTGCGACATCGCGGACTGGCTGATGGGCAGCCCTTCGCGCAGCGCGCTGGCGTTCATGCTGCCGAGGGCGAGCTTGTCGAAGATGGTGCGGCGAGTCGGATCGGCCAGCGCCTTGAAGATGTCATTTTCGTTCATACAAATACATTAGTATTCACTTATGTATTATGCAAGCGCCAGGGCAGGATTTTTGCGCAAAGCGAGACTCCGCGCCGGGGCACGGAGCCGATAGAGGAGAAATTACAGCGGTTTATTGCAAACGGGCGTGGTCAGCGCGGATTGCCCGGCCTGCGCCCCTTCCTGCGCTTCGAGCGCGAGGCGCGCCAACGGCATGTCTTCGTGGTAGCGCGCCTCGGCGCTCAGGCTTTTCGCGTAGCGGTTGTACTTCCACCAGGCGTAGCCGAGGAACACCACCAGCCCGCCGACGTTATAGAACACGATGGTCATGATGCTGGCGCCGGTCGGGAACGTCGAGGCGAAGAAGCCGACGGTGAAGATGGCGATCAGCACGCTGACGATGGCGATGCCCTGCAGGCGCGAGCCCATTTTGAAATCGCGCGCCACCCGGTCGTACTTCAGGCGCAGATTCAGATAGGCCAGCATGATGAACAGCGGCGGCAGCATCGAGGCGGCGGCGGTCATATTGATCAGCGTGTTCATCAAATCCTGCACGCTGCTGGAACCCAACGTCGGGATCAGCATCAGCGGGATGACGATGAAGAACTGGATCCAGGCGGCGCGCGTCGGCACGCCGTGCCGATTCAGACGAATGGTTTTCTCGCCGAAAATGCCCTTCGGGATCTCGGTGAAGAAAATCTTCACCGGCGCCGCCGTCCACATCAGCAGCGAGCCGAACATGGCGGTGAAGGAAACAATGCCGACAAAGCGGTTCATCAGCACCGTCGGCAGGCCGAAGTGCGCCGACAGGCCTTCGAACACCTGCACCGTGCCGCCGGTGAAATGCAGGTCAGCGCGGTGCACGAACACGTTGATCAGCAGCGAAGACACCGAATACAGCACGCCGATGAACAGCCCGGAAACGATGATCACCTTCACGAAGGCGCGGCTGCCGCCTTTCACATCGTTCACGTACACCGCCACGGACTCCGCCCCGCCCGCCGCCTGGAAGATCCAGGCGGTAATGCCGAGGAACGCCCAGTTGAAGTTCGGCGTCATCGCCTGCACGTTGATCGGGTCGGCCGGCTCAATGCCGCCCAGCACCGCCGCGCCCGCCAGAACGATGTAGGAAAACGTCAGCAGCAGCATCAGCGACGAGGTCACCGAGGTCATCGGCCCCAGCAGTTTTGCGCCGCTGTTGGAGATGTAGGTCGAGAAGGCGAACAGGAAGATGCTGATGATCGCCGTGGTCAGCGGGGTAAACACGTAGTCATAGCCCAGGAACGCGTAAGAAGCGTAGGCGATGACGCGCGGCAGCAGCGCGGTGAAGAAGAACAGGTTCACGAACCAATAGGTGTAGGCGGTGATAAACGCCCAGCGCCCGCCGAGCGCGCTTTTCACCCAGGCATAAACGCCGGCCTCGGAGTTGCGGTTGAGCGAGACGAACTCGGCGATGATCAGGCAAAAGGGAATGAAGTAAATGATCGTCGCCACCAGGAACACCGGCGACGAGGCGACCCCGAGCTGAATATTATTGTTAATCACGTTGTTGAAACTGAACACTGCCGCAAACGTCATCGACAGCAGGCCAAACTTGCCGATGGTGTTTCTGTTCGACGCAGCCATAGAGATTCTCCGAATGGTGTAGGGAACTTCGGTTTGTTGTTATCGATCGGCGGGCGCGCTATTTGTTAACAAAATAGCTGTCTTCCACCGTCACTTTTAAAATGACTTTTTTTACCTTGCCGCTTTCTGTGAAGCGGTGAGCCTGGTGATTTTCGAAGATCGCCACGTTGCCTTTGCCGACCCGGCGCCTCTCGCCTTCGCCGCTGAAAAACTCACGGTCGGTTTCGTCCTGATAGGGCGCCACCGTCGTCAGCGACCGTTTGTCGGCGACCTCGACGGTCTCTTCCCCCTCAAGGTAATAGTGCACATCGAAGTAACGGCGATTGCCCTCCAGCCAACCGTGCTGGCGGCCGGCGCCGACGCTCAGCCGATACGTCAGCGAGTCGCCGATCGAATGGCACACGTTCGGGCTGATGCGATCGACATTGGCGATCGCCTCCATGCAGCGCAGCCACTTCTTGCCGCTGTGATAGATGCGCTGGAACTCCGCCAGGGATTCGAGAATGATCATGCGTTTTCCTCCGCAGACTGCGGGTGATGGTGAGCGGGCGCGAAGTCATAACCGGCGAGCGCGGCGCCCTGCGTTTGCCGCCCGTCGAACGGCACCAGCGTGAAACCGTAGCTGAACGGCGCCAGATAGACCCGGTGGGTATCCAGCACTTCGGAGCCCCAGGAGTTGGAGCCGAGGCCGAGGATCTGGTCGTCCAGGTTCAGCGTCAGGCAGTCGCTCGGTTCCAGCTCGTTGATGTGCTGGGCCTGGTGCAGCATCTCGGCGCTGTAGGGCCACAGGCTGAAATTGATCGGCCGCCGCGGCTGGATGAAGATCCCCTTGCCCGCCGCGTCCTGCAGGCTCAGCCAGCGCACGTCCTGCCGATTGCCGTTGTCCTGCGGGAACGGATAGTGTTCGAACAGCGCGTCGGCGCGCTGCCGGTAGTGGCCGATCAGGTTGGCCCGGCAGCTGTCACGGTAGTTCTCGCCCGGCCCGCGGCCGTAGTATTCCACCTGCTCGAAGCGGCGGCTGATGCCGAAATCGAGGCCGATTTTCGGGATAATCTGGCGGAAATCGCCGTAAGGCTCACCGGCCAGATCCAGGCTGACGTAGCCCTGCGGGGAGATGCGCCAGCGGTAGGTGCAGCGCATGCCGAAGTCGAACACCGGCGGCGCGATCAGGCTGTGTACCTCGATCAGCAGATCCTCGCCCTGCCATTGCCGATTGAGGCGGCGGAAGTGCTGCTGCATGATGGGGAAGTGATGCGGCAGCCAAATCCCCTCATATTCCTGTTTATGGTTATCGATCACCGGTTTGAAGAAGGTGATGCGCGGCGCGCGCCCCACCACGTCTTCACCGTCTACCCGCCACGACAGCAGTTCGCCGCTCAGCAGCGAGAACGCCAGCTGGAACCGGCCGCCGCTGACGATCAGCCGATGATTTTCCTCGCGGCATTGCAGCGCCGGCGCATCGGCCAGCGGTGGAGCCGGTCGCCGCGTCGCCGCCTGGCGCAGATGCTGATAATGCCCCAGCCGCTGGTCGCTCTCGCTGTAGCGGGTGGCGCTGTCCTTATGCACCGCCACGTCGATCAGCGTTTCCCCCTGCCCCAGCGCCAACACCGGCAGATGCATGTCTTCGCTCTCGCCCGGCTGCAGATGCGGCAGCTTGAATTCGTAACTCGCCACCTGGCGGCCGTCGGTCTTGACGCTGACCTTCAGCGTGATGTCCGCCAGCGAGCTGAACCAATAGCGGTTTTTCACCCGCAGCACGTCGCCTGCACCTTCCTCCGCCGTCACCTCCACCGGGCACAGCACCTGCTGGTATTCACGCAGGCCGGGGCCGGGGCGCTGGTCCGGGTAGATCAGGCCGTCCATGCAGAAGTTGTAGTTGTTCGGGTAGTCGCCGTAATCGCCGCCGTACTGGTAGCGCTCGCGCCCCTGTTCGTCGTGGCTCAGCAGGCCGTGATCGCACCACTCCCAGATGTAGTGCCCCTGCAAACTGGCGTGGCGGTTGAACACCGACTGGTATTCGAACAGCCCGCCGGGGCCGTTGCCCATCGCGTGGGCGTATTCGCACAGGATGCGCGGTTTGGGGTGCGGGTAGTCGCCGAAGGCGTTCATCATCGCCACGCGGGAATACATGGTGCTGATCACGTCGGTCACCTCGGCGTCGCGATCTTCTTCATAGTGGATCAGACGGGTCGGATCGAGCGCCTTGCAGCGCCGGGCCATGGCGCGAATGTTGCAGCCGTAGCCGGACTCGTTGCCCAACGACCAGATGATGATCGACGGGTGGTTTTTCTGCGCCGCCACGTGGCGCTCGATGCGCTCGACGTAGGCCTGCTCCCAGCGCGGATCGTCGGTGATGCGGCTCAGATCGCCGACGTTGGCGAAGCCGTGGCTCTCCAAATCGGTCTCCGCCATCACGAACAGACCATAGAGATCGCACAGCTCGTAAAAGCGCGGATCGTTGGGGTAATGGGCGGTGCGCACCGAGTTGATGTTGTGCTGCTTCATCAGCACGATATCGCGCTCCACCCGCGCCATATCGACGGCGCGCCCTTTGCGGTGATCGTGATCGTGCCGGTTGACGCCGTGCAGCTTGAGATAGCGGCCGTTGACGTACATCAGCCCGTCGCGCACCGCAATCTCGCGGAACCCCACCCGCTGCGGCACCACGCCCAGCAGGTTGCCGGCGCCGTCATACAGGCTGAGCAACAGCTGATACAGATAGGGATTTTCCGCATTCCACTGCTGCGGGCGGCTGACCGGCAGTTCGAAACGGCAGCTCAGCGCCCGCTCGATGCGCAGATCGTCGCGCCACTGCTCCGCCACGCAGCGATCGCCGTCGAACAGCTGCGCCTGCAGGCGGCAGCCCTCGGCGGCCTGCACACCGAGATGGCGCAGCTCGGCATCGATCGCCAACTGCGCGTCGCAATAGCGCTCATCGAAGGTGGTGACCAGCGTCAGATCGTGAAGGTGGGTAGCGCTCTGGCCGATCAGATAGACGTCGCGGAAAATGCCGGCCATCCACCACATATCCTGATCTTCGATGTAGGTGGAGTCGGCCCACTGCATCACCCGCACCGACAGCAGATTCTCGCCCTGCCGCACATAGGGGCTGATGTCGAACTCGGCGCACAGCCGGCTGCCCTTGCTGAAGCCGACATAGTCGCCGTTGACGTACACCTCGAAGTAGGTTTCCACGCCGTCGAATTTGATCAGCACTTGCTTATCTTGCCAGCCGGCGTCGAGCGTAAAGTGGCGTTGATAGGCGCCGGTGGGGTTATTGGTCGGCACGTAAGGCACGTCGATCGGGAACGGGAAGCCCTCATCGGTGTACTGCAGGTGGCCGTGCCCTTCCAACTGCCACATGCCCGGCACCGCCATATCGCCCCAGTCGTTCATCGGCTCTCGGTAAAATGCCGCCGGCACCTGCGCCGGGTGCTCGAAGAAGCGAAAGCGCCAGCGGCCGCTCAGCAGTTGGAAACGCCGGCTGGCGTTGCGATCGAAGCTCAGCGCCTGCCCGGCGTCCGCGTAGCTGAAGAAGCTCGCGCGCGGCGCCAACCGGTGCTCCGACTGTTTTTCAATGTTTTCCCAATTATTCACGTCACGTCTCCCGACACCTGTGCAATGCGGAAACGATAGTAAATATTTAGTAAAAACTACAGTTGGTATTTACCAAATGACGACAGGATCACAATAAATCTCAAAGGCCTTTTTTTATCATGACGTTAATTTTGAGCGCCAACGCCCCCGCCGAGGCGGGGGCCGGTCAGGCGACGGTGGTGTCGCGCAGCTGCAGCGAGCTGGGAACGAAGATCGACAGCGGGACGGCGCGCTCATCGCGCAGCCGCTCCGCCAGCAGGTTGACGGCCTGTGCGCCCATGGTTTCCGAAGGGATGCGCACCGTGGACAAGGCGGGGAAAATAAAGCGGGCGGTGGGAATATCGTTGACGCTGATCAGCGCGATCTGCCCCGGCACCTGAATGCCGTGTTCGTGCAGCGCGCGCAGCACGCCGATCGCGATCGAATCGGTCGCCACCAGCAGCGCCGGCGGATAGCCATTCTGGCTCTGCAACATCGCTTTCGCGCACTGGTAGCCCGACTGGCTGCTGAAATCGCCGTGGTAAATGTCCTGCGCCCGCACCACGTTTTGCTGCCGGCCATACTCGACGAACGCCTGCTCGCGCTGGTCGATGCCGGCCGGATGGTCGCGCCCGCCGATAAAGCCGATGCGCTGATAGCCGCGGCCGATGAAGTAGTCGATCACCTTGCGGCTGATCTTGTACAGGTCGACATTGACGCAGTCAAACCGCTCATCCTCCACCACGCCGTCGATGAACACCACCGGCGTTTCCTGCTGCCTGAGCTGCTCATACAGCGCGGGCTGTGGCCGGCCGATCACCAGCAGGCCGTCGGCCGCCGGCAGCGCCTTGTCGCCGTTGAAGTCGTAACCGGCGCTCAGCGCCACGCCCAGCTTTTCGCACTGCGTCTCGATGCCGTAGCGCATCGCCAGGTAATAGGGATCGTTGATCTCCACGCCCTGCGTATAGGTGAACAGCGCGGCGAAATGCAGGCGTTGCCCGCTTTGCCGTTTGGAAGGCGCGATCTTGTATTCGAGTCGTTCCGCCGCTTCCAGGATCTTCTGGCGGGTTTGCGCCTTCACGCTCAGGGTGGGGTCGTCATTCAACACGCGCGAAACGGTGGCGACGGACACATTAGCGGCTTCAGCAATTTCCTTCAGTGTGGCCATAGAGTCCCAATGCACAGACGAAAAACGGTAGCTTAATCGGATAGCGATGCGGCGTACAGCGCCACTCGCGACCTCTCCTTCCCAGACCGGGCCAGAGCACGCTCATGCCAGCCGTTGCCGGGCGCCTGCAGCGAAAGATACCCATTTCACCCACTGTGATCAAGTTAACGATTTACTGATTAAAGCATATTTTTTACTAAACATTTTACTAATATATCTGCCGTTTACCGTCCCGCCGGGACGGTTTTTTCTCCCAGGGAGCCGGGAGCGACCTCGCGTGAGCCGCCGCTCGGCTGACGTTCCGATCCACACAACACCAGGCCTATGCCCCATGAAATCACTAAGCCATCACGCCCTGTTGCCCTTGCTGCTGCTCGTTAGCGCGCCCGCCTGGGCGGCGCAGGAACCGGTGACTCCGGCGGAGCGCAATCAGCTCCCACCGCCGCCGCTACCCGATAGCGCCGCAACCGCCCTGCGTTTTTACGGCGAGCTCGGTATCGGCGGCAGCGTCTATTTGAACGGCGAACATCAGCATCAATACAGCGACGGCACCTATATCGAAGGCGGCCTGGAGATCAAACGGGGCCACTGGTTCGGCCTGGTTTACGGCGAAGGCTGGACCGTGCAGGCGGACAGCCAGGGCCACGCCTGGACGCCGGGCCACGGTTGGGGCGGCTTCGAGGGTGGGTTGAACCGCTTTTACGGCGGTTACCGCACCGACGACGGCACCGAGATGATGCTCAGCGTGCGCAACGATTCGTCGCTCGACGACCTGCAATGGTGGGGCGACTTCACGCCGGAGTACGGCTACGTGATCCCCAACACCCGCGATCTCAGCTACGCCGCCAAGCTGCAAAACCTGACCGGGCGCTTTCGCTACAGCGTGACGGCGGCGCCGGAAAGCCGCATCAACGAGAGCAAGGCGCTGCTGCACTTCGGTAAATACGATCGCTATTCCGACAAATATACCTACCGGGCGATGGTCAACGGCTACACCCAGTACGACCTGCAGGACAATCTGACGCTGCTGAACGGCCTGGAAGTGACCGACGGCCTGGGGCAGCTGTTTTTGCTGGGGCTGCGCGGCCAACACCTGGCCGGCCGCGTCTGGCACCACACCGGCAAAGGCGACAGCGGCGGCCATCCCGGCAGCGAGTCGGGCCTGATGCTCAGTGCGATGACGGAAACCGCCAAAGGGCTGTATCTCTCCACCGCCTACAGCTACGCCCGCCACCGGTTTGATAATGCGGCGGATACCGCCACCTCATACGCCCAGTTCGGCGTCTGGTATGAATACGCCGGCGGCAAGCTGGCCACCGCGCTGGACAGTAAATTCTTCATGCGCAACGACAGCACCGGCGCCAGCAACTCGGTGTTTCTGATGCAATATTTCTATTGGTAACCGTTGAGGCTCCTACGATGAACATGACTCCCCTGACCCCGCTGGCCACCACCCTCATCCTCGCATTGGCGCTGACGGGCTGTGCGCCGAAAACGCCCGACGCCGACGCTCCGTTGGCCGAGCGCTATAAAAACGTCATCGACCGCCGCGGCGCGCCGCACTTTATGCTCGATTATGATTTCGACGATCACCAGCGCTTCAATCCGTTCTTCGATCTCGGCGCCTGGCACGGCCACCTGTTGCCGAGCGGGCCGGAAGGCATGGGCGGTTTCCCCGGCCCAGCGCTGCTGACCGAAGAGTACATCAACTTTATGGCCAACAATTTCGATCGGCTCAGCGTCTATCGAGACGGTAAGCCGGTGCATTTCACCATGACGGCCTACAGCCTGCCCGGCGCCCTGGTGCAGCGGCTCAGCGCGCCGGGCGTGACCGTCAACCTGACGCTGCGCTTCGCCGGTGCGCGCACCTCGCTGCTGGAAACCCAAATCCTGACCGACACGCCGCTGGAGCTGGTGTGGGACGGTGAGTTGCTGGAACGTTATGCGGCCAAAGAGCAAAAACCACAGCCGCCGGCGACCCTCGCGCAGGCATTTCCTGACTACACGCGCCGCATTGTGCCAACGGCTGACGGCCTGCGCGTCACCTTCGGCAAGGTGCGTGCGCCGTCGCAGCTGATGACCTCCGGCCAGTCCGAGTATCAGATCCACAAATCGCTGCCGCAGCGCACCACGGTCGACGGCCACCGCTTCCGCGCCACGGCGCGCATCGCCGGCTCCACCACCCTGTACACCACCTACTCGCACCTGCTTACCGCCGAAGAAGCGCGGCGCGAACAACGCGCCATCGCCGACATCCTCGCTCACCCGCAGCGCTATATGGCCGCGTCGGCCCAGCGTTGGGAACGCTATCTCGCCACAGGGCTCAGCAACCCGCACGCCACGGCGGAACAAACCCGCGTGGCGGTCAAAGCGATGGAAACGCTGAACGGCAACTGGCGCGGCGCCGCCGGGGCGATGAAGTTCGACTCGGTCACCCCGTCGGTGACCGGACGCTGGTTCTCCGGCAACCAGACCTGGCCGTGGGACACCTGGAAACAGGCCTACGCCATGGCGCACTTCAACCCGGACGTGGCCAAGGACAACATCCGCGCGGTGTTCGCCTTCCAGATCCGGCCGGGCGATGCCCTGCGCCCGTGGGACGCCGGTTTCCTGCCCGACCTTATCGCCTACAACCTCAGCCCGGAGCGCGGCGGCGACGGCGGCAACTGGAACGAGCGCAACACCAAGCCGAGCCTGGCGGCCTGGGCGGTGATGGAGGTGTATCGCGTCACCGGCGATAAGGGCTGGCTGGCGGAGATGTACCCGAAGCTGGTGGCCTACCATGACTGGTGGCTGCGCAACCGTGACCACAACGGCAACGGCGTGCCGGAGTACGGCGCAACCCGCGACAAAGCGCACAATACCCCCGACGGACGCATGTTGTTCACCATCAAGCGCGGGCAGCGCGAGCAAACGCTGGCCGGCCTCGACAATTACGATCGCATCGTGCGCGAGGGGCAGTACGACAGCATCGAGATCCCGGCGCAGACCGCCGCCTCCTGGGAGTCGGGCCGCGACGATGCGGCGGTATTCGGCTTTATCGATCCGGATCAATTGGCGCGCTACCTGGCGCAGGGCGGCAAACGCGAAGACTGGCAGGTGAAATTCGCCGAAAACCGCGCGCCGGACGGCACGCTGCTCGGCTATTCGCTGCTGCAGGAGTCGGTGGATCAGGCCAGCTACATGTACAGCGACAACCGCTATCTGGCGGAGATGGCCGATATTCTCGGCCACGGCGCCGAGGCCGCCGCCTTCCGCGCCAAAGCCGACCGGCTGGCGGCCTACATCAACACCTGCATGTTCGACAAGCACAGCGGTTTCTTCTATGACATCCGCATCGAAAAGCGGCCATTGGCCAACGGCTGCGCCGGCAAACCGATCGTCGAACGCGGCAAAGGGCCGGAAGGCTGGTCGCCGCTGTTCAACGGCGCCGCCAGCCAGCCGCACGCCGATGCGGTGGTCAGGGTGATGAAGGATCCGCGCGAGTTCAATACCTACGTGCCGCTCGGCACCGCGGCGCTGACCAATCCGGCGTTCGGCGCGGACATCTACTGGCGCGGCCGCGTGTGGGTCGATCAGTTGTATTTCGGCCTCAAGGGCATGGAACGCTACGGCTATCGCGACGATGCGGTGGCGATGGCACAGGCCTTCTTCCGCCACGCCGACGGCCTGGTCGCCGACGGGCCGATCCGCGAGAACTACAACCCGCTCACCGGCAAGCAACAAGGCGCGCCGAACTTCTCCTGGAGCGCGGCGCACCTGTACATGCTGTATAACGACTTCTTCACGCAATAAGCCGCAGCGGCCACCGCCATCGTTGCCCGGCGGTGGCCCGCGTTTATGAGCGGATCGGGATCACCAGCACGTCGATATTCAGCTGGTTGATGGCGTTGCGGGTGGAAGAAAACAGGTTGCTCCACAAATCGTGGTGATGGCCGAACACCAGCAGATCGATGTTCTTATCCACCACTGCCGTACGCAGTTCGTCAACAAAGCCGCCGCGCCCGATAATCACTTCCGCGATCAGGTAATTGACGTTTTGCGTGGTGGGCTCCAGCTCTTTGCGGATCTTCTCTTCGAACGACGCGCCCTCATAGCTGTGCTCCGAAAAGCCGATTGCCGCGTGGTAGGTGTCGTAGTGAACGTCCACATAGATCAGCGAGAGTTTGGCCTTCAGCGCCTCCGCCAGCAGCGCCCCCTTTTCGACCAATCGTTTGCCGTCATCGCTCAGATCGGTGGCGATGACAATATGGTGGTAACACATAGCGCCTCCTGTCATGGACTCGGTAGAGCCGAGGCTCCGATATCACGTCAGAGTCATATCGTTATGGTTAATTTTAGTTCAGAAACGGCGCGCGCGGCGGGAGAGATAACGGCGGGGAAGCCCCGTTGCCGGGGCGGAAGGGAGAGATTACTTTTCGCGCTGCGCCTCAAACCAGACGTTGCACAGCGACAGGATCAGCGTGTTGGCGTCTTTCACCAGCACGTTATCGCCGGGCACCCCATCGGTGCCCTGATCGGTGATGCCTTTGATGACGGTATCCGCGTGCTGAATGGCCACGCGCTCGACCGACGGCGTGCTGATGCCCAGCATCGGGAAATCAATGTAGGAACTGCTGCCGGAATTGTCCTCGACGAACTCCTGCGCTTCTACGGTGCTGACGGTGGCGCCTTCGCTTTTCAGCGCCGTGCCGTTCCAGCTGAACGCATCCGCCTTATAGCTGATTTTACCGCCGATCAGACTCTGCGCCTGCTGTTGATCCCAGCAGCCGGTGGTCTGAGTCGGCACAATTTTACTGACGCGCCAGTTGCCCAGCAGCTGTTTGGGGATCGGCCCGGTATCGCTCTCCGCCGCCCGAACCTGAGTCGCCGAGACGCAGGCCAACACCACCAGCGGCAGCAGCGCCTTGCTCCAAGTGTTCAATCGCATTGTTTTTTCCTTCGTTTCAGTACCCAGTCTGCCCTCGCGGGCCAACGGCTATCATAATAAGCCCGCCGATTCGCCGTCAAAACAATCCGCACCGCGCCGGGCAGCGGCCGCTCATAGCTAATTGCTATGAGTCATAGTGAATCAGTATTTTGTTTTATCCCGACGCTCACCTACAGTCACTGCCACTATTCTGCCCGCCAAAATTAGCAGGCAATGTTGACAAGGACCCTGGGAAAATGACATTTACGCTGAAAAACCTCACCCTGGCGCTGGCCGCCGCCGGCACGCTGCTGCTGACCGCCTGCGGCCCAACCGCACAGGACGATCACCACATCAAGGTCGGCATCAGCGCCGGCATCGATCAGTCGCTGTGGGCGGTGGTGCAAAAGGTCGCCAAGCAGAAATACGATCTGGACGTGGAGGTGGTGACCTTCAACGACTACGTGCTGCCAAACGAAGCGCTGAATAACGGCGATCTGGACGTCAACGCCTTCCAGCACAAGCCGTATCTCGACAAGCAGATGCAGGAGCGCGGCTACAAGCTGGCCGCGGTGGGCAACACCTTCGTCTACCCGATCGCCGGCTATTCGAAGAAGATAACCGCACTCAGCCAGCTGCCGGACGGCGCGCAGGTGGCGGTGCCGAACGATCCGACCAATCTGGGCCGCTCGCTGCTGCTGTTGCAAAAACAGGGGCTGATCACTCTGAAAGACGGCGTCGGCCTGCTGCCGACCGCGCTGGACATCGTCGGCAACCCGAAAAAGCTGAAGATCGTCGAGATTGAAGCGCCGCAGCTGCCGCGCGCGCTGGACGATCAGAAAGTGACGCTGGCGATCATCAACACCAACTATTCCAGCCAGATCGGCCTGTCGCCGGCCAAGGACGGGCTGTTTGTCGAAGACAAAAACTCGCCGTACGTCAACATTTTCGCCAGCCGCATCGACAACAAAGACAGCGAGAAAGTGAAGGATCTGGTCAAGGCCTATCAGACCGACGAAGTGGCAGCCAGCGCCGCCGATATCTACAAGGGCGACGCCGTCAAAGGCTGGTAACCCTCCCCCGCATGCCCGTGGCACCCGCCACGGGTTTTTCATTTCCGCCCTCCGCCGCGCCGTTCAATTTTCGCCCACTCAGATCACAAATCAAGCACGGCGCTTTAGGTGAATAAAGCTGCCATGTTGTATACAAGTTTGCGTAAATGTTTTCCATTTGTTTCAAAAAACCGCTGGGGAAAATAATGAAAAATAGAAAAATCAAAGCGTTGCTTGTTACCTGCGCCGTGGTCGGCGCCGCGTTGCTGGCCATCGCCGGTAAAGCGGAGAACGCCGATAAAACCTTCCTCTCCGTCGCCACCGCCTCCACCGGCGGCACCTACTACCCGATGGGCGTCGGGTTGGCCAACGTCTGGAGCAACCGGCTGAAACGCCAGGGGATACAAGTCACCGGCCAATCCTCCGCCGGTTCGATCGAGAATATCGACCTGCTGCAAAAAGACGAGGCGCAGCTGGCGATTTTGCAGAGCCTGATCGCCGTCGAAGCCTATCAGGGCGTGCGCAACTTCGACGGCCGCGCCTACGGCGATCTGCGCTCCATCTCCATGCTGTGGCCCAACGTCGAACACTTCGTAATGCTGGAAAGCCGGGTCAAAGACGGCACGCTGAACGATATCGCCGGCACGCGCTTTTCCGTCGGGCCGCAGGCCAGCGGCACCGAACAGTCGACGATGATCATCCTACAGGGCGTCAACCTGACCAAGAAGTCGCTGTCGGCGGAATACCTCGGCTACGGCGACACGGTTTCCGCGATGCGCGACGGGCGCCTGGACGGCGGCGCCCTGCCCGCCGGGGTGCCGGCCGCCGCCGTCACCGACATGTATGCCAGCGGCGTGCCGGCACGCATCCTGGAAGTCACCGACGAACAGCTGGCCAGCATCAACGCCATCGCCAACTCCTGGTTCCGCTTCGACATCAAGGCGGAGACCTACCCCCGCCAGCCCAAAGCGGTCGCCACCATCGCGCAGCCCAATATTCTGGTGGCCCTCAGCCGGCTCGATGAAAAGCTGGTGTACGACCTGACCAAAACGATGTTCGAGAACCTGCCGGAAGTGCACCAGGTGCACAGCTCGGCCAAATACATCTCGCTGGAGAATGCGCTGAAAGGCGTTTCCGTGCCGCTGCACCTCGGCGCCTATCGCTACTACCGCGAAGCCGGCGTCGAGATACCCGATTATCTGATCCCGCCGGAAGCCGCCGCGCTGGCCGCCAACCCCTAACCCAGGAGGACGTATGAGCACTCACCCTTCTTCACCGCAGCCCGCCGTCGATCTGGACAAGGAAGCCGGCGCCGGCAACCGGCCGCTGAGCGGCATCTATTTGCAGCTGGCAACCGTCCTGGCGATCGCCATTTCCGCCTATGCCATCTACGCCAACGCGCTGTCCAACACGCAGGAGTTCTACCGCAACACCACGTTCCTGAGCGGCATTCTGATCCTGGGCTTTATCCTGTTCCCCTTCTCGGCCCGGCACGCCACCCGCAGTTTCAACCGCTGGGACTATCTGTTCATCATCCTGACGCTGGTCAGCTACGGCTATTTCTACGTTAACTACGTCGATCTGCACGTGGTGCGCAAGAGCATCCCCAACGCCACCGATTATGTGATGGCGGCGATCGGTATCGGCGTGCTGTTCGAAGCCGCGCGGCGCACCACCGGCTATTTCATCCCCGGCCTGGCGACTTTCGCCATCCTCTATGCGCTGTTCGGGCAGTACTTCATGGGCATTTTCGGCCACGGGGGCTTCTCGGTGGAACGCCTGCTGTATCGGCTGTTCATGACCAGCGAGGGGATTTTCGGCATCACCCTGTCCACCGCCTCCACCGCCATCGTGGTGTTTATTCTGTTCGGCGCCTTTCTCAGCGTCAGCGGCGCAACCGCGCTGTTCAACGATCTGGCGCTGGCCGCCGCCGGACGCCGCCGCGGCGGCCCGGCCCAGGTGGCGGTGATCTCGTCGGCACTGACCGGCTCATTGAGCGGCAGCGCGGTGGCCAACGTCGCCACCACCGGCACCTTCACCATTCCACTGATGAAAAGCATCGGGCTGTCGTCCCGCTTCGCCGGCGCCGTGGAAGCCACCGCCTCCACCGGCGGCATGATCATGCCCCCCATCATGGGCGCGGCGGCGTTTATCATGGCCGGCTTCCTCGGCATCTCGTACACCACCATCGTCATCGCCGCCATCGTGCCGGCGCTGCTCTATTACGCCGCGCTGATCATGGCTATCGACCTGGAGGCCAAGAAACAGGGCCTGAAGGGCATCAACAAGGAGAACATCCCTCAGGTGCGCGCGGTGCTGAAGGCGCGCGGGCTGTTGCTGCTGCCGCTCGTCATCGTCATCGGCACGCTGCTGCTGGGTAAAACGCCGATCTATGCCGGCTTCCTCGGCATCATTGCCATCATCGTCGCCAGCTGGCTCACCCCCGACAGTTCGGTGCGCATGACGCCGAAAAAAATCGCGCTGGCCTTGAACGACGCGGCGCGCGGCTCGATCCAGGTCACCATCGCCTGCGCCGCCATCGGCGTGATCATCTGCGTGGTGACCATGACCGGCATCGGCTCCACGCTGGCGTTCAACATCGTCGCCATGACCGACAACACCCTGTGGATGATCCTGCTGGTGGTGATGCTGGTGTGCATCGTGCTCAGCATGGGGCTACCCTCCACCGCGCTCTACATCGTGGTGGCTGTGACCGTGTCGCCGATCCTGATCAAAGCCGGCGTGCTGCCGCTGGCGGCGCATTTCTTCGTGTTCTGGTTCGGCGCGTTGTCCAACATCACGCCGCCGGTGGCGCTGGCCAGCTACACCGCCGCCAGCATCGCCCGAGCCGATCCGATGCAAACCTCGTGGGACGCGGTGCGCCTGGCGCTGCCGGGCTTTATCATCCCGTTCATTCTGGTCTACAACCCGATGCTGTTGATGCAGGGCGACGATCTCAACCCGCTGTCGGTGCTGCATATGGTGATCAGCGCGCTGGTGGGGATCTACGCCCTGTCGATCGCCAGCGCCAATTTCTGGCTGATGAAGACCCACTGGCTGGAGCGGGTGCTGTTTACCGCGGCGGCGATTTTACTGATCAAACCGGGCCTGATGACCGATCTGGGCGGCGCGGCCCTGATCGCCGCCGCCGCCGCCATGCACCTGCTGCGCTATAAACAGCGCGCCGCGCTGCCGGGAGGCGCGTCATGATCCGCAAGGTCACGCGCCAGAAAGCCTCTCATCAGGTGCTGGCGCAGCTGAAAGCCGGCATCAACGACGGCACCTTTCCGGTCGGCGAGAAGCTGCCGTCGGAAAACGTGTTGGCGGACGCGTTCGGCGTCAGCCGGGTGCCGGTGCGCGAGGCGCTCGGCGTGCTGGAGGTCAGCGGCATCATCTCCTCACGCCAGGGCGGCGGCCACCGGGTGGAACAGCATTCGCTGCTGAGCAAATACGAACCGCTGGTGATGGAGGTAGCCGACCGCTGCGAGGTGGAAGCGCTGCTGGAAATGCGCGAAGTCATGGAACAGCAGGCGGCGCGCATGGCCGCCGAGCGCCGCACCGAACAGGAGTTGCAGGCGATCGAACAGGCGCACCTCGCCTTTCGTGACTGTACGCTCAACGACGGCCAGATCGGCTATCGGCAGGACTACCTGTTCCATCGCGCCATCATGCAGGCTTCGCATAACCCGTTTTTCGTGCAGATCCTCGATAACATGCACGAGCTGTATCTGGGGGTGCTGGTGTACTCGCTCAGCAAAAACCTAGGGCGGCAGGCCGAGCGCCAGCGGGTGATCGACGAACATGAGCGGGTATTTATCGCCATTCGCGACGGCGATGCGGCGGCGGCCACCGCCGCCATGCAAAGCCATCTGAACAACGTACGCGGCAAATTACGCCGCCTGGAAAACGAGGAGCAAGAGCCGTGATGTACGACGCGATCGTTATCGGTGCCGGCCTGGTGGGGCTCGGCGTGGTGAATGCGCTGCAGGAAGCGGATCCGCAGCGGCGCATTCTGATCCTGGAAAAAGAGCGCGGCCCGGCGGCGCACCAAAGCGGCCACAACAGTAACGTGGTGCATTCCGGCATCTACTACGCGCCCGGCAGCCTGAAAGCGCAGTTGGCAAAACAGGGCAACCGCAGCATGTTCGCCTTCTGCCGCGAACACGACCTGTATCACGACCAATGCGGCAAGGTGATTGTCGCCACCCAGCTAAACGAACTGGATCGGCTGGAGAACATCTATCAGCGCGGCCTGCAAAACGGCCTGCAGGTCACCCGGCTGTCGCAGGCGCAACTGCGGGAGCGCGAACCGCACGTCAATGGCCTTGAAGCGCTGCTGGTGCCCGACGCCGGTATCGTCAACTACGCGGAGGTGGCCGCCAAGCTGGCGGAGATCATCGTGCGGCGCGGCGGCGAGATCGCCTACGGCCATCAGGTTGAGGCCATCCGCGAACACGCCGGCGGCGTCACCGTCACCGCCGCCGGCGACACCTTCGAGGGAAAACTGCTGATCAACTGCGCGGGGCTGTTCAGCGATCGCATCGCCAAACTGGCCGGTTACGAAACCGGCATGAAGATCGTGCCGTTCCGCGGTGAATACTATGTGCTGGACGACGCGAAAAACCACCTGGTCAACCATCTGATCTACCCGGTTCCCAACCCGGACTTCCCTTTCCTCGGCGTGCATTTTACCCGTATGTATAACGGCAAGCGCGACGTCGGCCCCAATGCGGTGCTGGCCTTCAAACGCGAAGGCTACCGCAAATGCGACTTCAGCCTGCGCGATCTGAGCGAGGTGCTCGGCTATCGCGGCTTTTGGAAAATCGCCGGCAACTACCTCGGCGAAGGGCTGGCGGAAATGCGCCGTTCGCTGTCGCGCCGCCGCTTTGCCGAGAACGCCCGTCGGCTGATCCCGGCGCTGCAGGAGCAGGATATTCGCCCCGGCCCGGCCGGCGTGCGCGCCCAGGCGCTGACCGCCGACGGCAAGCTGGTGGACGACTTCCATTTCGTGCAGGGTAAACGCTCGCTGCACGTATGCAATGCCCCTTCTCCGGCGGCGACTGCCTCGCTGGAGATCGGCCGCGAGATCGTGAGCCGCCACCTGTCCGCTTTCTGACGCCCACTGAGGCCACGGCGCCCGTGGCCTCAGCCGCGCTGGATGGACACCCCGCCGTCCACCAGCATCGCGGTGCCGGTGACAAATGAAGAAGCGTCAGACGCCAGATACAGCGCCGCCTGCGCGATCTCCTCCGGCATCGCCAGCCGCTTCAGCGCGTGCAGTTCGGCCACCTGCGCCAACGCCTCCGGGGTATGGCTCATCTGCCGGCCCATCGCCGTATCGGTGCCGCCCGGCAGCAGCGCGTTCACCCGAATGCCGCGCCCGCCGAACTCCACCGCCAGCGCCTGCGTCAGGCCGATCAGCCCCGACTTGCCGGCCGCATAGGCCGCCGTACCGGGAAACGCCGCGGTGTGGCCGACGAAGGTGGAGGTGAAAATCACCGAGCCCGCGCCGCGCGCCAGCATGGCGGGGATTTGATATTTGGCGCCGTAGTAGGCGCTGGACAGGTTGGTTTCCAACACCTCGCGCCACTCTGAGGCACTCAACGCCAGCGACGGCCCCAGCGGCCCCAAGGTGCCGGCGTTGTTGAAGGCGATATCCAGCCCGCCGAATTCGTCGACCGCCGTCGCCGTCAGCCGTTCGGCGAAGGCTTCGTCACGCACGTCGCCCGCCACCGCAAGCGCCCGGCCGCCCTCGCGCCGAATGTCCTCCACCAGCTCCGCCAACAGCGGCTCGCGCCGCGCGCCCAACACCAGCGCAGCCCCCTGGCGGGCGAACAGCAGCGCCGCCGCTTTGCCGATCCCCGAACTGGCGCCGCCGATCACCGCCACCTTGCCGTTTAATGCATTCATCGCTCATCCTCACACGGTTTAAAGATCCTCAGTGTGAAGCAAGATCCGGCGCCGCGCTGGCCGCAAGCGGACATGTAACTGACGCCAATAAAAAAGGCGCTGCAAGCAGCGCCCCGGCAACGCGAATCTGACGGTTAACTCACGGCCTGGCCGCATACTTCTGCATCGTGGCCGGCGTCACCAGCTCGAACGGGATCCAGTAATACGGTTCGAGTTTTTCCCCGTTGATCATGCGCTGCGCCACATCGACCGAGGCTTTGCCCTGGCCGACCGCGTCCTGGAACACCGTGACCTGCATCTTGCCGGAGGCCAGCGCCTTGAGGCCGTCCGGCGTGGCGTCGATGCCGCCGATCAGCACTTTCCTGTCCGCCTTGCCCGCCTGCTGCAGCGCCATGATTGCGCCGATCGCCATCTCGTCGTTGTTGGCGGCGACGATGTCGATCGCTTCACCGTTGGTCAGCCAGTTCATCATCAGATCCATACCTTCACTGCGTGAATAGTTGGCGCTCTGCTTCTGCACCACCTTCATTTTCGGGTACTTGCTCACCACCTGCTCCACGTCTTTGGTGCGCTGCAGCGCGCCGGCGTCGGTCAGGTTGCCGATCATCACCGCCACGTTGCCCTGATAGCCGGCCAGCCGCGCCAGCTCTTCCATCTGCAGCGTGCCGGATTCCCGCTCGTCGGAGCCGACGAACACCACGCCCTGCGGCAGTTTGGCATCGCCCGGCGTGCGGTTCACGTACACCAGCGGCACGCCGGCGGCCTGCACCATTTTGGTCATCACCGGCGTGCTGGCCGAGTTGACCGGATCGACGATAATCGCGTCCACCCCGGCGCTGATAAAGCTCTGCACCTGATCGGTCTGGCGGCCGACGTCGCCGCGCGCGTCCTCGAACTGCACGGTGATGCCGCGCGCCTTGGCCTCCTTGTCGATCGCCTGGCGGATGATGGTGAGGAAGTTCTGGTCGAAATAGGCCATCGACACGCCGATGGTTTGCGCCCATGCCGGGGTAGACGCGCACAGCGCCACCGCCAGCCACAGCCCTTTCAGGTAGTTCATGATGTGCCCCCCAGGTAAAAAAAAGCCGCCGGCCAACCCTGGCGCCGGCGGCAATTCACGGCAATCAGTGTTTTTTGCGGTTGCGCCGCATGTCGATCGACACGGCGGCGACGATAATCACGCCCTTGATGATGTCCTGAATGTAAGAGTCGACGCCGATAAAGGTGAAGCCGCTTTTGATAAGGCCCAGGATCACCGCGCCGATCAGCGTGCCGGTGATGCGCCCGACGCCGCCCATCAGGCTGCTGCCGCCGATCACTGCCGCGGCGATGGCGTCCAGCTCGTACGACATCCCCATGCTCGACTGGCCGCTGCTGACGCGCGCCGCCAGCACCACGCCCGCCAACCCCGCCAGGCCGCCGGCGATGGTGTAAACCGTCACCAGGTACTTATTGACGTTGATGCCGGAAACCCGCGCCGAGGTCATGTTGCCGCCGATGGCGTAGATGTATTTGCCGTAGCGGGTATGCTTGAGCGCGATATGGAAGATCACCGCAATCACCAGGAAGATGATCACCGGCATCGCCCCCTGGCCGATCGACGTGAAGCCGTCCGACAGGAAGCTGACCGGGTTACCCTTGGTGTAGTACTGCGCCAGGCCGCGCGCCGACACCATCATCCCCAGCGTGGCGATGAACGGCGGAATGCCGGTGCGGGTGATCAGGAAGCCGTTGATAAAACCGCAGACGATGCCCACCCCGATCCCCGCGCCGATCGGGATCGCCGCCGGCAGATCGAGCAGCCCCGGATACATCGGCGAGATGCTGTCCGAGGTCTGCGCCAGGCTGGCCGCCACCACCGCGGTCAGCGCAATCAGCGAGCCGGAGGAGAGATCGATGCCGGTGGTTATGATCACCTGGGTGACGCCCACCGCGATGATGCCGATGATCGCCACCTGCAGCACGATCAGCAGCAGGCGGTTCGGATTCAGCAGGAACGACTGATCGCGCATGTACCAGCCGAGGATTTCGAAGATCAGCGCGATGCCGATCATCACGATGAAGATGCCGGTATCCTTCGGCATTTTGCCGCTCAGCCCGGAGAACAGCGTTCCCTTGCCCGTTGAATCGGCGGAGAGCGGCTTCTCAATCTTTACGTTACTCATGATGTTCACCCTTCGTTATTCTGAGGCCAGCGCCAGGATCTTCTCCTGGTCCGCGTCGTCTTTGTCCAAAATGCCGGTGATGCGGCCGCCGTGCATCACCATTACCCGGTCGCTCATGCCGAGGATCTCCGGCAGCTCGGAGGAGACCAGAATGATGGCGACGCCGCGGTTGGCCAGCTCGCTGATCAGGCGGTAGATTTCCGCTTTCGCCCCCACGTCGATGCCGCGCGTCGGTTCGTCGAGGATCAGGATTTTCGGCTGCGCCAGCAGCCAGCGCGCGATCAAGACCTTCTGCTGGTTGCCACCGCTGAGGTTATTGATGATCTGATCCATGGTCGGCGTTTTGATGTTGAGCTTTTTAATCTGATCCATGCAGTCTTTGGCCATCTGCACGTGGCTGACGAAACCGTTCTTGCCGATGTATTCCGACAGGTTGACGATGCTCATGTTCTCAACCACCGACAGCACCAGAAACAGGCCGGATTTCTTGCGGTCTTCGGTGAGGAACGCCAGCCCGCTCTCGATCGCCTTCGCCGGGGAATCCACCTTCACCGCCTGGCCTTCGATAAAGATCTCGCCGCCGTCCGCCGGGTGCATGCCGAACAGGCTTTCCATCACTTCGCTGCGCCCGGCGCCCACCAGCCCGGCGACGCCAAGGATCTCGCCGCGCTTGACGCTGAACGACACGTCATGGAACCAGCCGCTGCGGCGCAGCCCCGCCACCCGCAGCACTTCCTCGCCGATATTGTTGTTGAATTTGGGGAACATCTGCGTCAGTTCGCGCCCCACCATCATGGTGATCAGCGACTGTTTGGTCAGGTTTTCGGTTTTGTCGCAGGCGATGAAGGTGCCGTCGCGGAAGATGCTAACTTCGTCGGTAATGGCGAAGATCTCGTCCATCTTGTGGCTGATATAGATGATGCCTTTGCCCTGCTCGCGCAGTTCGCGAATGATGGCGAACAGGTGCACCACTTCGCCTTCGGTCAGCGCCGAGGTCGGTTCGTCCATGATCAGCACGTCGGCGTTGTAGGACACCGCCTTGGCGATCTCCACCATCTGCTGATTGGCGATGCTCAGCTCGCCCACCAGCGTGTCCGGCTGCAGTTTGATGTTCAGCCGCGCCAGCAGCTCGCGGGTTTGTTCGTTCAGCTGTTCGTGGTTGACGAACCCCAGCCGCGCCGGCTCGCGCCCCAGCCAGATGTTTTCCGCCACCGTCATGTAAGGCACCAGGTTCAGCTCCTGGTGGATCATGGAAATGCCCGAATGCAGCGCCTGCAGCGTGTCGCTGAAGGTGACCGGCCGGCCTTTGATTTTTATCGAGCCTTCGTCCGGGTGGTAGATGCCGATCAGGCATTTCATCAGCGTCGATTTGCCCGCGCCGTTTTCCCCCATCAGCGCGTGCACGCTGCCGGGTTTGATTTTAATCGAGACCTTATCCAGCGCTTTGACGCCGGGGAACTGCTTGCTGATGCCTTCGGCCTCAAGAACATAAGGGTACATACCGCTTACCTCCGCACTGACCCACGTTTTCCGCCGCGCTCGCCCCACATCGGCGCCCGCGGCGGGCTTCAAGGCTTATTTCTTGTTTTTATCGGCGAATTGCTGGTAATTGGCCTGGGTGATCAGCTGGTAAGGGATCAGCACGTTGCTCTCCACTTTCTCGCCTTTCACCAGTTGAACGGCGGTCTGCACCGCGCCTTCGCCCTGGCCTTTGGCGTCCTGGAACACGCTCAGCGCCAGATCGCCCTTCTTGATGAACTCCAGCGCGTCCGGCGTGCCGTCAACGCCGGCCACCAGCACGCCGGATTTCTTGGCTTGCTTCAGCGCCAAAATAGCGCCGATGGCCATTTCGTCGTTGTTGGAGGCGATGGCGTCGATCTGCTGGCCGGACAAAATCCAGTCGGTGGTGACGTCTACCGCCTCTTTTCGGAAGAATTTGGCGGTTTGCTTATCGATAATCTTGATGCCGGGGTAGTTGGCCGCCACCTCTTCCACGCCGCGGGTGCGGTCGCGCGTGGCTTCGCTCGACAGCTCGCCCATCAGGATCATCACGTTGCCCTTGCCGTTCATCAGCTTGGCCAGTTCCTCCATCTGCAGCTTGCCGGCCAGCTTGGAGTCGGAGCCGACGTAGGCCATGCCGGCCGGCAGCGCCACTTCCGGCTTGCGGTTGACGAACACCAGCGGGATCTTGGCCTTCTCGGCCAGCTTGATCATCGGCTTGACGCCCTGGGTATCCACCGGGTTGAGGATGATGGCGTCGACGCCCTGGCTGACGAAGTTTTCGATTTGTTGAATTTGCTGCGCGATGTCGCCCTTGGCGTCTTCGAACTGGCCGCTGACGTTGCCGTCGGCCTTCATTTTGTTTTGCATCGACTGGCGCAGAATGGTGAGGAAGTTGTCATCGAAGTAAGCCATGGAAACGCCGATCTTGATGTCTTTCGCCAGCACGCTGGCCGGCAGCATGCACATCAGTACCGAGGCGGCGATCAGTTTCTTCAGCTTCATGTTCGTTACCCTTTAATCGTTAGAATGAAGAGGTCTGTTGGTTGACAGCTAATGAAAAATATTTTTTACATTCAAACAACAATACGGTCGGTGTTATTCCTTTGATACGGCGAATTTACCGCGTTATCGCCGTATCAAGGCCGTTGTAAAAATGGTGATCGATGTCTCAAAACAGATTAAAAACAACCAATTGAAATAAACCCCTGGCACAACAAACGGCGTCTTTACCGTTTTATTAAATGTTTATTTCATAATTGAGGTTATTGAAACTTTTTAACCCAAACAAGCGAAACATGCATTTTGGAATGGCTTATTAACAAAAACATGACACGGATCTAACAAATGAAGTGCAAGCCGCTGGCGAGCGTTCCCCTTTCGTGCGCCGGCAAAAACTGCGAGCGGCCGCGCAGTTTGCGGTTTCCGCGTTTCCCGACCATCCTTACTCGGCAATAATGGACATATCCCTATCTCAGGAGGACCTGACATGCAGCTCAGCAGCAAGGTGCGGATGAACCGCCTGTTCAACAACGGCAAGTGCCTGGACGTGGCGATCGATCACGGCATCGCCAACGAACCGGATTTCTTGATCGGCCTGGAAGATATCGAACGGGTGATGGGCAACCTGATCGCCGCGCGCCCCGACGCCATTCAGGTCAACTACGGCCAGGCAGATCTGCTGCAGCGCGCGCCGCAGCGCGAAAAACCGGCGCTGGTGATGCGCACCGACGTCGGCAACGCCTATAACGCCGCCCGCCACCGCGAGATGTGGGCGGTGCTGCACAACCCGGAGGCGCCGATCCTGGCGGCGCTGCAAATGGATGCCGCCGCGGTGGTGGTCAATCTGTATATGATCCCGGATGAGCCCGGCATTTTCCGCCAGTGCGTGGAGAACATCGGCCGCCTGCGCCACGCCTGCGATCGCTACGCCATGCCGCTGATGATCGAACCGCTGGTGATGGCGCCGGCCGGTCAGGGCGCCGCCTACGGCTCGCTCGGCGACGTGGAGAAGATCGTGCCGCTGGTGCGGCTGGCGCGCGAGCTGGGCGCCGACATCATCAAGGCCGACCCGACCGATCGGGTGGAAGACTTCCACCGCGTGGTGGAAGCGGCGCGCTGCCCGACGCTGGTGCGCGGCGGTGGCAAGGGGGAGCTGGGGCCGGTGCTGGAGAAATCCGCCGCGCTGATGGCCCAGGGCGCCTCCGGCATGGTTTACGGCCGCAACGTCTATCAACACAGCAATCCGTCGCAGGTAGTGCGCGCGTTGATGGCAATCATCCATCAGGGCGCCAGCGGCCAACAGGCGCTGGAGATCTACCACCAGCAGTGACCCGCTTTTGTAACTAAAATAAGCCCCCCGCTCCCCGGCAGCATGCTATAACCTGCTGCCGGTAACTGCAGCTTGCCTCATTCCTCGCTAGAATACGCCGTGATATCGCCATTCGGAGAACCGCCATGCCAAAACAACGGGTGCCGCTCAAGCTGAGCACCTCCATCACGCTGATGGTGTCCGCCATCATCGCTTCGGTGCTGCTGGTGGTGTTCGCGCTGTTTTTCGTGCAGATGAGCCGCGAGGGGCAAGATCAGCTGCAACAGAAAGCCATCGCCGTCGCCAATACGCTGGCGCTCTCCAGCACCGTGGTTGACGGCCTGCAGCGGCGCGATCAAAGCGGCGCCATTCAACGCTTCGCCGAGCAGGTACGCCATCAAAACGAGCTGTTGTTCGTGGTGGTGGTGGATATGCAGGGTATCCGCTATTCGCATCCCAAACCCTGGCTGATCGGCAAACATTTTATCGGCGACGATCTGGCGCCCGCGCTGCAAGGCAACGTCAACAGCGCCATCAACCGCGGCACGCTGGCCCCGGCGCTGCGGGTGTTCGTGCCGGTGTATGACGCGCAGAAACAACAAATCGGCGTGGTGGCGCTCGGCATCGCGCTGGACACCGTGCAGCGAGTGGTGGCGGAGAGCCGCTGGATCATCTATTGGACCATCGCCTTCGCCGCCCTGGTCGGCAGCCTGGGCACCTTCTTCCTGGTCTCCGCGCTCAAGCGCATCATGCTGGGTTTCGAGCCTTACGAAATCTCCAACCTGTTCGAACAGCGCAACGCCATGCTGCAATCGATTAAAGAAGGCGTGATCGCGGTCGATAATGAATCCCGCATCACCATCGTCAACGACGAAGCCAAGCGCCTGCTGCGCCAAAGCGGCCCGGTGGAAAACCTGCTGCTGGAAGCCGCCAGCAAGCATTGGCCGGCGCAGCTGCATCTGGCGGAGGTGCTGGCCAGCGGCGAACCGCTGCGCGATCGGCAGATCGGCTTCAACGGCAGCGAACTGCTGACCAATACCGTGCCGGTGATCGTCAACGGCCAGGTGACCGGCGCCATCGCCACCTTCCGCGACAAGACCGAGGTCAGCCGCCTGCTGCAGCGGCTGAGCGGCATGGCGCACTACGCCGATGCGCTGCGGGTGCAGTCGCACGAATTTATGAACAAGCTGCATGTGATACTCGGCATGCTGCACATGAAGGCCTATCAGCAGTTGGAAAACTACATCATCAACACCGCCAGCAACTATCAGGAAGAGATCGGCGCACTGCTGCGCAAGATCCACTCGCCGGAAGTGGCGGGCTTCTTCATCGGCAAGATCAGCCGCGCCCACGAAGCCGGCATTGAACTGACCATCGAAGAAACCAGCCTGCTGCCGGAAACCGACGATGCGGAAACCACCCACGTGCTGATCAGCGTGCTCGGCAACCTGATCGAAAACGCCATCGACGCCATCGACGGCGTTGAGGGCCACGAGATCGGCCTGAGCTTCCATCATCACGACGATCAATTACACTGTATCGTCAGCGACGATGGCCCCGGCATCGATCCGGCGATCGGCGCGCGCATCTTCGAACACGGATTTTCCACCAAGGGAACCGGACGCGGCATCGGCCTGGCGCTGATCCGCAGCCATCTGGAGAAACTGGGCGGCAGCATCGATTTCGAGTCCGAACCGGGCGAGCTGACCCAATTTTTCGTGCACCTTCCCTATCAGGCCAAGAGCAGAACTCATGATTAACGTACTGATTGTCGACGACGACCCGATGGTGGCGGAGCTGAACAAATACTACCTGAGCCAGGTCGGCGGTTTTCACTGCCAGGCGACGGTCGCCACTCTGAGCCAGGCGCGCGCGCTGCTGGCCGATGCCGGCATCAGCATCGATCTGGTGCTGCTGGATATCTACATGCAGCAGGAGAACGGGCTGGATCTGCTGCCCGGCCTGCGCGAGCTCGGCGAGAAGACCGACGTGATCATCATCTCCTCCGCCAGCGACGTGAACACGGTGCAAAAAGCGCTGCACTATGGGGTGGTGGATTATCTGATCAAGCCGTTCCAGTTCAGCCGCTTCAAGGAGGCGCTGAGCCACTACCGGCAGCAGTCGCAGCTGTTGGCGCAGCGCGAGTTTTCGCAGGCCGACGTCGACAGCCTGCTACGACGCCAGCCCGGCGGCCAGGAGAGCAAGAAGCTGCCGAAGGGCCTGACCAGCATCACCCTGAGCACGGTGTGCGAGTGGATCGAACAGCAGCACGATAACGAGTTTTCCACCGACAATCTGGCCAACGCCATCGGCATTTCGCGGGTGTCCTGCCGCAAGTACCTCATCTATCTGGCGGAGAGCGGCATTCTCGGCACCCGTATTCTGTACGGCGCTACCGGCCGCCCGGTCTATCTGTATCAGCTGAAACCGGACGCGATCGCCATGCTGAAGGAGCATTGCCGCCCGGCCTAAACGACGCCGGGCGCTGATGGCGCCCGGACGGTTAATGTTAGAAGCTGTGCGTGTAACACTTCGCCTCGCGGTGAGGATCTTTCGAGTGTCTCCGCAGGCAGCGCTGCTTTTTCTGCTGCTGCTCCAGGTTCCGCTGCTGCCGCTCGGCGGTCTCTGCCGCCTCGCGCTGCTGTTCGCGCGCAATCGCCTGCTCGTTGGCCAGCGTCAAGTTATCGACATTCCACACCTTGTGGCGCAATGCGTCGCGCTTTTTCTGGTACTCCTCGGTGACCTTACTGTCCTTCGGCGGCGCCGCATGGTATTCCAAATCCACCCGCGCCTGCGCGAAGCAGCAGCTACACAAGGCCACGCCGGCCAACACTATCCTTTTCATCAATGACTCCTTTTACATCGCTTGACTCTGCGCGCACGCCGGTTCAACAACCGTTTGGCGATGCCGGCGGCTTTTCCTCTGAACGGGGCGCGCGCTGCCCGCCGGTGACGGGCGCTTTGCCGGGCTCGATACCGCACTCCGCCAAGCGCGCCAGCTCCTCCGCATCGCGCTCTGTCGGCGTCGCTTCCTCACTCATTTCCTGCCGCAGATCCTGCGCCAACGCTTTCAGGCGCTTTTGAAACAGCACCGGCGACACGCCTTCGCACGGCCTGTCGTAACGCGCCGCGCCGGCGCTTTGGCTTAGCGGCGATAACAGCAAGAGAAAGATCGCGGCCATCTCCTTCGCCATGGGCAACTCCTTTGATTACGCCGAAATAAACCGGCGGCTCCCTATAAGGAAAACGAATTGTCTGCTAACGCAATAAATGGTCGAGCCACGGCAGAATAACGCAGGAAAGGTAAACCCTCCGACAATATCGGCAGAATGCGCGCATTAATTTGGCTGAATATATTTAGCGGCTTAACGATCGAATATTTTCGACCCATCGAAGGTGCCGCCAATGCCGACGTTTCCTTCATGTAATACCGAGGAGGCGGACTCACCCGCCATGATGCGTTGCCGCTGCTCCCGCGTGGCAGGCTGAGGCTGAGACCAGTCTGGGGACGTCGACGTCGGCTGAATCGCGCTGCAGCCGCTCAACAAAAACAACGATACCGTGGCACAATAACGCCATGTCATAATTTCCTCCTTAAAGGAAATAAAATACCCGCAGCCGGCGGCAAGGGTAAATAAAAAAATGACTTTCTTTAGTTTAATAACCGCCGTTATTTCACCATCCGACTGCCGATGTTAATCACCCGGTTCGTCTGTTAACCCAAAATAAACATTTTCGCTTAGCCACCCGATAATTCGCAGGCAATAAAAAAGGCCGGGCTAACCCGACCTTGTTTGACCGCTCGACGCGCTTAGACCAGCTCGATCACGTCGAAGTTGGCTTCGCCGCTCAGATCGGCGTCGTAGTCAACGCCCTGCAGGCCAAAGCCGAACAGGCGCAGGAACTCCGCCTTGTAGCCCTGATAATCGGTCAGTTCGTTGATGTTGTTGTCGTTCAGCTGCTGCCAGATGGCACGGCAGGTTTCCTGCACTTCGTCGCGCAGTTCCCAGTCATCCAGACGCAGGCGGTGTTTTTCGTCGGTGTCCGGCGCCGCGCCGCTGTACAGCTTGGTGGCGAACAGACGCTGGATCTGCTCGATGCAGCCTTCGTGAATGCCCTGCTCCTTCATGATTTTGAACACGATGGAGATATACAGCGGCATCACCGGAATGGCAGAGGAAGCCTGAGTCACCACCGACTTGAGCACCGCAACGTAAGCCGCGCCGCCTTTGGCCTGCAGCTTCTGGTTGATGGCGTGCGCCGCGCGATCCAGATCTTCTTTCGCCTTGCCCAGCGTGCCGTGCCAGTAGATTGGCCAGGTCAGATCGGTACCGATGTAGGAGTAAGCGACAGACTGCGCGTTATCCGCCAGCACGCCCGCTTCGTCCAGCGCGTCCATCCACAGCTGCCAGTCCTGGCCGCCCATCACCTTCACGGTGTCGGCGATTTCTTGCTCGTTGGCCGGCTCGACCACGGCTTCAACCAGCACGTCTTTGTTGGTGTCCAGCGCGACGGATTTGTACGGTTCGCCGATCGGCTTCAGTGCGGAACGCACCACTTCGCCGGTTTCCGGCATCTTACGCACCGGCGAAGCCAGCGAGTAAACCACCAGGTCAACCTGACCCAGGTCTTTTTTGATCAGATCGATCACGGTCTGACGGCACTCGTTGGAGAATGCGTCGCCGTTGATGCTTTTCGCGTACAGGCCTTCTTCTTTAGCTGCCTTGTCGAAACCGGCGGAGTTGTACCAACCGGCGGAACCGGTTTTGCCTTCGCTGCCAGGCTTCTCGAAAAATACGCCGATGGTGGCCGCACCGCTGCCGAAAGCGGCATTGATGCGCGAGGCCAGACCGTAACCGGTGGATGCACCAATGACCAGCACCTTTTTAGGCCCGTTTTTCAGTTCGCCGCGCGACTTAACGTAGGCGATTTGCTCACGGACGTTGGCTTCACAGCCTGCCGGGTGAGCGGTGGTGCAGATAAAACCACGAATTTTAGGTTTGATAATCATAGTAATTTTTTCTTGGTAGCTAAAAACCGAAGGACAATATACCTGATTTTCTCAATATACTTAAGAAAGTGCGAAAACAAGCGCAGTGAACAGACCAGTTTAGTCGAGGGATCAGGGTTGCCCAACTCCGCATCGTGATGCCTCCACGCGCCACGCTTCGCACCCTCAGCGCGTTCAAGCCTTCCCTCTTAAAATCAGCAAAAGTTGATCATGCTTCTGGCGTTGCGTTATGGTGTGGCTGTTTTTCGGTCGAAATCCAGGGAGGAACAAAGAAAAATGGATAATCCACTGTTACTAAAGGAACGTTTAAATACCTACTCGCAAACGATGGCTCGTCAACAAGGACGTATGCTTTTAGAACTCTCAGAGCGCGTTAATAGGGACTTTTTAAAAGATCGGACAGTCGGTAATGCCTTCAGACATGAGATGCACTGCTTTGTGAATGATAAATTGCAAAAATGCCAACAAGTAGGTGAAGCGGCGAATATTGCAATGAGAGAAATGAAGCAAGAATATCAATCGCTTTCTGAGCAAGATCGCTTATTGCGAACTGACGCCGTGACACCTTATGCCGTAATGAGAAAGAAAGTCAGTCATGACGCCGTAGTGACCTACGTGTTAGCCGGCGTTGGCTTCCTCTCGGGAATAGCACAAATTTTACTCGGCGTGGGCTTGGATTGGACTGGCGTCGGAGCCATTCCAGGAACGTTACTTTTAATCAATGGCATCAATAATGTCTACGAAAACGGTTATACGCTGTTATTTGGCAAGAATACTATTGGTCCAGGCCGAATGATGTACCGTTCTGCGGCTTCAACGCTAGGCTATTCCCATTCAGCAGCAGACATGGCGTTAGGTGGCGTAGACTTACTGTTATCAGGCTATGGTTTACTAAAACTGTCGCTGAAACCAGAAGCCTGGCGATTATTTCGCTACATCAATACAGACTATATTCGCGGTTGGAGAAACATGGGAAGAACCAGCTTGATGCTTGAAGGTGGCGCAGATGTCTCAACCCTTAATTCCATTTATAAAGGCAGCCAGGAACAGTGATGGAACCAACTTTATATTATATTCTTTCTACTCTCGCTGCCGCGGCCTGTCTGGCCGTGAAATACGGCTTCAGACCGCCTCTGGGTTCCAAGGGTTATGTCGTTCTGGTTACGATATGTTTTTTAATCCTTTGCTGGCAATTTACCCTTTTTGCCAACGGCAACGCGATGTTTATTGCTGACTCTGAAACATGGACCAAAGAAAATTGGCCTCTACGCTACTGTGCGTTGGGGTTTGCTCTTGCACATGCCTTCGCCACTTTCGAATCCTCCAGAAGAAAGAAAAAAGACAAACTTTCCTGAAGTCGTCACCACCAAATGAAACGCTATTTGGTGGTGACAAGGTAGATCCATTACGCCTTGTTCTTTTCCAACTGCTCAATCAGCGTGTAACGCAGCGATGAGGCATCGGCCGGCACGTTCTCCACCGGGGTAACAAGCACTTTCAGCCGATACTGATAACCCGGTTCGAAGGTGAAACCCTCGATGCCGGTATAGAACAACTCCCACGGCTGCTGCGCGGAGCGGCGCACCTGCATGCACTTCATCGGGCCGACGCCCACGCAGTCCACCAGCGCGCTGTTCACCAGCAACACTTCCGTTTGGCCGCCTTTCTCGTTCGCGGGCTGATTCATCGAGGTTCCCTCCTGGCTGCAGCCGGCCAGCGCGGCCAACGCAACAAATAACAACGCTTTAATTTTCAATGTACTGCACCAATAGTCATGTAGGTCGGGCGATCCTAACAAATTGGCCGGGTGAATTGAACCTTGCTGCGCGCCGCAGATAGGCCATTCGTTGCAAAGGCCCGGGTGGCTCGCGTTACCCTCTCGTCGAGAATATCATTCACCATCACTCTCATAAGCCTGAAAAATACCCTTAAATAAATTCCCTGTTCTTATCCGAACCGGTAATTACCCCCACTGTTTTTTCTGTTAAAAACAGCTGGCTTGCGCAAGCTTTACGCCATTTAACCGTATCGATAAAGAGGGAACTTTTATGCAAGAGCTCGAGGCCAAATACTTCCACCTGATCGCCGGCGCCGGTAACTTTGCCGACAACCGCGGTAGCAACGGACGCGTCAATAACAACGGCGGCAACAAGAACGGGGGCGGTAAATCGTCGGACGGCAATATGTACCAGAAACACACCTCCCCGGACTGCATTAACGGCATCATCACCGGCTCACTAGGGGGGCTTGGCGGTCTGGCGCTGGGCGCGCTCAACGGCGGCTGTTTCAAAGAGGCCAGCAAAGGTGGCGGCAACGTCGGCATGGGGCAAGGCGGCAACAAGAGCAACTGCAATAACAATAGCAACAAGGGTGGCAACACCTGCTCTCGCTAAGCGGTTTTAATTAATCAAAGCACCGGCTGAGTCTCCGTTCAGTCGGCGCTTTCAGCATTTCGGTGATAACAATGTTTAAACTGTTCCGTACCTTGTGCCTGCTACTCGGCTTTTGGATCGCCACCCTGCTGCTCAGCGGCGCCGGGGTTTCTTTTACTCACGGCTACGCCGCGCCGAAAAACCTGTCGCATTTCGTCGTCTCGCTGGTGGTGGTCGGCGCCATGCTGCTGTGGACCCATAAATTGCTGCGGTTCTTTTTTTCCGAGAAATTTGAGAAGAAGCCGCGTTAAGCCGTGTTCTCATTTTGGCTGTCGCCCGCAATGGTAAAACCGGCATCGCGAATTGCCGCCTTCACCTGCCTGGCGTCCATCACCGCCGTTTTCACATAGCCAAAGAAGGCTACCCGTGCACCGGGCAAACGGATTGGCGTCGCCAGTTGGGCACTGAGCTCACGATTGCGCTGTGCCATCAGCTCGGCGCGCGCCCGCCAAAACGCGGCAGGATCGGTTGGGGTTTCAGTCGCGGTTTCGAACAGCGACGCCAATTCGCTTAGCGCCTCCCACTCCGCCAACAGGGCGGCAACCACTTCAGGATTAGCCACCTGCCCCCAGTCAGAGGGTAAAGCCCCCTCACGCCACGCCTCGAGATAACCGGGCAGCGCCCTCTTCAACTGGCTCAACCGATCGTTCAACACAGGTTTCCTTTTATAACGCCTAATGCCTTGGTATTCCCCATAATGCCACTCTCATTTAACCGGTGATGGGAGCAATGACCGGAGCTTATCAGCGCCATAAATGACGTAATGACTTTTGGTGCGGCTAAATTAGCGATATGTGCGGGTGGGGAATAAGGATGGAGATCGGGTTGGTGGCTATGACTCGAAAAGAGGAGCGGGGATTGTTGGTGGTGCCTTAAATAGAATTGCCTTATAAATCAATCACACAAAAAAAGACCGAATACGATTCCTATATTCGGTCTAGGGAAATGGCTCTTGGGAGAGAGCCGTGCGCTAAAAGTTGGCATTTAATGCAGGGCTTGTTCAGCCGTGCACTTTAAGAGTAGCCTACCGCGCCAGTTTTGCCAGCTGCCCGGCGGCCGCGTGATAGTTTCGTGACGAAATAACTATGCGGCAAAGGCGCATCAATCCGCGCACCTTGGGCAAGGCGTTGGCAAATAAGCGGTTAGTCAGCGCACAGCTTCTCGGCGCGTTCGATAAACGGCGCCAGGCTCATTTTTTTCCCCGGTTCGGCAGGGTCGTCCAGCAGGAGCACTTCCAGCGGCTGGGCACGCTGATGACCCTTCTTCACCTGCTGCTCCGCTGCGTCGTTGAGCGGGTATTGCATCAGGGTGCTGTTATTCAGCACGAACAGCGCGCCGCCGCTGCGGCACTGCAGCGTCACTTCTTCCTTGGTGAACGCCCACTGTTTGCCGTATTCCAGTTTGGTGATGTTCACCAGTTTATCTGCCGCCAGCGCGCCGGTCGCGGTTGCCAGCAGCGTAATGCCGAGTAATACCGATTTCATGTGATGGCCTTAAGGTTGCTATTCGCGTCGATTTTCCCGCAGCTTGCCGGCCTACGGCAAGCTGAAATGTCATACCGGCGCATAGGTTGCAAATAAACTGACCAGCAGCAGCACCGCCATCCCCAGCCCGACTTCGAGCCAGCAGGCCAGCACCACGCCGCGCTGCGCCAGCGCTGGCACGCGGCTCATCGCCGGCACGATGGCGTAGCGATTGGCCAGCGCCACCATCACCATCAGCGCCACCAGCGCGGTTTTAATCAGCAGCAGGCGCTGATAAGGCGAGCCGAGGTTGAGCGGCCAACCGCCGAGAATGATCAGGCTGTTGACGATGCCGGTGACGATCACCGCCGCCACCGCCAGGTGCCCCCAGCGCGAGAAACGGATCAGCGTGGTGATGGCGTCGCTGCGCCACTGCGGCGGCTGCAGATAGCGCAGGCAAACCAGCAGCGGCGCCAGGCAGCCGAACCAGTAGCCGGCGGCCAGCAGGTGTACCGCATGGTTGGCGCGGTGCAGCACGCCCAGCGTGCCTTCGTGCATCGCCGCGTGGCCGATGAACGCCAGGCTGACCAGCAGCAGCGCCGAACACAGCGCCAACGCCTGCGCACGCGGCCGTTCCGGCAGCAGCAGGCTCAGGATCGCCAGCAGCGACAGGCCCAGATGCCAGCGCCACACTTCGCCGAAGGTGGTGCCGAGCACCGCCCACCAGACCTCCAGCCGCCAGGCGTCTTCCCAACCGTCGCCCATTTGCCCGGCCTGAATGGCCAGCAGCGCCACGGCGGAAAGCCCGGCAATCCAGGTGCCGGCAAGCAGCAACGGGCGCACATCGCGGGAGAGGATCGGGGAGAGGCGCTGCGGTGACAGTAAGGCGGTGAACAGACTGATGCCGAACATCAGCATCACCGCCGCAAAGTGCACCAAGCGACACAGAACGAACAGGGTCGCCAGACTCACGATCAGTTTACGGTGAAGCTGTACTGGCCTTTGGTTTTATGCCCGTCGACCGAAACCACATGCCAGCTGACGTTGTATTTGCCCGCGCTCAGTTCGCCTTCGATCGGCACGTTGACCTGGGTGTTGTTGTTCGGATCGAGCTGCAGCTTGCCGGTTTTCACCACGGCGTTGTCCGGGCCGGTGATTTTCACGCCGCTGAAGTTCGGCTCGATGCCTTCGGAGAAGCTGAGGGTCAGCGCCTTCGGTGCCGGGCTGACGCTGGCGTCGGCCTTCGGCGTCTCCACTTTCAGGTGGGCGTGCGCCAGCGCTTGCTGCGAAGACAGGCCGACGAACAGGACGAAAACGGTGGAAAGCAGGCGACAAGAGGAACGAATTTTACCGATCACAGTGGTATCCCTTAACAGTAAAAGAGGGTCATAAGGGTTAAGGCCACAGCCAAGGCGATGTATCAGCGGCCCCAACCCACCGCAAATGATTGCGCCACGGGTAAACAGAAAAACGGGTTGTATCGGCTAACCCGCTGTTTTGACTCTACCATCCCTGTAGCGTATCGCGGTAAATCATAACGACCGTGCTGCGGCAAGTCGAGCGCATCACTGGCATTTTGCGATCCGGCAGCACGTATCGCCGCATAACCGCGATAAACGCAGGGTAAAAAAAACCGCGCGTCAGGCTCGCCCACGCGCGGTTTTTCGGTGTTTTGTTGCAGATTAAGCCTGGCCGTTGCCGCCCTGGCCCATCGCGCCCATTTTCTTCAGATCTTTGTCGATGAAGAACAGGCCTTTGCCGCTGGTGCCCACCAGCGCCAGCTTATCCAGCACGGATTTGAACAGTTTCTCTTCTTCGTGCTGCTCCGCCACGTACCACTGCAGGAAGTTGAAGGTGGAATAATCGTGCGCGGTCATGGCGGCGTGCGCCAGTTCGTTGATCTGACGGGTGATCAGCTGTTCGTGTTCGTAGGTCTGCTGGAACACGTCCGCCAGCGATTCGAACGCCACCGGCGGCGCGGCGATGCTGCCCAGCAGCGGCAAAGAGCCGGTGTCGCTCAGGTAGTCGAACAGGCGTTGCATATGCTGCATCTCTTCCTGAGAGTGCTCTTTAAGAAATGCGGCGGCGCCTTCAAAGCCTTTATCGCTGCACCATGCGCTCATTTGCAGGTACAGGTTGGCGGAGTAGAACTCCAGATTCAGTTGCTCATTCAGCTTTTGAGTCATTTCTTGCGTCAGCATAATGATTCCTTTTATTTTGCAGGTCATGAATTTAATTTCCGCGCATTATGCCCTGCTGCCGTGAAAATAAAAACACCTTATTTACACCCGATCAATATTAATTATTTATTTACTTAAAATCAAACACATAAAAACACATAGAAATTCACGCTAATTATTATGATAATTATTCCCATCTTTTATTTTAATCAAAAAGCGAATCATTCTTATTTAAAAGAATAAATAGATTGCATTACTCTTTGGAAAATATCGTCCGCCGCGGCGGCGCTACGGGCTTGCCAAGCGTCGCCGGGTGCATTACCTTCTGCGCAGGTTCAATACGGCAAAGTAAGTAAGGAGTATAGCGTGGGTTACAATCTGGCCGAGCTGTCCAAAGAAGAGATGGACAGGGTGAACGTGGATCTCGCCGCCTCAGGCGTGGCGTACAAAGAGCGCTACAACATGCCGGTGATCCCGGAAGTGGTGGAGCGCGAGCAGCCGGAACCGCTGCGCGACTATTTTCGCGAGCGCGTGGCGCACTACCGCGCGGAATCCCACAAGTTTTCGCGCCTGCCGTACGAGCCGAAGGCCAAATAACAAAACCCGCCGTTACGGCGGGTTTTTTGCGTCACTTGCCGGCGAACCGGTCGGTGGCGATCATCAGCTGGTGCAAGATGCCCGGCTCGTCATACGAATGCCCCGCCCCTTCCACGATATGCAATTCCGCTTCCGGCCAGGCCCTGGCCAGATCCCAGGCGTTCTGCACCTGGCAGGCCATATCATAGCGGCCGTGGACGATCACCGCCGGGATATGGCGGATCAGCGGCACGTTGCGCAGCAGCTGGTCATCGCTCTCCAGGAAGCCCAGATGGGTGAAATAGTGGTTTTCAATGCGTGCGAACGCCAGCGCGAAATCATCCTCGCCGAACGAAGCGGATTCGCGGCTTGGCAACAGCGTGACCGTCTCCCCTTCCCACACGCTCCACAGCTTGGCCGCTTCGAGTTGCACCTGCGGATCGGCCGAGGTCAGCCGCTGCCGGTAGGCGGCGATCACATCTTTACGCTCTTCATCCGACAGAATGGACAGCACGCGCTCCCATTTGTCCGGGAAGAAGCGTGACGCGCCGTCCTGGTAATACCAATGCAGCTCCTGCTTGCGCAGGGTGAAGATGCCGCGCAGCACCATTTCACTGACGCGCTCCGGGTGGGTCTGCGCATAGGCGAGCGCCAGCGTCGACCCCCAGGAACCGCCAAACACCAGCCATTGATCGACGCCGGCCATTTCGCGCAGCCGCTCGATATCGGCCACCAAATGCCAGGTGGTGTTGTTGTCCAGGCTGGCGTGCGGACGGGAGCGGCCACAGCCGCGCTGATCGAACAGCAGCACCTTGTAGCGTTCGGGATCGAACAACTGGCGATGATGCGGGGAGATGCCGCCGCCCGGCCCGCCATGAATGAAGACCGCCGGCTTACCGTTCGGGTTGCCGCTCAGCTCCCAGTAGATCCGGTGGCCATCCCCAGTGTCCAGCCAACCGCTGTCGTATGCCGCTAACGGCGGGTACAAACCTCGTAATTGTTCCATGGCGCTTTCCGTCTCTCTGTGAGTCATGCTTTCATCAAAGCGGAAGCCGCCCGGCAGGTCAACGGTAAAACCCGAAAACTAGAACGCGCGCCGAGAACTCGGCGCGCGTTTGCTCAAAATCGCAACGACCTGCCTGCAAAATGCCCACAGGCGCGATCGGTTGAGGGGCGCATTCGCCCCCCGGGAACTCAGTTACCCACCTTTGCGCATATGCGGCTCACGCATCTCCTGTGCGGTTTTCGCCTCGATGCTCAGTTCCGCCGTCGGGCGCAGCAGCAGGCGCGCCAGCCCGATAGGTTCGCCGGTTTCCCGGCAGTAGCCGTACTCGCCGTTCTGCAATCGCGCCAGCGCCGCATCGATTTTCGGCAGCAGGCGGCTTTCGCGATCCAACTGGCGGAACAGCAGGCGCAGATCCTCTTCGCGCGCCGCCTTGTCGGCTTCATCGCCCGTCGCTTCGCCGCCGTCGATCTCTTTTTTCAGCTCATCGATGTGCAGCAGCAGCTTTTGCCGCTCATCTTGCAGCAGCTGGCGGAAAAACGCCCGTTGAACCGAGTTCATATAATCAGAATCCGGCATGGCCAGCAGTTGCTGCGCATCCGGTAACGTCATGACTGTCATTGCGCTCTCCCAACACCAAAAGTGTAACATTATAACATAATATTTATTTTTAACACCCGGTCATCCAAAAACAAAATTTCATGCACAAACAGCCGGTTAACCTAAACCTGCACTTTGCCGCTTGCATCCTCTTGGCTTTAGGCGGTTAATGGCTGAGCAAGCCACCCAATCATAGGTAACGAGAGGCCATCATGAGTAAGGGAATGGATAGCAAAAAGAATGCGAAGAAGAAGCCGTTGAAAACCCCAGCTGAGAAACGTGCGGAGAAACGCGCCAAAAAAGCGCATCCGTCTGGTGAGTAAGCGCCCTTCCATCCGTCATTAAACCCGCCAAGGCGGGTTTTTTATTGCCTACAACCTGGGGGCGGTTGGCACGGCCGCCTGCGCCGGTTAAGCTGAGGCCTGACGGCAACGCGGAGGAAAACATGACGTTACGCGTAATAGATACCGAGACCTGTGGGCTGGACGGCGGCGTGGTGGAAGTGGCCTCCCTCGATCTGCTCGACGGCCAATTGACCAACCCGATGAGCGATCTGGTCAGCCCGGATCGCCCCATCAGCCTCGACGCGATGGCGATTCATCACATCACCGAACAAATGGTGGAAGGTAAACCGCGCATTGCGGTGGCGATCGGCCGCTATCAGGGCAGCCCCTACTATGTGGCGCACAACGCCGCTTTCGATCGCGGCGTGCTGCCGGAGATGAACGGCGCCTGGATCTGCACGCTCAAGCTGGCGCGCACGCTGTATCCGGACATCAAGTACGGCAACCAGTATTTGCGCTACGCGCTGAACCTGGACGTGCAGCTGCCGGCAGACGCCACGCTGTACCCGCACCGCGCGCTGTACGACTGCTACGTCACCGCCGCGCTGCTGCAACGCATCATCAAGGATTCGGGCTGGACGCCGGAGCAAATGGTGCAGATCACCGAACAACCGGTGCTGCTGAAGAAGTTCAAATTCGGCAAGTATCGCGGGCAGGAGATCGATCGCATCGCCCAGGAAGATCCCGGCTATCTGCGCTGGATGCTGAAATCCATCGACGATCTGAGCCCGGACATGAAGCACACGCTGAAATACTATCTGATTGGCTAACACGGCGGGCGGCACAGAGGCCGCCCGCCGAATACCGTTACTCCGCCAGCGCCAGAATGAAGGCGTACTCCAGCGCAATATCCTCATAGGCCTTGAAGCGGCCGGATTTGCCGCCGTGGCCGGCATCCATGTCGGTATACAGCAGCAGCTGCCGATCGTCAGTTTTCAGCTCGCGCAGCTTGGCCACCCACTTGGCCGGCTCCCAATACTGCACCTGCGAATCGTGCAGGCCGGTGGTCACCAGCAGATGCGGGTATGCCTGCGCCTTCACCTGATCGTACGGGCTGTACTGCTTGATGTAGTCGTAATAGGCCTGCTCGTTCGGGTTGCCCCACTCGTCATATTCGCCGGTGGTCAGCGGGATCGACTCATCCAGCATGGTGGTCACCACGTCGACGAACGGCACCTGCGCCACCACGCCGTGGAACAGCTGCGGCGCCTGGTTGATCACCGCCCCCATCAGCAGGCCGCCGGCGCTGCCGCCCATGGCGAACACCCGCTTGCCGTCGCCGTAACCCTGGGCGACCAGCGTTTCGGTCACGTCGATAAAATCGTTGAAGGTGTTCTGCTTGTTGAACAGCTTGCCGTCTTCATACCACAGTTGCCCCAGCTCGCCGCCGCCGCGAATGTGCGCCAGCGCGAACACGAAACCGCGATCCAGCAGGCTCAGGCGGCTGGCGCTGAACGCCGGATCCATGCTGCTGCCGTAGGAGCCGTAGCCGTACACCATCAACGGGTTGGCGCCGCGCTGGAAGCTGTCCTGGCGATACACCAGCGAGACCGGCACCTCGACGCCGTCGCGCGCCTTCACCCAGACTCGCTCGCTGCGGTAGTTTTCTGGCGTGAAGTTCTTCACTTCCTGCTGTTTGAGCATCGTCCGCTCGCCGCTGTCCATATTCAGTTCGTACAGCGTGGTCGGGGTGGTCATCGACGAATAGCCGTAGCGCAGCAGCGCGGTTTCCGGATCCGGGTTGTACGCCAGCCAGGTGGTGTAAGTCGGATCGTCGAAGGCGATGCGCTTCTCTTCGCCAGTCTGCCAGTGGATCTGGCGCAGCAGCGTCAGGCCGGCGCTGCGCTCCTCCACCACCAGCCAGTCGCGGAACAGGCTAAAGCCCTCCAGCATCACGTCGGCGCGCGGGGCGATCAGCGTCTGCCACTGCGCTTCGTCCGCCTGTTCGCTTTGGTACAGGCCGAAGTTCTTGCCGTCCTTATTGGAGCGGATGTAGAAATGCTGGTGATAGTGATCGATGGCGTATTCGTGATCCTTGCGGCGCGGCACGAACAGCTGCGGCTTAGCGTCCGCACGGTCGGCGTCCAGCAGCAGGATCTCCGAGGTAGTGGTGCTGCTCAGGTGGATCAGGATAAAGCGCTCGGAGGTGGTCTTCTCCAGCCCGACGTAGAAGGTATCGTCCAGCTCTTCGTAAATCAGCTCGTCCTGCTGCGGATCGCTGCCCACCACGTGGCGATAAACCTGATACGGCAACAGCGTCTTGGCGTGCTTGCGCACGTAGTACACCGTCGAGGAGTCGTTGGCCCACTCGAAGCTGCCGGAGGTGTTCTCCAGCACTTCGTCCGCCCAACTGCCGTCGGCCAGGTTCTTGAAGCGAATGTCATACTGGCGGCGCGACAGGAAATCCTCCGCCACCCCCAGCCGCTGGTTGTCGGGGCTGACGTCCAGCCCACCCAGGGTGTAAAACTCGTGATTCTCGGCGCGCTGGTTGCCGTCGATAAGCACCTCCCAGCGCTCGCTCTCGGCCTGCGGCTGGCGCACGGAAATCGCGTATTCATTGCCCGGCTCATAGCGCGTCTGATAGCGATAGCCGTGGCGCACGTAAGGCACCGAATGTTCCTGCTGCGGAATGCGCGCCACCATCTCTTCGTATAGGGTTTCGCGCAGCGCCTGCTGCGGCTTCAGCATCGCATCGGTGTAGGCGTTTTCCGCCTGCAGGTAGTCCAGCACCTGGCGGTCTGCGCGCTCGTCGTCGCGCAGCCAGTAATAGTCATCCACGCGCGTGTCGCCGTGGATGGTGATGGGATAAGGGCGTTTTTCCGCTTTCGGTGGGGTCATCATTGCTAAATCATCCGCTTACATAGATTGCGGCAAGAGTGACACGATTCCCCCCGGCTTGCCAAGCGGCGCTACGCCAGCTCGCGCTTTTTCTCGTTGACGTCGCTCTCGATGCCCTGCTTGACGTCCGCCGGGATCTTCAGCGCCTGCGCCAGCGCGTCGAGGTAGCCGCGCTCCATAAAGTGATCGACGTCGATCACCAGGCAGCTCAGATAGTAAACCTCCAGCGCCTCGTCTTCGTTTTGCACGCTGCGGGCGATCAATTCCGGGTTGAGCGGCTGCTCGATCGCTTCCTGCACCCAGCCCTGCGCCTCTTCCCCCACCTGCAGCTGCGCCAGGCTGTGATCGATGGCGCGCTGCTCGTCGGCATCGATATGGCCGTCGCTCTTGGCCGCGAACACCAGCGCCTGCACCAGGCGTTTGGCGCGCAGATCCACCGGCGTGGTTTGCAGGCCGAACTGCGGTTCGTCCTGATGGGTCTCTTTCACCCGCTGCTTATACTTGTTCCACAGCACTGCGCCCACCGCCGCGCTGCCGCCGATGATCAGCGCATTCTTGCCGAACTTGCCCACCAGCTTGCGCGAGGACTTGTTGGCCAACAGCACGCCGACCAGGCCGCCCAGCGCCGTCGGCGCCAGCAGCTTGCCGATGCCTTCCGCCCCGCCCATCGCGCCGGCCTTCTGCCCGATCAACGTTTGAATCTGCTGCATCCAGTTACTTTTCATCATCTGCCCCTTGCGTGAAAAAGCGCGGCGCGCAGGCGCGGCCGAGCCGACGGTAAACCGCCAGATTAAGGGATCTTTTGTCAATTTACGTCTGGGGGATGCAAACCTGTGTTTAGCGGGCCGGGCGGCCCGCCTGGGTAAGCTGCGGCGTTACGCTTCTTCGTCGCCCGCTTCGTCGTCCTGCTCGTACTCCGCCAGCTCGTCGCGCATCGCCTGGATGGCGTCGCGGGTCATCAGCGCCAGCGTGCGGTAAAAGCCGGTGGTGGCGTGGGCTTCCACTTTGCCGAGGAAGCGGCCGCACCACGGCAGCAGGAACTCGTCGAACAGGGCGATCTGCGCCTGCGCTTCATCTTCCTGCGACTGATCCTCCAGCCAGGACGCCGCCAGCAGCAGCTGGCCGAAATGATCGGCCGGCGCCTCCGCCAGCGGCATGCCACGCTGCTGCAGGAAGGTGCGCACGTCCGCTTCGCTGGCGCCTTCGACGTAGTCGGAGCGGAACGGCGACACGCTGCATTCGCTGCCGACGAACATCGCGTTAAAATCGGTCGCCAGCTGGTTGACGTCGCAGCCCTGCTGCAGGCGCTTCAACAGATCATCCTGCTCCAGCGGCCAGTGCTGCTGCAGCTTGCCCTCTTTGATCAGCGCAAACAGCGGCACCAACAGCGGATCCTGCGGCTGACGGTAGAACAGCGTACCCAGCACGCGGCAGACAATGGAAAACTCATTCATGATAATGCCTTATACAATACGGAAAATTTTGCCGGGACGATGTCACAAATCGGCCAATTCCGCAATCGCCGGCTTGCCGCGCCGCTCGAGAAAGTCCAGCAACCGGCGCGGGCTGACGTTGAGAATACGCGCCTGCGGGAAGCCCACCTCTTCGATAATGCGCTCACAGTGCTCAAAGTTACCCAGCGAAAAGGCGACGTGCGAATCCGAGCCCAGCGCCAGCCAGCCGCCGGCATCGCGCACCGCGGCGGCGATCGCCCGGCAGTTGGCCTCGCTGCCCTTGCGGGAGTGGGTGAACGACGAGTTATTCAGCTCCAGCGCCACCTCGTATTTGGCCGCCGCCGCCGCGACGGCGGGAATGTCGATCGGGTAGCGCGAGTTGCCGGGGTGGCTGATGATATGCACGTCCCCCTGCGCCATCGCGGCGATCATCGCTTCAGTATTGGACGCTTTATCCTGCGGCGCAAACACCGGCTCATGGAAACCGGCGATGATCACGTCGGTGGCGGTCAACATCGGGCCGGTGCAGTCGATGTCGCCCTGCAGGTTTTTGATGTTGGCTTCGATGCCGCGCAAGATGCCCACGCCGTTCACCAGGCGCGGCCACACGTGCATGTTCATAAAGTGCCAGTAGTGCGGCGCATCGGCCATGTCCGGGCCGTGATCGGTGATGGCGAACAGCTTGATGCCCTTCTGCTGGGCTTCGGCGATGTAATCGTGCAGCGTGCTGTAAGCGTGGGTGCTGGCGACGGTGTGCATATGCAAATCAACGGGGTACATTGTTTCTCCTTCCAGAGGGCCGCCCGCAAAGGCACGGGCAGGCGCGATGACGATAACAGCTTATCAGCTACCGAACGGCGGCAGAAGGATCAGTACCCCCGTTGCCTGTCGACCACGCCGGCCGGGGCATGCCCCGCCTCCAGCGCGCGGATGTTGGCGGCGATCTGATCCATCGCCTGCTGCGGCAACGTGATGGCAGCAATATGCGGGGTAATGGTGACACGCGGATGACGCCAGAACGGGTGATCCTGCGGCAGCGGCTCGCGGGCGAACACGTCCAGCGTGGCGGCGGCCAGCTGCCCCTGCTCCAGCGCCGCCAGCAGATCGGCTTCTACCAGGTGCGCGCCGCGCGCGATGTTGATGAGATAGGCGCCCGAACTCAGCTGCGCGAACAGCTCGCGGTTGAGAATGCCGACGGTCTCCGGCGTATTGGGCAGCAGGTTGATCACCAATTTGACGCCGTCGAGGAAGGCGGCGCGCTGCGCCTCCCCGGCGAAGCTTTGCACGCCATCGATCTGCTTGGCGCTGCGGCTCCAGCAGCGCACGCTGAAGCCAAACTCGGTCAGCTTGCGCGCCACGCTCTGCCCCAGCACGCCGGCGCCGAGGATGCCGATGGTGAAATCATCCAGCGAGTGCGGATCGAGCGGCTGCCACTCCTGCCGCTGCTGTAGCGCCTGATACTCGTCGAAACGGCGGAAATAGCGCAGCACATAGCTCAGCGCGTATTCCTGCATCTGCTGCGCCATGCCGGTATCCTCCAGCCGCAGCAGCGGCACGCCGGCAGGCAGCGTGCCGGGGTGTTTGCGCTCCTGATCGAGGATCGCGTCAACGCCGGCGCCGAGGGCGAACACCGCTTTCAGATCGCGGCGGTTGGCCAGCATCCCGTGCGGCGGGCGCCACACCAGCGCGTAATCGGCCGGCCGCTCGTCGCCGCGCTGCCATTCGCGGATCTCGGCCTGCGGCAGGCGTTGCTTGATGCCGGCCAGCCATTCCTGGGCGTTAAACAAGGGGTGGTAATAAATGATGTTCATACTGCGGGCTCCCGTTTGTTTTTATTGGTTTACCTCCAGCCTTCCGCGATTCGCCGCCGGATGCAAGCGTTAAAGCCCAAAATAAAAACAGCCCCGACCAGTGGGGCTGTTGTGCATGTTAGCCAATCAGGCGGCAGACGGGCCGTCGCGCCGGATAAGGCGCCGCAGCAGCGGAATGAGAATCAGCATCGCCACGCCGACGCCCGTCGCCCCCCAGCCCAGCGCGCTGAAGATTTCGCTGTAGCCGGGGTTGGTCTGCAGCGGCGTGCTGCCGCTGTTTTCCGGCATCAGGCCGGAGACGTAGCCCGCCAGCACCGAGGCGACGCCGGTCACCATCATCCAGCAGCCCATCATCACGCCCTGATAGCGCGGCGGCGCCAACTTGCCGATCATGGCGTAACCGATCGGCGAGATCATCAATTCACCGACGCTTTGCAGCACATAGCTGATGACGATCCATTTAAACGCCACCAGCCCATCGCCGCCCGCCATGCTGATGCCCAGCGGCAGCACCAGCATGCCGAGCCCGATACAGAACAGCGATCCGGAGAACTGCAGCGGAATGTCGATGTTGCAACCGCGAGCGCGCAAGCGGTTGAACCACCAGGCCAGCAGCGGGCCGCCCACCACGATCACCAGCGTGTTGATGTTCTGGATCCACTGCGGCGCCACTTGGATACCGTAAACGTTCAGGTTGATGTTGTGCTCGGAGAACAGCATCAGCCCCATCGGCGCCAGCTGGTACAGCGCCCAGAACACCAGCGAGCCCAGCGCCAGGATCAGATAGGCCGCCATTCTGCGGCGCTCATCGCGCGGATGGTGGCGCAGCGTCACCACGCACAGCATCAGGAAGATCAGCGCGCCGAGCACGATCACGAAGTGGCCGCTGAACTCGGCGTGGGTCAGCATCACACGGATGATCGGCACCAGCGCCACCAGTACCGCCAGCCCGACCAGCATGCGCCAACGGTATTGGCTGCGGCTGGCTTCTCGCAGCGGCGTATTGAGATCCGCCAGAATGCGCCAGCGGCAGACGGCGACGACGATCGCCGCCGCGTTGCCCAGCGTGGCGAACAGGAACAGCGCGCGGTAGTTTTCCGTCAGTTGGAAATACCCGGCGACGGTAAAGCCGACGAAGAACCCGAGGTTCATACCGGCGTAGTTCCACAGGAACGCCGATTCGCGCCGATCATCGTCCGGCTTGAAACGCTGGGTGAGCATCATATTGATGCAGGTGACGTTAAGGCCGCTGCCGGTCAGGAACATCGCCAGCCCCCAGTACAGCCCCCACACGCCCGCGACGGCGATCAGCGCGCAGCCGATCACCTGCAGCACCATGCCGAGCACGAACAGATTGCGGTTGCTGAGGAAACGGCCGCCGAGGTAGCCGCCGAACATGTGCAGGCCATAGTTGAAGGCGCCGAACACGCCCATCATGGCGTTGGCGCTGCTTTCGTTGAAGCCCAATCGCTTGGTGGCGTACAGCACCAGCGTGGAGTAGAGCACGGCGAAGCCCAGCGTGGCGAAGATCTGGATGAAGAACAGCGCCCCCGCACCGGGGGGAATGGCATGGCGCGCTTGCGGCGCCGGTATGGCATCTGAAGGAGTCACAACGAACCTCTACTGCATTATTATGTAATGAGTCTGTCCCTGTCTGCGATATCGCCGCCTGTCACCCGGCAATCTGCGCGGCGACGTGATGTTCCTTGCCAAAAACGCCGCGCCGACATGATTCCATTTAGCGACACATCTGACTAATAATCCAGTATTAATGCATATAACAGCAAACAACCCAACCTCAATGGCGATATATTGAGCTATCTGTGCAGAAAAAGGTCAAGCGATCGTCTTTCATGGATTCTTACCGCTGCCTGCCCTGCCCGCTGGCGGCCGCGAGTGGGAATATCGTTCGGTAAATCAGCAAATTGCTGCAAGTTTGGCTAAACAGTCATGAGAATGAAATAAGAGGGTTGACGCTGAGATCAGATTCTCCTACATTAGCGCCCGTCGACAGCGCAAAGCGTTTTCGGCAACAAAACGGTGAGGTGTCTGAGTGGCTGAAGGAGCACGCCTGGAAAGTGTGTATACGCGAAAGTGTATCGAGGGTTCGAACCCCTCTCTCACCGCCAAATTCAAAGAGAAAGCCTGGATTCGCGTCCAGGCTTTTTTTTTGCATGGCGCACCGCCGAGAGGGGCGAGAAGCCTCGACAGGGTTCGACAAAACGCCTGCGTTTTGGACCGCCAACGGCGGCCCGCAGGGTGAGCGCAGCGAATCAAGCCCTCTCTCACCGCCAAATTCAAAGAGAAAGCCTGGATTCGCGTCCAGGTTTTTTTTGCATGGTGCACCGCCGAGAGGGGTGCGCGCAGCGCATCTCCCCCCGCTCTGTGACCGCGATTCTCATTTCCGCCGGTTATCCACGAACCTTACCGCTGATTTTCTCGCCTATTCATGACATCTGCCCTGCCGTTCGCCGCAGTTTTCAGCAAAGTGCGCACGGCTTGAGCGGGCGAGCAAAAACACTGAAATTATTCTTGACCGGATCGGCCCCACTGCCTATAGTAGCGCCCCGTTGCAGCGATGATTTCGCAACAAAAAAATATGGTGAGGTGTCCGAGTGGCTGAAGGAGCACGCCTGGAAAGTGTGTATACGCGAAAGTGTATCGAGGGTTCGAATCCCTCCCTCACCGCCATATTCTAACGAGAAAGCCTGAGCGAAAGTTCAGGCTTTTTTGTATGCATAGCGCACCGACCGGGAGGGTGAGAACCCTCGACTGGGTTCGACAAAACGCCTGCGTTTTGGACCGCCAACGGCAGCCCGCAGGGTGAGCGTAGCGAAATCCCTCCCTCACCGCCATATTCTACGAAGAAGCCTGAACTCACGTTCAGGCTTTTTTGTATGCATAGCGCACCGACCGGGAGGGTGAGAACCCTCGACTGGGTTCGACAAAACGCCTGCGTTTTGGACCGCCAACGGCGGCCCGCAGGGTGAGCGCAGCGAATCAATCCCTCCCTCACCGCCATATTCTACGAAGAAGCCTGAACTCACGTTCAGGCTTTTTTATCCCCACTGCCCAACCGCTCAGTGGTGCGTGCGCCCCATAGACGCCGGCTGCGCCAACGCGCGGCGCCAGTCGCCCGGCGTTTGGCCGAACTGGCGTTTGAAGCTGCGGTTGAACGACTGCTGTGAGTCGAAGCCGAGCGAAATCGCCACGCTGACGATAGGCTCGCCGCTGTTGGCCAGGCGCTCCGCCGACACTTTCAGTTTTTGCATGCGGATATACTCCCCCAGCGCGTAGCCGGTCTGGCGTTTGAACATGCGCTGCAGGTGCCATTTGGAATAGCCCGCGCGATCCGCCACGGTGTTGATATCCAGTTTCTCTTCCAGATTGTTGTCGATCCACGCCTTCAAATCGGTAATAAAGCCCGTAGTGTTCATGCTGATGCTCCCATCATTTGGCAGGGTTCCCCTCTGCCCGATGCACATACGTTGCAACAGTTTCGCTTTAAATGCAATTTTTATTATTGCATTTACCGGAAAGCCGCCACTATACTCCACCCAATTAATGTAACCGATATTGATACATTAATGTGACACCAATGTGTTTCAAAACCTAACGTTGCGCCGCTGCATGGCGCAGCCGCCCCCTCACCGCACGCCGGCGCGGGGCGAATCCCGGAGAACAGGGCCGGGTATGGGGCCTGACCGCACTTACTCATCGGAATAAAAATAATGGCAAATCAACCAAACTCATCGTTCAACGCCGGCGGCCGCACGCGCGCCGTCGCTCTGGGCCAGCGGCTCTCCGGGGTGGCGCTGCTGGCCGCCCTGCTCGCCGGGTGCGACAACAGCGTCGCGCACAACGCCCCGCCACCGCCGCCGGTGGTCAGCGCCGCCAGCGTGGTGGTCAAACCGATCAGCCAGTGGGATGCCTTCAACGGCCGGGTCGAAGCGGTGCAGAGCGTGCAGCTGCGCCCCCGGGTCTCCGGCTACATCGAACGGGTCAACTACACCGAAGGCGACGAGGTGAAAAAAGGCCAGGTGCTGTTCACCATCGACGATCGCACCTACCGCGCCGCACGCGAACAGGCGCAGGCCGAGCTGGTGCGGGCTCGCAACCAGGCCGCCCTGGCGCGCAGCGAATCCTCGCGCACCGAGAAACTGATCGGCACTCAGGCCATCTCTCAGGAAGTCTGGGAACAGCGCCGGTCGTCCGCCGCGCAGGCGCAAAGCAACGTGCTGGCGGCGCAGGCCCAGCTCGATATGGCGCAGCTGAACCTCGACTTTACCCGCGTTACCGCGCCGATTGACGGGCGCGCCAGCCGCGCGATGATCACCGCCGGCAACCTGGTCACCGCCGGCGACAGCGCCAGCGTGCTGACGACGCTGGTGTCGCTCGACAAGGTCTACGTCTATTTCGATGTGGATGAAGCCACCTTCCTGCGCTATCAGCAGCAAGGCCGCCACGACGCGCGCCTGCCGGTGAAAGTCGGCCTGGTAGGCGAAGACGGCACCCCGCATCAGGGGCTGGTGGATTTCACCGATAACCAGTTGAACGCCGGAACCGGCACCATCCGCATGCGCGCCCTGCTCGACAACCGCGATCGCCGCTTCACGCCGGGGCTGTTCGCCCGGGTACAGATGCCCGGCAGCGCCGAGTTCAACGCCATGCTGATCGACGATAAAGCGGTGATGACCGACCAGAACCGCAAGTTCGTTTACATCGTCGATAAAGACGGCAAGGCGCAGCGCCGCGACATCGACGTGGGCCGCATGGCCGAAGGATTGCGCATCGTGCAGAAAGGGTTGGCAAACGGCGATCGGGTGATCGTCGACGGCATGCAGAAAGTGTTTATGCCGGGCATGCCGGTCGACGCGAAAACCGTCGCCATGAACCCTATCGCCTCCGCACTTAACTAAGCTCCCAGCAGAGACTTCTGACCCATGGACTTTTCCCGCTTTTTCATCGACCGACCGATCTTTGCCGCGGTGCTGTCGATACTGATTTTTGTCGCCGGGGTGATAGCCATCCCGCTGCTGCCGATCAGCGAGTACCCGGACGTGGTGCCGCCCAGCGTGCAGGTGCGCGCAGAATACCCGGGCGCCAACCCGAAAGAGATCGCTGAAACGGTGGCCACGCCGCTGGAAGAAGCGATCAACGGCGTCGAAAACATGATGTACATGAAATCGGTCGCCGGTTCCGACGGCGTGCTGGTGACCACCGTCACCTTCCGCCCGGGCACCGATCCCGATCAGGCCCAGGTGCAGGTGCAAAACCGCGTGGCGCAGGCCGAAGCGCGCCTGCCGGAAGACGTGCGCCGCCAGGGCATCACCACTCAGAAACAGTCCCCGGCGCTGACGCTGGTGGTGCATCTGGTCTCGCCTTCCGGCAAGTACGATTCGCTGTACCTGCGCAACTACGCCACCCTGAAGGTCAAGGATGAGCTGGCCCGCCTGCCGGGCGTCGGCCAGGTGCAGATCTTCGGCGCCGGTGAGTATGCGATGCGCATCTGGCTCGATCCTAACAAGGTCGCCGCGCGTGGGCTGACCGCCTCCGACGTGGTGAGCGCCATGCAGGAGCAAAACGTGCAGGTCTCCGCCGGCCAGCTCGGCGCGGAGCCGATGCCGACGCGCAGCGACTATCTGCTGTCGATCAACGCCCAGGGGCGCCTGCAAACCGAAGAAGAGTTCGGCAACATCATCCTCAAGAGCGGCGACAACGGCGAGATCGTGCGGCTGCGCGACGTGGCGCGCATCGAAATGGGCTCCGGCAGCTACGCGCTGCGCGCCCAGCTCAATAACAAGGATGCGGTCGGTATCGGTATCTTCCAGTCGCCGGGCGCCAACGCCATCGAGCTGTCGGACGCGGTGCGCGGCAAGATGGCCGAGCTGGCGACCCGCTTCCCGGACGGCATGAGTTGGAAATCGCCTTACGATCCGACTGTGTTCGTGCGCGATTCGATCCGCGCGGTGGTGGATACCCTGCTGGAAGCGGTGATCCTGGTGGTGCTGGTGGTCATTCTGTTCCTGCAGACCTGGCGCGCCTCGATCATTCCGCTGTTGGCGGTCCCGATCTCCGTGGTCGGCACCTTCGCCGCGCTGTATCTGCTGGGCTTCTCGCTCAATACCCTCAGCCTGTTCGGGCTGGTGCTGGCGATCGGCATCGTGGTGGATGACGCCATCGTGGTGGTGGAAAACGTCGAGCGTAATATCGAAGAGGGGCTGTCGCCGCTGGCGGCGGCGCACCAGGCGATGCGCGAGGTCTCCGGCCCGATCATCGCCATCGCCGTGGTGCTGTGTGCGGTGTTCGTACCGATGGCGTTCCTCTCCGGCGTTACCGGGCAGTTCTATAAGCAGTTCGCCGTCACCATCGCCATCTCGACGGTGATCTCCGCCATCAACTCGCTGACCCTGTCGCCGGCGCTGGCGGCACGCTTGCTCAAACCGTACGGCGCGCCGAAAGATCTGCCGTCGCGCCTGATCGACCGGCTGTTCGGCTGGCTGTTCCGGCCGTTCAACCGCTTCTTCGCCAGCAGTTCGCAACGCTACCAGCGCGGCGTCTCCCGCGTGCTGGGCCGGCGCGGCGCGGTGTTTGTCGTCTACCTGCTGCTGCTGGCCGCCGCCGGGGTGATGTTCAAGACCGTGCCCGGCGGCTTTATCCCGACGCAGGACAAGCTGTACCTGATCGGCGGCGTGAAAATGCCGGAAGGCGCCTCGCTGGAACGCACCGATGCGGTGATCCGCAAGATGAGCGCCATCGGCCTGAGCGTGGACGGCGTCACCGATGCGGTGGCCTTCCCCGGCCTGAACGCGCTGCAGTTCACCAATACGCCGAATACCGGCACGGTGTTCTTCGCGCTGGAGTCGTTGAGCACCCGTACCCGCACCGCGGCGCAGATCAACGCCGAGATCAACGCGCGCATTTCACAGATCCAGGAAGGCTTCGCCTTCTCAATCATGCCGCCGCCGATCCTCGGCATCGGCCAGGGCTCCGGCTATTCGCTGTACGTGCAGGATCGCGCCGGGCTGGGCTACGGCGCGTTGCAAACGGCGATCAACACCATGTCCGGCGCCATTATGCAAACGCCGGGCATGGGGTTCCCGATCTCCTCATATCAGGCCAACGTGCCGCAGCTGGACGCCAAAATCGATCGCGACAAGGCCAAGGCGCAGGGGGTGCCGCTCAATGCGCTGTTCAGCACGCTGCAGACCTACCTCGGTTCGTCTTACATCAACGACTTCAACCGCTATGGCCGCACCTGGAAAGTGATGGCGCAGGCAGACGGCCAGTTCCGCGACAGCGTGGAAGACATCGCCAACCTGCGCACCCGCAACGACAAGGGTGAAATGGTGCCGATCGGCAGCATGGTCAACATCGGCACTACCTACGGCCCGGATCCGGTGATCCGCTATAACGGCTTCCCGGCGGCGGATCTGATCGGCGACGCCGATCCGCGCGTGCTTTCCTCTACCCAGGCGATGGGCGCGCTGACGCAGATGGCCGGCAAGCTGCTGCCGAACGGCATGAACATCCAGTGGACCGATCTGAGCTATCAGCAATCGACCCAGGGCAACGCCGCGCTGGTGGTGTTCCCGGTGGCGGTGCTGCTGGCGTTCCTCGCGCTGGCGGCGCTGTACGAAAGCTGGACGCTGCCGCTGGCGGTGATCCTGATCGTGCCGATGACCATGCTGTCGGCGTTGTTCGGCGTGTGGCTGACCGGCGGCGACAACAATGTGTTCGTGCAGGTCGGGTTGGTCGTTCTGATGGGGCTGGCCTGCAAGAACGCCATTCTGATCGTCGAGTTCGCCCGTGAGCTGGAAATGCAGGGCAAAGGCATCGTCGAGGCGGCGCTGGAGGCCTGTCGCCTGCGGTTGCGGCCGATCGTGATGACCTCCATCGCCTTCATCGCCGGCACTATCCCGCTGATCCTCGGCCACGGCGCCGGCGCCGAGGTGCGCGGCGTCACCGGCATCACGGTGTTCTCCGGCATGTTGGGGGTCACCCTGTTCGGGCTGTTCCTGACGCCGGTTTTCTACGTCACGCTGCGGCGCCTGGTGGCGCGCAAAGCGCAGCCGCAGACCGTCTGAACGCGGCGTTAAAATGCAAAAAGGTCGGGCATTGCCCGACCTTTTTTTATGCATGCGAACCGCGATTATTTGTCTGCGGTTTCAGCCTCTTGCGCGGCGGCGTACTCCGCGCAGGCGCGCTTGTCGCCCCGCTCCAGTTCGGCCAGCGAATCGGCCACGGTATGGCGCGCCAGCACCGCAAGCGAAGCCTGTTCGGCTTCGTTCACCACCGATTTGAAATACCAGCAGGCGTTGGCGCTCACCAGGCAACGGGCCGGCACTTCAGGGCGGGAAGCCCAGATGCGCTTGTCGTCGATCACCGCCAGATAGATGTCCCGCAGGGTGATCTCTTCCGCCGGGCGGCCGAGGTGGATAGAGCCGTTGCGGCCCAGGGTGGAAACGATGATGCCGTCTTTGGTCAGCGGAACCATCAGTTTGCGGATAAAGCTGGGGTTGGCTTCCAGAGCGGCGGCAAGGGTGGCGCTCGTCGAACGCATGCCCTGCTTCTCAGCTACGGCGACGCTAAGGACCATTTGCAACGCTGTCGGAAAGCGAAAATCTAACATGTCGTTATCTCTGCGAGACGAAATACTCGGGTTTGGCCGGTGTGGCGATTGGCGCCGATAACACCGCTTAATTGCACAATAATATAACAAACGCGGGGGCTTTTTTGAAGTTTTGCCCAGTGATATCGCACGCAGACATTAGAACGATCGCAAATTGTTGGGCGGGCAGAAAACAGAAACCCGCGTCAATGTTAACGCCGCTCGCTTAACCGGGTTAAACGATCAGAACTAACACTGCCCGCGGGCTTAATTCGAATGTGGCGATCAGGCTCTGTTCAGCACCAGCTGGCCGTTTTTATCCAACGGGATTTGCGTGCCCGGATCGTGATCCATGCGGATCTTGCCCTGCTGATTGCCGATCTTGTAGGTCACGTCATAGCCCAGCATTTTCTGAGACTTGTCATAGACCGTTTTGCAACGCTGCTGCACGCTGGTGGTGACGTCATTATTCTGCATCGCCCCTTGCACCTGGTTACCGGCATAGCCGCCGCCCAGCGCGCCGACCACGGTCGCCACGTCGCGCCCGCGGCCGCCGCCGAACTGGTGGCCGATCACGCCGCCCGCCACTGCGCCCAGCACAGAACCGGCGATGCGGTTTTCATCCTGCACCGGCGCACGGTGCGTAACGGTGACGTTGCGGCATTCCTGACGCGGCGTTTTGATGGTTTCTTTAATCGGCGTTGCGGCGAGCACCTGCGCATATTGCGGACCGGCAGAAAAGACGTCCAGGCTGGCTACCGCGGCAATCCCCAGAGCAGCAGCGATACCAATTCCAACACCGGCTAACATTGACTTGTTCACAGGAAACCTCCTGAAAGTGTTACCACGCATTTTTTCCGGGGTCTGTTACCGGCATGGCACCGCGCTTATTATTTTGCGCGTGGGCGGCTTGCGGTATCCCGGTTTACGGCGTGCGCGACGCGCCGTCTGTAAACGAGGTAAAGTCTGCACAATGATCTGAAGCCCCGCAATAAGACAAGGGGACCAAAAATGCGGGAAAACGGCCGTTTTTCCGCTGTTTAGGAGGAATCTTAAGAATTTTACCCATACCGACGACAGCTTATGCTGAAGAATCAAGCAACCGCCGCCGATCGCCTCGCGCCGCCATAAAAAAACCCGCGCGGGCGAACCGGCGCGGGTTGGTCGACAAAGGCGGGATCAGTGCATTTTCAGACGTGGGCGGATCACCCGGTTGATGCCGCCCACCAGCATCATCAGGCCGGTTTTGATGTAACCGTGCAACGCCACCTGGTGCATGCGGTACAGCGAGATGTAGACGAAGCGCGCGATGCGCCCTTCCACCATCATCGAGCCGCGCATCAGGTTGCCCATCAGGCTGCCGACGGTGCTGAAGCGCGACAGCGACACCAGCGAGCCGTGGTCTTTATACACGTATGGCTTCAGCGTCTGGCCGTTCATCAGCGCCAGGATATTGGTGGCGCAGCGCGAGGCCATCTGGTGCGCCGACTGGGCGCGCGGCGGCACGAAACCGCCGCCCTCTTTCGGGCAGGAGGCGCAGTCGCCGATGGCGAAGATGTTCGGATCGCGCGTGGTCTGCAGCGTTGGCTCCACCACCAGCTGGTTGATGCGGTTGGTTTCCAGGCCGCCGATATCCTTCATGAAGTCCGGCGCCTTGATTCCGGCCGCCCACACCATCAGATCGGCGTCGATGAATTCGCCGCCCTTGGTGTTCAGGCCTTTGGCATCGGCGCTGGTCACCATGGTGTTGGTCAGCACGCGCACGCCCAGTTTGATCAGCTCCTGGTGCGCCGCAGCAGAAATGCGCGGCGGCAGCGCCGGCAGAATGCGCTCGCCGGCTTCTACCAGCGTCACGTTGAGCGCGCTGTTGTCCAGGCCTTCGAAACCGTAGCTGTGCAGCTGCTTCACCGCGTTGTGCAGTTCGGCGGACAGCTCGACGCCGGTGGCGCCGCCGCCGACGATGGCGATGTTGACCCGCTCTTTTTGCCCCGGCTGCGCCGAGAATTTCAGGAACAGATTGAGCATTTCGTTGTGGAAACGACGCGCCTGATGCGGGTTATCCAGGAAGATGCAGTGCTCTTTCACGCCCGGCGTACCGAAATCGTTCGAGGTGCTGCCCAGCGCCATCACCAGAATGTCGTACGGCAATTCGCGCGCCGGCACCAGCTCACCGCCCTGCTCGTCGCAGATCTGCGCCAGCTGCAGCGTTTGCGTCTCGCGGTTGATGTTGGTCAACGACCCCAGTTGGAAGCTGAAATGGTGGTTGCGCGCGTGCGCCAGGTAGCTGAGCGCATCCACGCCGTCATCGAGGGAACCGGTCGCCACTTCGTGCAACAGCGGTTTCCACAAATGGCTGTGGTTGCGATCCACCAGCGTGATCTCCGCTTTGTTCTTGCGGCCAAGTTTATGGCCCAGGCTGGTCGCCAGCTCCAAGCCACCGGCGCCGCCGCCAACAATAACGATTTTCTTCTTTGGCGTTGTCAAAATAACCCCCTAAATGTGAACCATTTGTTATTCCAGGGTAAATAAATAATATCCTTAGAATACATAGGGTTCGCTTAAAATAAATCGGCTCTCTGAGGCCAGAATAACATGTGAGGTTATTTGGTCATACCAAAATTGACGTACATCAAATTTTTTTGGTTAAAGGCTGGACGCGGGGATTTTTTGGGGATTGTGATTCAAATAGTTAGCGCTGAGTCACAGTTTTAAATTTTGCCGATTGCCACGAAAAACTTTACCTTGGCGTACAAAAAAGCCGCACTTTCCGTCGGTACAAAACGGGGAGCGCGGCTCGCGGCGGCGTTATGAAACTGTTAACCCAGCGCCTTGAACGCCTTGATCCGCTGCAGATGGGGGGAGATGTTTTTGAACTTGTGCGTCTGCTGTTCATCCCACACGATTTCGTAGTAGTGATGCAGCAATTCGGCGCTGCGCCGGTTATCCAGCACCTCGTCGTGCCGCGACAGCACCACCAGACAGCGGTCGCGGTTCTTCTCGCGGAAATCCTCCACGCACTTGGTGGCGATATCGCGATACTCTTCCGGCCGGTCTATCTTGCCGTGCATGTGCTCTTCCGGGTACAGATTGGGGTTGAACATCGCCTGGCGAATGCCGCACAGGAAGCCGATGCGCTCCGCCCAAAAACCGCCGAGGCCGACCCCGCAGATCAACGGGTGCGCGTCGCCGCCCTGCTGCACCGCCTTGTCCACCTCTTTCAACAGATGCTGCATGTCGTGACGCGGATGCAGTGTGCTGTAGCTGATGAAGCGCACGTCCGGATCGATAAACTGCAGCTGTAACACCTTTTCATGATTGCCGGGACTGGTGGAATCGAAGCCGTGCAAATAGATAATCATGTGGATCCTCGCAACAAGCCAAGGGCCGCGGGCGCGGCCCTCATCATTTCCGCTCTGCGCCGCGATGCGGCGCCTGGATTCACCCTTGCGAACGCTGCTTGTGCTCCTCCCAGCGTTCGCTCAGCGCGCTGAGCGCCTTGTGCGCCTGCTGCCAGCGCTCGGAGTCGCGCAGTTCCTGACGGGTGAACTGACCGCGATGATATAACCGCTTCACCTTCTCTGCTTTGACCGGGGACAGGTTATCCAGCACGCTGACTGCACCTTCGCGGTGGTTGCACACCAGGATCATGTCGCAACCGGCATCCAGCGCCGCCTGGCCGCGCTCGGCGTAGCTGCCCATAATGGCGGCGCCTTCCATCGACAGATCGTCGGAGAAAATCACGCCGTCGAAGCCCAGCTCCCGACGCAGGATCTGCTGCAGCCAGTAAGGCGAGCCGCTGGCCGGGCGCGGGTCCGCTTCAGTATAGATGACGTGGGCCGGCATGACGGCGTCCAGCAGCTGGCGGTTGATCAGCTCACGGAAGATCGCCATGTCGTGCTCGCGGATCTGCGCCAGCGGCCGCGGATCGCGCGGGGTTTCCTTGTGCGAATCGGCGCTGACGGCGCCGTGCCCAGGGAAGTGTTTGCCGGTGGTTTTCATGCCGGCGCTGTGCATGCCGAGGATAAAGCGTTCGGCCATCGCCAGCGCCTGCTGCGGATCGCTGTGGAACGAACGCTCGCCGATCGCCGCGCTGCCGTGGCCGATGTCCAGCACCGGTGCGAAGCTGATGTCGATATCCTGCGCGATCATTTCCGCCGCCATCAGCCAGCCGGCCTCCTGCGCCAGCCGGCCGCCTTCCTGCGCATCGTGCAACGCGGCGAACGACTGCGCCGCCGGCAGGCGGGTGAAGCCCTCGCGGAAGCGCTGCACGCGCCCGCCTTCCTGGTCTACCGCCACCACCAGCCGATCGTGCGATTCGGCGCGGATCTGGCGCACCAGCTCACGCAGCTGCTCCGCATCGTGGAAGTTGCGGGTAAACAGGATCAATCCGCCAACCAGCGGGTGTTTCAAAATCTCGCGTTCTTCTGCATCCAGCTCGTAGCCGGCGACATCTAGCATTACTGGGCCCACGGGCACCTCACTTCATTATTGTTCGTTCAGAATTCGGATGATGATAAACAGAATCGCCGGCGCACCGCAGCGCCCCAGCGTAAAAATTCGGCGTCGCCGCTCTGCTGCCAGCGCACTTCAAACCACAGCAGCATCAGATAATCCACCCACGGCAGCCAGCCCCGCACCTGGGCCTGCAGCCGGGCGGCGTCGTGATAGCCCTGGCGCGCGTAGTGCTGCAAAAAGCGCTGCTGCTGCCCGGCCGACCAACCATTGCCGCGAAACAGCGCGGCGATATCCAGCGCCACGTCGCCGTCGGCGGCATACTCCCAGTCGATCAATCGCAGCCCCTCGCCGGTGGCGAGCAAATTGCCCGGGTGGATATCCATGTGCAGCGGCGCCAGGCGCAGCGGCCGTGGCGGCACACTTAGCAAAAAATGGCGCTGCAGGCGCAGCCAGGCGGGGGTTACACGCCGCGTATCCAGCTGCGGCCAGTAGCGGAGGAACTGCCGCCGCAGATCCAGCCGGTAACCGCTGAGCGGCCGCCGATGCAGTTCCGCCGCCATCGCCGCCAGCTCGCCGCGCTCATTCAGCGCCGCAAACTCGGCATCTGTGACGACGTCACCTTCGAGCCATTCGAGGATAAGCCACTGATTATTCTGTGCGAAAACCCGCGGCCCCAGCCCCGGCGCGCAGCGGCGCAAGACCCGCGCTTCCCGCCGTCGGCTCACGCCCAGCGCGCGTTTTTCCGCACTGTGTTGCCGCGCCAACAGCGTGACGCCCGCGCCGTCGATGCGCCAGCTCTCGCCGGTCAGCCCCTGCACCGGGCTGAAATGACAACCGGCGGTATTCACCGCCGGCAGTCTGGTTTCCATCAATCGTCGCAGCGCGGCCTCAGCGTTTAACGGCGCCATTGCCCGACCAGACGATCTCGCCGGTTTGCACCAGCATCAGCTGCATATCCAACGCCGGCGACTTCACGTCGCCGCTGACGTCGCTGTACAGCACGTACTGCGCGCCGACGATGCGCGCCAGGCCAATCGCCTTGCTGCGCGAACCGAAGCTGTCATCCGCCGACAGGCCCAGCGTTTGTCTGGCGCTGGTCAGCTTCGCTTCCGGCACCACGCTGAAGGTGGAATTCGACGCCAGCGCCTTGTACAGCGCCGCGGTGGCTTTGCCCATCTGCAGCGAACCATTGGTGTTGTTCTTGACGCTGTCCAGCAGCAGCACGCTGCCGGCCGCGACGCCATCGGCCTTCAGCATCTGCCCCACCAGCGGCTGGACGCTGCCCAGCCAGTCGAGCTGCTGAATTTTCGGCGGCTGCGGCACCGGCTCGGTGGTTGGCGGCTGCGGCTGCTCGACCGGCGGCGTCGGCTGTTCCGGTTCGACGGTGACCGGCGGCAACGGTTGTTCCGGCTCAGGCGGGCGCGACAGACAGCCGCTGAGGGTTAATGCGGCCAGCGCCACTAAGACGTACTTTTTCATGCTTTTTCTCCAAACCTGGCAAGCGCTTACAGGTACAGATACAGACGCGCGCTTTTAGCGTCCAGATTGCCGTTAATCGAGTAAATTTTGGCGTCCGAGTCGGGCGCCACCACGATCTCGCGCGGTTTCTCGAAGGGGCGAATATCCAGCCCCTGCGCGTCGTACCAATAGAAGCGGTAATGTACGGTGACCGGCGTCATTTGGCTGTTGTTGAGCACCGAGGTCGCCATCACCCGCCCGGAGGCATTCGAAATCGAGGGCGTATCGGCCAAAATGCCGGCGGTCAGCACCGAAGGATCCATCACCACCGTCTGCCCTTGGTTGACCGCGATGCCGGGCGGTGAACTGCATCCCATCAGCAACGCGGCGGGCAGCGCCAACGCCATCAGACCACGGAGAGTTTTTTTACCGCGCATGATTTCCTCGCTTAACGTGACAGCAGCGGCCCCAGCGAGCGGCCACCGACCAGGTGCATGTGAATATGATAGACCTCCTGACCGGCGTGGCGGTTGCAGTTGACGATCAGGCGGTAGCCGTCCTCGGCGATGCCTTCCTGTTCGGCGATCTTCGCCGCGGCGGTGATCATGCGGCCCAGCGCGGCTTCATGCTCCACGGTCACGTCGTTGACGGTTGGGATCAGCACGTTGGGAACGATCAGCACATGGGTGGGTGCCTGGGGAGAGATGTCACGGAAAGCGGTGACCAGTTCGTCCTGATAAACCACATCAGCAGGGATTTCGCGGCGGATAATTTTACTGAAAATCGTTTCTTCGGCCATCTGGCGTTCCTTGTTTTACACAATTAGCTGTACGCAGTATGAGTGACAAATTCTACTGCTTTCAACCTGATTGCGCACTTTCCACGTCGAGTGCTGCAGATTCGCGCAGCCCGGCGCCCCGCTTGTGCATCTTTTCACTTTGGTTATTCACTATTGTTGCTTTACTTGCCCCGCGCCGCCGCCAATAGTAACCCCATGATTAACAAAGGATAGAGGGTGCTATGCCACTGAAGATTTCGGCGCTGTGCGCGCTGTTGCTGAGCGCCGCCGTGCAGGCGGCCACGGCGGGCGGTATCGATCTGCAGGCTAACCGAGAGCCGATACGCGCGGAGAAAAACCCGGCCGCTATCGCACTGATTCCGGCAAACTTTCACTTCGCGGTGCCCGGCAAGCTGACGGTGGCGGTGGCGTTCGAGAACTCCCCGCCGCTGGCGCTGTTCGCCGAGGACAATAAAACGCTGATCGGCAGCGATCCGGACATCGCCCGCCTGGTGGCCGACAGCCTCGGGCTGGCGCTGAATCTGGTGCCTACCTCGTGGGAAGATTGGCCGCTGGGCATCAGCGCCGGCAAATACGACGCGGCGATCTTCAACATCGCCGTCACCAAACTGCGCAAGACCAAATTCGACTTCGCGACTTATCGGGTGGACACGCTGGGCTTTTACGTCAAATCCACCAGCCACATCACCTCGATCAACCGGCCGCAGGACGTCGCCGGGCTGCGGATCATCGTCGGATCCGGCACCAATCAGGAAAACATACTGTTGGGATGGGATAAGCAAAACCGCGCCGCCGGGTTGCCGCCGGTGCAGCTGATCTACGTGACCGACGACGCCGCCACCAACCTCAGCATTCAGTCCGGGCGCGCCGATGCGTTCTTCGGCCCCCACTCCACCGGCGCCTACAAGGCGGCGCTGACCGGCAAAACCAAAATGGTCGGCATCGGCCCCAGCGTGGCCTACGTCGCGGTCACCACCAAAAAAGGCAACGGATTGGTGAACGCCGTCAACGCCGCGATCAATGGCGCGATCGTCAGCGGCGAATACGCGCAGGTGCTGCAGCGCTGGGGCGAAGGCGACGAAAAGGTCGAGCGCTCCGCCATCAACCCGCCGGGCATCGGCGACTAGCCGCCGATCAGCTGCGGGGCATGCCGACGCATCCACTCGGCCAGCGAGTCCAGCGTCGGCCGCAGCGATTTGCCGAGCGCGGTGACCTGATACTCCACCCGAGGCGGCACTTCGGGAAACACCTGCCGCGTCACCAGGCCGCGCTGCTCGAACAGCCGCAGCTGACGCGTCAGCTCTTTCTGCGCAATGGGCGCCACCGCCCGCTGCAGCTCGCTGAATCGCACCGGGCCATCGATCATTATCAGCCGGTACAGGATCGGTATCGCCCACTTGCCCGACACCAGATTGACGAAGTCCACCATCGGGCAGGGTTCGCCCGCCGGCGGCAACGCCGCCAAATTATTTTCCGCCGCGAATGGCGCTTGTGCCGTCATTTCATCCCGCCTCGTCCTTTAGTATCCAAAAGGTGCCTACTATGCAAAAGGAACTATAGCGCAAATAATGCCGCAACTGACGCTAAAGAGGAATCGGTTATGGCACGACTGCAAGGCAAATACGCATTGATTACCGGCGGCACCAGCGGCATCGGGTTGGAAACCGCCCGCCAGTTCATCGCCGAGGGCGCGACGGTGGCGATCACCGGACGCAGCCAAAGCGCCCTGGACGCGGCGGGCCAGGCATTGGGAAGCAAGGCGCTGTTGCTGCTGAGCGACGCCGGCGATATTCCGCAGCAGCGCGAACTGGCGCAGCGGCTGGGGCAACGGTGGCCGCGGCTGGACGTGCTGTACATCAACGCCGGCGACGTTACGCATCGCCCGCTGCAGGAGTGGGATGAGCAGAGCTATCAGCGGCTGATGGACATCAATCTGAAAGGGCCGTTTTTTCTGATCCAGGCGCTGCTGCCGCTGCTGGCCAACCCTTCTTCGGTGATCCTATGCGGTTCGGTCAGCGCCCATATCGGCCTGCCGCAGAGCAGCGCCTACGCCGCCAGCAAAGCCGGTTTGTTGTCTTTGGCCAGAACGCTCTCCGGCGAGCTGCACGCGCGCGGCATTCGCCTTAACGGCCTCAGCCCCGGCCCGACCGAAACCCCGGCGTTGGGTAAGCTGGGGCTGGCGGAAGCGGATGAACAGGCATTACGCGACGATATCCGCGCGCTGGTGCCGATCGGCCGCATGGGCAGCGCGCTGGAGCTGGCCAAAGCGGCGGTGTTTCTGGCGGCGGACGAGTCGGCCTTTATGGTCGGCGCCGAGCTGCAGATGGACGGCGGCGTGGGGAATTTATAATTTAGCGACGCGGCCCATAAGATCACCCCAGCCCAGGGATCTCGACGCCGAAGGTCTGCAACAGCAGCACCACGTTGAGCAGCACGATCACCACCGTGCCGACCACCGCCGCCAGACTGGTCCAGCGGCCGTTGGCGAACTCGCCCATGATGTCGCGGCGGCGGGTGAACATCACCAGCGCAATCATCGGCGCCGGCAGCGCCAGGCTCAGTACCACCTGGCTATAGACCAGCGCGTCGGTGGCGTTGACGCCCATCGCCACCACGATAAACGCCGGCACCATGGTGACCAGGCGGCGCACCCACACCGGGATGCGAAAACCGACGAAGCCCTGCATGATCATTTGCCCGGCCATGGTGCCCACCACCGAGCTGGAAATGCCGGAGGCGATCAACGAAGCGAGGAAGATGCCGGCGGCCGCCGCGCCGAACAGCGGCGTCAACGTATGGTAGGCGGTGCCAATTTCGGCCACGTCGCTATTACCGGCGTGGAAGGCGCTTGAGGCCATGATCACCATCGCAATATTCACCAGCCCGGCAAGCGCCAGCGCGATCACCACTTCAATATTGGAAAAACGCAGCAGCTTGCGCCGCTCGCCGTTGTCGCTGGCCGGGCTACGGTGCTGGGTCAGCCCCGAGTGCAGGAAAATGGCGTGCGGCATCACGGTTGCGCCAATAATGCCGACGGCGATGGTCAGCGCCTGCGCGTCCGGCAACTGCGGCGTCACCATGCCGAGGCCGGCCGCTTGCCAGTCCACCGGTACGATGAACATCTCCACCAGATAGCACAGCGCGATGATGCCCACCAGGCCGCCGATCATCAGCTCGACCGGGCGGAAACCTTTCTTTTCCACCATTAACAGCGCATAGGTGATCACCGCCGTCACCCCCATCCCCGCCAGCAGCGGCATATGGAACAGCAGCGCCAGCGCGATCGCCCCGCCGAGAAACTCCGCCAGATCGGTGGCCATCGCCGCCACTTCGCTGAGCAGCCACATGCCGATCACTACCGGCCGTGAAAACTGGTCGCGGCACATCTCCGCCAGATTACGGTTGGTGACGATGCCGAGCTTGGCCGACAGCGCCTGGAACAGCATGGCGATCAGGTTGGCCATCACCACCACCCACAGCAGGCTGTAGCCGTATTTCGCCCCGGCCTGAATATTGGTGGCGAAGTTGCCGGGATCCATATAGGCAATAGAGGCAATCACCGCCGGGCCGGCGAACAGCAACGGCGTAAAGGCGCCGCGCTTGCGTCCGGCAAGGGCGGCGCCAATCGCGATGTTGGTCCGTTCGGTTAACGATGGAGTGGTTGCCGCGTCACGCATGAATTACCCTCAATCTTTCACTGGTTATTTTTCCACCTACCATGCCGACAATGTAGCATCGGCTACACTTTATGCAACAGGCGAAATTCATTGGCTTTGTGTAGAGATATTTCTAACTACCACAATGCGTGGCATCGAATTGATAATGTGTGCTATTTGGACTAACTTAGGGCAACCCTCCCCGCACTGCCGGGAGATGCCATTTTTATGCTTACAGGACGCCCCACGCTATGGTTACCCGCGCGCCAGATAACGCCGACCGCCACGCCCAGACCGACATGCCGGACGAGGCCGAGCACGCCCTGCGTTTTAGCCGCGCCCGCGAAGCGCAGTCCAATGCGCTGATCGAAGATTACGTTGAGCTGATCGCCGATTTGCTGCAAAGCACCCGCGAAGCCAGAACCACCGACATCGCGCGCCGCTTCGGCGTGTCTCACCCGACGGCGATCAAAAATATCGCGCGGCTGAAAAGCGCCGGACTGGTGGAATCGCGCCCTTATCGCGGGGTGTTTTTAACGGAAGAAGGCGAGCTGCTGGCGCAGAAGGTGCGCCGCCGTCACCGCATCGTGGTCGATCTGCTGATGTGCGTCGGGGTGCCGAGCGAAACCGCCGAGCTGGACAGCGAAGGGATTGAGCACCATATCTCGGACGAAACGCTGGCGGTGTTCGAGCATTACCTGCAAAAGCACGCCAAGCCCTGACTCCCGGAGCGCCGATGAGCTACGCCGTGCGGCAAATCCATGATCTGCGCCTGGTGGTTTTCGCCGAAGCCGGGCCGCCATTGAAAGACGAAAACGACGTCAGCCTGTTTATCGCGCCCGCCTTTGAGCACGATGCCGGAATGATTGCCCTCCCCGTCAACCGCCTCAACACCGCCTTTTTCCAGCTCAGAAGCGGCGTGGCCGGCGCCGTATTGCAGAAATTCATCAACTACCGCCTGCGCGTTGCGCTGCTGGGCGATATCTCCCCCTGGCTGGCGCAAAGCAACGCGCTGCAAGATTTCGTGCGTGAAGCCAACCGCGGCGAACAGGTCTGGTTCCTCCCTTCTCTTGCCGAACTCGAACAGCGGCTTGGTGCCTGACGGCAGGCAATAAAAAAGGGAGGCTTTCGCCTCCCTTGGTAACTCCCCTGCCTGAATCAGTGATTACGGATGTATTCGTCCATATCGGTTTTCAGGTTGTCGGACTTGGTGCCGAAGATGGCCTGCACGCCGGAGCCCGCGACGACTACGCCGGCTGCGCCCAGTTTCTTCAGGCCCGCCTGATCAACTTTGGACACGTCGGCCACGCTGACGCGCAGACGGGTGATACAAGCATCCAGGTTAGTGATGTTTTCTTTACCGCCGAAGGCCTGAACCAGCGCCGCGGACATTTCTGAACCGCCCTGCGCAGTCTGCTCGGCAGCGGTGTCTTCACGGCCCGGGGTTTTCAGATCCAGCTTGGCGATCAGCACGCGGAAGATGGTGTAGTACACCAGACCGTAGACGATGCCGACGATTGGGAACAGCCAGATTTTGCTGCTGTTGCCGCTCAGTACGATAAAGTCGATCAGGCCGTGCGAGAAGCTGGTGCCATCGCGCATGCCCAACAGGATGCAGATTGGGAACGCCAGGCCGGCCAGGATAGCGTGGATCACGTACAGGATCGGCGCGACGAACATGAAGGAGAACTCGATCGGCTCGGTGATACCGGTCAGGAACGAGGTCAGCGCGGCGGAGATCATGATGCCGCCGACTTTCGCGCGGTTTTCCGGCTTGGCCGAGTGCCAGATGGCGATGGCCGCAGCAGGCAGACCGTACATTTTGAACAGGAAGCCGCCGGACAGTTTGCCCGCGGTAGGGTCGCCCGCCATGTAGCGAGGGATGTCGCCGTGGAATACCTGGCCCGCCGCGTTGGTGAATTCACCGATTTGCATTTGGAACGGTACGTTCCAGATGTGGTGCAGACCGAACGGCACCAGAGCACGCTCAACCACGCCGTAAATGCCGAAGGCCACGACCGGGTTCTGATAGGCCGCCCACTGCGAGAAGGTCTGGATAGCCGTACCGATCGGCGGCCAGATGAAGGACAGCACTACGCCCAGAACGATCGCCGCCAGACCGGAAATGATCGGCACGAAACGCTTACCGGCAAAGAAGCCCAGGTATTCCGGCAGTTGAATGCGGAAGAAGCGGTTGAACATATAGGCCGCGATGGCGCCGGAGATAATCCCCCCGAGCACACCGGTATCCGCCAGGTGTTTGGCCGCAATCTCTTCAGCCGGCAGGTGCAGCACCAGCGGCGCAACCACCGCCATGGTTTTCACCATGATGCCGTAGGCCACCACCGCCGCCAGCGCGGAAACGCCGTCGTTGTTGGTGAAGCCCAAAGCGACGCCGATGGCGAAAATCAGCGGCATGTTGGCGAAGACCGAACCGCCCGCTTCCGCCATCACGTGGGAGACTACCGCAGGTAGCCAGCTAAAGTTGGCGGAGCCGACGCCCAGCAGGATACCTGCGATAGGCAACACGGACACCGGCAGCATGAGCGATTTACCTACTTTTTGCAGGTTTGCAAATGCGTTCTTGAACATAGTTGAGTGTGCTCCTGAGTAATAATGCTTTGCTACTTCTTGTCGCGATGATTCGCGCTGCAAGGGGGGGAGAAAAACCCCTGCAATTCAGGGTGTCTGAGCACCCCTTGAATTTATTACGCAGAGTAAAATAAATAGCCTGCGCAATGTTTGATGACAATCACGTTTCGATGATCGAGCCGCGGTAACTTTGCATAAACCGGCTGTTTTTTGGCGAAACAGACCAAAAAACACGCATCAATCACCCTGAAACGGGAGGGAACCTTACCCGTTTCAGTGATTAATTACGAGCTTAAAAAAAATTACGCAGACAATGACCTACAGCTATAGCCTAGGTCAAAGATCACAGATCGAGGTGAAATAAACGTGAAAAGTTGGCGGTGGTGGCTTCGGCCAGTTGTTCCAGGCTGACGCCCTTCAATACCGCCATGTATTCAGCCACATCGCGCACATAGGCGGGTTGGTTTTCTTTGCCGCGATGCGGCACCGGTGCCAGATAAGGCGAGTCGGTTTCCACCAGAATGCGATCCAGCGGCACATAGCGCGCCACCTCGCGCAGCTGTTCGGCGTTGCGGAAGGTGACGATGCCCGAGAAGGAGATGTAGAAGCCCAGATCCAGCAGAGCTTCGGCCGTGGCCAGATCTTCAGTGAAGCAGTGGAGTACGCCGCCGCAGTCCTGTGCGTTCTCTTCACGCAGGATCGCCAGCGTGTCCGCGCGCGCATCGCGAGTGTGGACGATCACCGGCTTGTTCAGATCCCGGCCGATGCGGATATGTTCGCGGAAAGAGTCCTGCTGCAGCTCAAGGTTGTCTTTCTGGTAGAAGTAATCGAGCCCGGTCTCCCCCAGCGCCACCACTTGCTCCGCCGCCGCCAGGCGACGCAGTTCGGCGTAATCATACCCCTCTTCCAGATTGAGCGGATGCACCCCGCAGGAGAAGGCCACGTCGTTGCGCTCGCCGATCAGCTCGGTCATGGAACGGTAACCCGGCAGCGTGGTGGCAACCGCCAGCACATAGCCGACGTCGCGCGCCTTGGCTTTGGCCAGCGCATCGTCCACATTCTGGTGCAGCGTTTGATAATCCAGACTGTCAAGGTGGCAATGAGAATCGACTAACAACATAATTTTTAACTCTTTTACTTTACAGCGAATGAGGTTGGGAATAGCCGGCGGCGCCGAGCATCTGTTCCCAGCGAAGTAACTGTTCGGTCAGCAGCAGCTCGCGGTTGACGCCCACCACGCTGAGCAGCTGATGGCGGCAGTTCAGCCACTGCTGCACGATCTGCTGCAGCGAGGCGCTGCTCAGCAGGCTGGCCAGCTGATGCACCAGCGGCTGCTGATCCTGATTCAATACATAGTGATGCGCGCCCTGCTGCCACTTCATCGCGTCCACCAGCAACGCGCACAGCCAGTGCAGGCGCTCGGCGACGTCTTCATGGTTCAGCACCGGCAACAGCGACAGCATATCGCGCTGCGGCAGCGCGGCGCTCAACGCGGCGCACAGGGCGCTGCGCTGTTGCCACTGCTGCGGCTGCAACAGCTGTTCGGCGGCCAGCGGCGCGCCGTCGTGCAGGCGCAGCGCCGTGAGGCGGTCCGTCTGAGAGCCGGCCGCCTGTCGGCCCAGCCACTGCAGGCTGAGTTGCTCATCCGGGCTGGCCAAATGCCAATACAGGCAGCGGCTGCGCAACGTCGCCATCAGCCGCGACGGCTCACGGCAGCCCAGCAGAAAATAGGTTTTCTCCGGCGGCTCTTCCAGCGTTTTAAGCAGCGCGTTGGCCGCCGCTTCGGTCAGCTGTTCCGCCTGCGGCAGCCAAATCACTTTAGCGCCGCCCTGCTGCGCGTGGGCGTACAGCGTTTCAATCACCTGGCGGATCGGCTCGATGCCCAGGCTGCTCTTGCCCTTTTCCGGCGCCAGCACGTGATAATCCGGGTGGTTTCCCGCCAGCATCAGCCGGCAGCTGTGGCACTCGCCGCAGCTTTTTTCACCGTTGCGCTGCTGGCAGATCAACCAGCGGCTCAGGCCGTAGGCCAGCGCATCGTCACCGTTGCCCGCCGCCGCGTGCAGCAGCAGCGCATGATGGCCTCGGCCGTCGGCGTACTGCCCAATCAGCTGGCGATAAGGGCCGTTCAGCCACGGGTACCAGTTCATTATGCGCCTTCCTGCTGCCGCAGCCAGTGGCCGACGCAGTCGCGGATCGCCACGGTCACCTGCTCCAGCGGCTGGGCGGCGTCGACGGTGACGATGGTTTCATCCTGCGCCGCCAGCTCGAGATAGCGAGCGCGGGTGCGTTCGAAGAACGGCAGCGCCTCCTGTTCGATGCGATCCAGCTGACCGCGCGCCTGTGCGCGTTGCAGGCCGACCAGCGGCGGCAGATCGAGATACACCGTCAAGTCCGGGCGAAAATCCCCCAGCACGGTGTCGCGCAGCGAGCTCATCAGCTGCGGATCCACGCCGCGGCCGCCGCCCTGGTAAGCCTGTGAAGAGAGATCGTGGCGATCGCCCACCACCCAGGCGCCGCGCGCCAGGGCCGGTTTGATCACGGTTTCCACCAGTTGCACGCGCGCGGCGTACAGCATCAATACTTCGGCCTTGATGGTCGGCAATTCGCCGTCGATGCCGCGCTTGAACAGATCGCGCAGTTTCTCCGCCAGCGGCGTACCGCCCGGCTCGCGGGTGAAGACGATGTCGTTGACGCCGTGTTCGCGCAGCACATTGACCACCGTGTCGCGCGCGGTGGTTTTACCCGCGCCTTCCAGCCCTTCGATAACAACGAATTTACTTTTCATTCTTTTCCTTTAACGCCTGACGGTACACGCGCACCGCCTGGTTATGGCTCGCCAGATTGGTGGTGAAGGTATGCCCACCCTTGCCGTCGGCGACAAAATAGAGATAAGGCGTTTTGGCCGGATTGGCGGCCGCCTGCAGCGAGGCCTCACCCGGCATGGCGATCGGCGTTGGCGGCAGGCCAGCGATCACATAGGTGTTGTAAGGCGTCGGCGTCTCCAGATCCTTGCGCGTGATGTTGCCATTATAGCTTTCGCCCATGCCGTAGATCACCGTCGGATCGGTCTGCAGGCGCATGCCGATGCGCAAGCGGTTGACGAACACCGACGCCACCTTGCTGCGCTCTTCCGGCACCGCAGTCTCTTTCTCGACGATCGAGGCCATGGTCAGCAGCTCTTCCGGCGTTTTATACGGCAGGCTGGTGTCGCGGCCGGCCCAGGCGGCCTGCAGCGCTTTGTTCATGCGCACGTGTGCGCGTTTGAGCAGCGCGATGTCGCTCATGCCGGCGGTATACTGATAGGTATCCGGGTACAAATGCCCTTCCGGCGTTTCTCCCGCAGGAATGCCGAGCGCGGCGGCAATCTCCGCTTCGCTCTTGCCCGCCAGGGTGTGTTTCAGGTACTTGGACTGCTGCAGCACCTGCTGCCAGTCACGCAGGCGTGAGCCTTCGATAAAGCGTGCGGTGAACTGCGCCTCTTTGCCGCTGGCCAACAGTTTCAGCATCTGGCGCACCGTCATGCCCGGCGTGAACCGGTAGGTACCGGCTTTAAACTCCGCCAGCTCCGGCTCCAGCTTCAGCAGCCACTGGAACCAGCGGCCGTTGCGCACCAGCTTATCGCGCACCAATAGCCCTTCCAGCGCTACCCGACCGGTGCCGGCCGGCAGTTTGAAGATGGTTTCTTGTTGGATAGCCAGTGGCGTATCGGCAAAGCGTTCGATCTTCTGGTAGCCCCAAAACAGCAGCGCCAATACCAGAACAACAATAATAGACAGGACCTTCAGCTTTCTTTTCTTCATCAATCAGCCATGGTTAACAGTGTGGACGCAAAAAATCATACAGCTGGCGCGAAGCATAGCGCCATGATTGCGCAGCGTTTACCGGCAGCAGCGGCATCAGCGCATTGCTCACCAGGACTTCGTCGGCATCGGCCAGCGTCTCCAGCGGTTCACTGACGCAGTGCAGACGATATTCCGAGTCTGCCAGCAGCGCGATCACCCGCCGCCGCATCAGGCCCGCGACGCCTGCCTGGCTCAGATCCGGGGTAAATACCGCTTTTCCCTTACGCCAGAACAAATTAGCCGCACAGCATTCCACCAGCATACCGGCAGTGTCAAGCACCAGCGCCTCGTCGGCGGCCGTCTGGTCAAGATGCGCGCGGATCAGCACCTGCTCCAGGCGGTTCAAATGCTTCAACCCCGCCAGCAACGGATTGCGCGCCAGCGCCACCGGGCTGAGCGCAAGCGTGATGCCCTGCTCGCGCCACTGCAAATAGTGCGCAGGGTAGCTGCTGCGGGCGACGATACGCGTCGGGTTTTCGCACCCCGTCGGGCTGTAACCCCGCCCGCCGCTGCCGCGCGTCAGTATCGCTTTGACCACGCCGAGCGGAATTGATTCGGCCGCCAGCGCCATCTCCCGCTCGAAAGCCAGCCAATCGGTGGCGGGCAGCATCAGCCGCTGCGCCGCTTGCTGCAGCCGCTCCAGATGCCAGGGCAGCAGCTCGATTTTACCATCGATAACCCGGGCAGTAGTAAAGCAGCCATCGCCGAACTGCAGGCCGCGATCGCTCGGCGCCAGCGCATCATGGCGTTGTCCGTTAATCCAGTACATGCTTCCTCCTGTTGCCGGGTGATTTCATTACGCTCGCAGGATAGCAGGCGGCGAGACGATACGCAGCCCCGCCGGCGGCCAAACGGCAGGCGTAAAAAAGCCCGGTTAAAAACCGGGCTTTTCATCAGCTATCCACAGCGCGAGTTACACTCGGCGGAAGATCAGCGAGCCGTTGGTGCCGCCGAAGCCGAAGGAGTTACACAGGCTGAACGCCATATCGCTGACCTGGCGCGCTTCGTGAGGCACGAAGTCCAGATCGCAACCTTCATCCGGGTTATCCAGGTTGATGGTTGGCGGTACCGCCTGATCGCGCAGCGCCAGCACGGTGAAGATAGACTCGATCGCGCCTGCCGCACCCAACAGGTGGCCAGTCATCGATTTGGTCGAGCTCACCAGCACGCGCTCTGCATCGGCGCCGAAGACGGATTTCACCGCCTGCGCTTCCGCCTGGTCGCCCGCTGGCGTAGAGGTGCCGTGCGCGTTGATGTAGCCGATTTGTGACGGGGTCACACCGGCGTCAAGCAGGGCATTTTCCATCGCCAGCGCAGCGCCTGCGCCGTTTTCCGGTGGCGACGTCATGTGATAAGCATCGCTGCTCATCCCAAAGCCCACCACTTCGGCGTAGATTTTCGCGCCGCGCTTTTTCGCGTGCTCGTACTCTTCCAGCACCATCATGCCGGCGCCGTCGCCCAGCACAAAGCCGTCGCGGTCTTTATCCCACGGACGGCTCGCCGCCTGCGGGTTGTCATTACGGGTGGACAGGGCGCGCGCTGCGCCAAAGCCGCCGACGCCCAATGGGGTGCTGGCTTTCTCTGCCCCACCGGCCAGCATCACGTCCGCATCATTGTAGGCAATGATACGCGCCGCATGGCCGATGTTGTGCACACCTGAAGTACAGGCGGTGGCGATGGAAATGCTTGGGCCACGCATGCCGTACATGATTGTCAGGTGACCGGCAATCATATTCACGATGGTGGATGGCACGAAGAACGGACTGATTTTCCGTGGGCCACCGTTAACCAGTGAACTGTGGTTTTCTTCGATCAAACCCAGGCCGCCGATGCCGGAACCGATCGCGGCTCCAATGCGGCTGGCGTTAGCCTCGGTGATGTCCAGGCCTGCATCCTGCATGGCTTGCATGCCAGCAGCGATACCGTACTGGATAAAGGCGTCCATCTTGCGCGCATCTTTGCGCGAGATGAAATCCTCGGAATTAAAATTCTTTACCAGGCCAGCAAACTTGGTCGCATAGGCAGTGGTATCGAAATGGTCGATCAGGCTGATGCCACTCTGACCGGCAAGAAGAGCGTTCCACGTGGACTCTACCGTATTGCCGACAGGAGACAACATGCCCAGTCCGGTCACAACTACTCGACGCTTAGACACGTTTGTCCTCCAGGGAGGGAAAAATATGACACTAGGGATAGAAAAAACTTAGGCGGTCGAGCGACCGCCTAGATATGTTCTCTTACTGCTGGCTAGCGTTGATGAAATCAATAGCTGCCTGAACAGTAGTGATCTTCTCAGCTTCTTCGTCTGGAATCTCGGTGTCGAATTCTTCTTCCAGTGCCATTACCAGCTCAACGGTGTCAAGAGAATCAGCGCCCAGATCTTCAACGAAAGAAGCGTTGTTCAAAACTTCTTCCTGTTTAACACCCAGTTGCTCAACAATGATTTTCTTAACGCGTTCTTCGATAGTGCTCATACTCTTAAATTTCCTATCAAAACTCGCTTTCGCGATGGTTTTCGTAGTGTATAAAATGCTGAAAAAGATGCAACTAAATCCCGGCTGGTCAAACCACGATTTTACGCTATTTTGCGGTTTTTGCCTCAAATAACGCAAATGGTTTTCACATTTTTTAAATCATGTACATGCCGCCATTGACATGTAACGTTTCACCGGTGATATAGCCGGCCTCATCAGAGGCCAAAAATGCAACAGCGCTGGCGATTTCTTTAGCATCGCCCAGCCGGTTGGCTGGAACTGATGACAAAATGCCTGCGCGTTGATCATCTGTCAACGCCCGTGTCATGTCCGTCTCAATAAAGCCAGGTGCCACGACGTTGACCGTAATGCCACGCGAAGCAACTTCACGTGCCAAAGATTTGCTAAAACCAATCAGACCGGCTTTAGCCGCCGCGTAGTTCGCCTGCCCTGCGTTCCCCATGGTGCCGACAACGGAACCGATGGTGATGATACGGCCAAACCGCTTTTTCATCATAGCGCGCATTACCGCTTTTGACAGGCGGAATACGGAAGTCAGGTTGGTGTCGAGGATATCCTCCCACTCATCATCCTTCATACGCATCAGCAGGTTATCACGCGTGATGCCGGCATTATTCACTAAAATGTCGATTTCGCCAAATTCGGCGCGAATCGATGCCAGCACGCTGTCGATAGATTGCGCATCAACAACGTTCAACATAAACCCTTTGCCGTTTGCGCCCAGGTAGCTGCTGATCGCTTCAGCGCCGCTCTCGCTGGTCGCGGTGCCGATCACTTTGGCGCCGCGTGCCACAAACGTTTCTGCAATAGCTCGGCCAATACCGCGGCTCGCGCCGGTGACCAGAACGATTTTACCTTCGAAGCTCATCATTTTCCTCTTTATTGTTCAAGCGCCGCCGACAGGCTGGCGGTGTCGTTCACCGCCGCAGCCGTCAGGGTGTCAACAATACGTTTAGTCAGACCGGTCAGCACTTTGCCCGGCCCCACTTCCAGCAGCGACGTCACTCCCTGTGCTGCGATAAATTCTACGCTCTCGGTCCAACGCACCGGGCTGTACAGCTGACGCACCAGCGCGCTACGGATCGCTTCCGGATCGTTTTCGGTACGCACGTCGACGTTGTTCACCACCGGCACCTGCGGCGCGTTGAAGGTGATATCCTGAAGCGCCACGGCCAGCTTGTCGGCGGCCGGTTTCATCAGCGCGCAGTGCGAAGGCACGCTCACCGGCAGCGGCAGCGCGCGCTTGGCGCCTGCGGCTTTGCAGGCAGCGCCTGCGCGCTCAACCGCTTCTTTGTTGCCGGCGATGACCACCTGGCCCGGCGAGTTGAAGTTGACCGGAGAAACCACCTGCCCCTGCGCAGACTCTTCACACGCCTTGGCGATCGCGTCGTTGTCCAGACCGATGATGGCGTACATCGCGCCGGTGCCTTCCGGCACCGCTTCCTGCATCAGCTTGCCGCGCAGCTCGACCAGACGGATCGCCGCCTTGAAGTCCAGCACGCCGGCGCAGACCAGCGCCGAGTATTCGCCCAGGCTGTGGCCCGCCATCAGCGCCGGCGCTTTACCGCCCTGCTGTTGCCAAACGCGGAAAATCGCCACCGAGGCGGCCAGCAGAGCCGGTTGGGTCTGCCAGGTTTTGTTCAGCTCTTCCGCCGGGCCTTGCTGCACCAGCTGCCACAGGTCGTACCCCAGTGCGGAAGAGGCTTCGCCGAAGGTTTCTTCGACGATCGGGAACTGTGCGGCCAACTCGGCCAGCATGCCAACGGTCTGCGACCCCTGGCCCGGGAAAACAAAAGCAAATTGCGTCATTTTTTCTTCCTGTCCAAATCAGAAACGAACCAGCGCCGAGCCCCAGGTAAAGCCGCCGCCGAAGGCCTCCAGCAGCACCAGTTGGCCACGCTGAATTCGCCCGTCGCGCACCGCTTCGTCCAGTGCGGAAGGCACCGAGGCGGCAGAGGTGTTGCCGTGACGATCGAGCGTCACCACCACTTTGTCCATCCCCATGCCCAGTTTTTTCGCCGTTGCGCTGATGATGCGCAGGTTGGCCTGGTGCGGCACCAGCCAATCCAGCTCGCTGCGGTCCATGTTGTTGGCCTGCAGCGTCTCGTCGACGATGCGCGCCAGCTCGGTAACCGCAACCTTGAAGACTTCGTTGCCCGCCATGGTGACATAGGCCGGCTTGTCTTGATTCTGGCGATCCTTGTACGGCAGCGTCAGCAGGTTGCCGTAGCTGCCGTCGGCATGCAGATGGGTAGAAAGAATGCCCGGCGCTTCAGAAGCCCCCAGCACCACCGCCCCTGCGCCATCGCCAAACAAAATGATGGTGCCGCGATCTTCAGGATCCAGCGTGCGCGACAAGACGTCCGCGCCGATAACCAGCGCATGTTTGACCGCGCCGTTTTTAACATACTGATCGGCCACGCTGAGCGCATAAGTAAAGCCGGCGCAGGCCGCAGCCAGATCGAACGCCGCACAGTCTTTGATGCCCAGCATTTGCTGCACCAGGCACGCCGCGCTCGGGAACGCGTGAGTGGTCGTGGTGGTCGCCACGACGATCAGCCCAATGTCTTCTTTAGCCACACCTGCCATTTCCAGCGCTTTCTCAGCGGCCTGGAAGCTCATCGTCGCAACGGTTTCATCCGCAGCGGCGATGCGACGTTCGCGGATACCGGTACGCGTGACGATCCATTCGTCAGAGGTATCCACCATTTTTTCCAAATCAGCATTGGTGCGCACTTGTACGGGCAAATAACTCCCCGTACCGAGAATCTTTGTATACATGTACGATCAGTCACTCTTAGGTAATACAGCCTCAAGGCGCGCAGCAATCCTTTCCGGGACTTGCCGCTGCACCGCCTGCACAGCCTGTTCGATTGCGACTGCAAACGCGTGAGGGTTCGCAGCGCCGTGGCTCTTGACTACGGTGCTGCGCAATCCTAACAGACATGCGCCATTATACTGGTCGGGGTTCAGGTGGCCGAACCGCTTAACCACCCGTTTTTGCAACCAACGGCCCAACAATTTCAGCCACCAGGCTCGCTTGTTTCCATCGCCGGACGATTTCAGCAGCGATAAGAACACCCTGACCACCCCTTCCATGGTTTTCAGCGTGACGTTGCCCACGAAGCCGTCGCAGACCAACACATCGGTCTTGCCGGTGAGCAGTTCGTTGCCTTCCAGGTAACCAATATAGTTGATTGCCGGAGTATTTTTTAGCACAGCGGCCGCTTCGCGGATATTATCCAGGCCTTTGGTCTCTTCTTCGCCGATATTCAGCAGCGCCACCCGCGGTTGCGCAATGCCGATCACCTCTTCCGCCATCACCGCGCCCATCACGGCAAACTGCACCAGCATGGTGCTGTCGCACTCGACGTTAGCGCCCAGATCCAGCACCACGGTTTTGCTGCGCTGCTGGTTCGGGATCACCGTCATCAGCGCCGGGCGCTCAATGCCCTCCAACGGCTTGACCAACAGCTTCGCCAATCCCATCAGCGCGCCGGTATTGCCGGCGCTGACGCAGCCCTGCGCGTTGCCGCTGCTGAGCTGTTCGAGCGCAATGCGCATCGACGTGCCGCGGCTGGCGCGTATCGCTTGTGAAGGTTTGGCGTCGCCGGCGATCACGGACTCGGCGGGCACGACTTGCAGACGCTCCAGAAGAACCGGATCGGCGTGGGCAAGCAAAGGGGAGATGACGTCGGGATTGCCGACCAGCAGGAGATGAAGCTGTAAATTAGAGGCCAGTGCCTGCAACGAAGCAGGCACTGTGACGCAGGGACCGAAGTCCCCGCCCATTGCATCTAACGCCAGGGTTAGACGAGTCAAGGTATCGCTACTTAGCCGATAACCTTGCGACCGCGGTAGAAACCGTCGGCAGTGATGTGGTGACGACGGTGAGTTTCACCGGATACTTTGTCTACAGACAGAGTAGTCGTGGTCAGAGCATCGTGAGAACGACGCATGCCACGCTTGGAACGGGTTGGTTTATTCTGTTGTACGGCCATGGACCTTACTCCTCAATTACTTACGCTTTAAACTGGCTAATACGGCAAACGGATTCGGTTTCTCCGCCTCGGGAGGCAGTTGGCCAAATACCATGTCCGCTTCGGACACTTCACAGTGTTCAGATTCATGTACCGGAACGACAGGCAGTGAAAGAATAATTTCGTCTTCAATCATCGCCAACAGATCGACTTCGCCAAACTCGTCAACTTCGATCGGTTCGTACGCTTCCGGTAATGCCTCAGCCTGCTCATCATTGACGACCGGGCTAAAACAATATGTTGTGTGAACCTGATGTTCGAACGGGACTCCACAGCGTTGGCACATCAACGTTACCGTGACGTCCGCATGCCCTGTTATCACCGCGAGGCGTTGATTGTCGATATTGAACGACAACGACACCTCGACATCACTGTCCACACTGACCACGGAGTCGGCAACACGAGTAACCTGCTCAGGCGCATAGACACCAGCATAGTCCAGGCGTTTCTGAGCGGTACGTACCGCATCAATGGTCAAGGGTAATTTTACCTTTTGCATAGGGCGCGCATATTAACTTTGTAACGACATAGAGTCAAAGAAAAAGGCCGTAAAACGGCTCCTTTCACCAATATTCGCTTCCACAGCGGCCGACAGTTTAAAATGCCATACCCATTTACGCTACGGTTTGCGAAAAAAATTATGCAGAGATTGCTTTTAGCCTCCACCTCACCCTATCGAAAAATGCTGCTGGAGAAGTTACGGCTGCCCTTCGACTGCGCCGCACCCGAGGTGGATGAAACCCCACTGCCGGGCGAAAGCGCCGAAGCGCTGGTGCTGCGCCTGGCGGCGGCGAAGGCTCAGGCGCTGGCCCTCGCCTATCCCGAGCATCTGATCATCGGCTCCGATCAGGTCTGCGTGATCGATGGCAACATCACCGGCAAGCCCCATACCGAGGAAAACGCCCGGGCGCAGCTGCGCCAGGCCAGCGCCCAGGCCGTAACCTTCTATACCGGCCTGGCGCTGTACAACGGCCGCAGCAAGCAGCTGCAGGCCCTGTGCGAGCCGTTCCACGTGCATTTTCGCGCGTTGAGCGAAGCGGAGATCGCCGCCTATGTACGTCTGGAGCAACCGCTGAACTGCGCGGGCAGTTTCAAGAGCGAGGGATTGGGGATCGCGCTGTTCGACAGGTTGGAAGGCCGGGACCCGAACGCCCTGATCGGCCTGCCGTTGATCGCGCTGTTGGACATGTTGCGGGCTGAAGGCATCAACCCGCTGCTCTGACGCGGATTACTTGGCCACCTGCCGGCGCAGCACCTGCAGGCAGTGGCGCAGCTCTTGGTCCATCGGCGCTTCGATGCGCATCGTTTCGCCGGTGGCCGGATGCTCGAAGCGCAGCGCCGCGGCGTGCAGGAACAACCGCTTCAGGCCGGTACCCGCCAGCTGGCGATCGAACTCGCGGTCGCCATAGCGATCGTCAAAGGCGATCGGGTGCCCGGCATGCAGCGTGTGCACGCGGATCTGGTGAGTGCGCCCGGTGATCGGGCTGGCCTTCACCAGGGTGGCGAATTCGTAACGCTCTTCCACCTTGAAGCGGGTTTCCGAAGGCTTGCCTTCGCTGCTGACGCGCACGATGCGCTCGCCGCTTTGCAGAATGTTTTTCAGCAGCGGCGCCTGTACGGCCTTGCAGTGGGATTGCCACTGGCCGCGCACCAGCGCCAGATAATCCTTCTGCATGCCCTTCAGCCGCAGCTGCTCGTGCAGCGAGCGCAGCGCGGAACGCTTCTTGGCCACCAGCAGCACGCCGGAGGTATCGCGATCCAGACGGTGCACCAGCTCGAGGAAGCGGGCTTCCGGGCGCAGCGCGCGAAGCCCTTCGATCACGCCGAAGCTCAGGCCGCTGCCGCCGTGCACCGCGGTGCCGGAAGGCTTGTTGAGGATCAGCAGGTGGTCGTCTTCATACAGAATGCAATCGGCCAGCGCAGCTACCTTATCCAGCTTGGCCGACACCGGCGTCTCTTCGCGCTCGGCCACCCGCACCGGCGGCACGCGCACCACGTCGCCGGCCGCCAATTTGTATTCGACCTTGATGCGCCCTTTATTGACCCGCACCTCGCCTTTGCGCACGATGCGGTAAATCATGCTCTTCGGCACGCCTTTCAGGCGAGCGAGCAGAAAGTTGTCGATTCTCTGACCGGCTTCGTCGTCGGAAATCGTGATGAATTGTACTGCTGGATTGTTCGTTTTCATGGTGCGGGATTCTAAATAGAGCGCGTGAATAGCGCCACATCTTTTTCTGTGCTTAACTGTCTCTCTGACGGCGGGCGAAACCCCAGCGGACAATAAGGCAGCAAGCCGGTTTGAACGTTTGCGATTTCTTCCGCAGTTAAGGAAAAGTCACCTTGCTATAACGGCATCAGCAGTGGAATAATGCAGTCACTTTCCGCGTTGATTCTCGTTAAACAGGGAAAACGGTGGAATTATAAAATTTGTCTGATCGCGCAAAAACGCAGCAATGGCGTAAGACGTAATGCGAAATCAAACAATTAGCGGGCTGCGGGTTGCAGCTTGGCCGGCAAATGGAATCAGATCTGTCGACGTAAATCAGAGGCTATTCCCCTAGTAAAAGTGCTGTCTTTCACAAAGAAAAGCAGGCTTACCGAGATAATGCGCCCCTATGCAGGCGACAACCGTGAGGTTGACGGCTTTGCGAGAAGACACGGGGCTTTCGGTTTAACTCCGGCCATGAGGTTATTTTGCCCGCAGCTTTGTCGATAATGTAAAAATAACGAGTAAGTTAAGATGAAAAGAATGTTGATTAACGCAACTCAGCAGGAAGAGTTGCGTGTTGCCCTCGTAGATGGACAGCGGCTGTATGATTTGGATATCGAAAGTCCGGGTCATGAGCAGAAAAAAGCGAATATTTACAAAGGCAAAATCACCCGCATTGAACCAAGTCTTGAAGCAGCGTTCGTGGACTACGGCGCAGAACGACATGGTTTCCTCCCTCTTAAAGAAATCGCCCGCGAATACTTCCCTAGCAATTACTCTTCCCATGGCCGCCCGAACATCAAAGATGTGCTGCGCGAAGGCCAGGAAGTCATCGTTCAGGTAGACAAAGAAGAACGTGGCAACAAAGGCGCCGCCTTGACCACCTTCATCAGTCTCGCGGGCAGTTATCTGGTGCTGATGCCGAACAACCCGCGCGCCGGCGGTATTTCCCGCCGCATCGAGGGTGACGATCGCACCGAGCTGAAAGAAGCGCTCTCCTCGCTGCAACTGCCGGACGGCATGGGCCTGATCGTTCGCACCGCGGGCGTAGGCAAATCCGCCGACGCACTGCAGTGGGATCTCTCCTTCCGCCTGAAGCACTGGGAAGCGATTAAAAAAGCCGCCGAAGGCCGCCCCGCGCCGTTCCTGATCCACCAGGAAAGCAACGTTATCGTGCGCGCCTTCCGCGATTACCTGCGCCCGGACATCGGCGAAATCCTGATCGACAACCCGAAAATTCTCGATCTGGCCAAAGAGCACATCGCTGCGCTGGGCCGCCCGGATTTCAGCAGCAAAATCAAACTGTACAGCGGTGAAATCCCTCTGTTCAGCCACTACCAGATCGAATCGCAGATCGAATCCGCCTTCCAGCGTGAAGTGCGCCTGCCGTCCGGCGGCTCGATCGTCATCGACAGCACCGAAGCGCTGACCGCCATCGACATCAACTCCGCCCGCGCCACCCGCGGCGGCGACATCGAAGAGACGGCGTTTAACACCAACCTGGAAGCGGCGGACGAGATCGCTCGCCAGCTGCGCCTGCGTGACCTTGGCGGCCTGATCGTCATCGACTTCATCGACATGACGCCGGTTCGCCACCAGCGCGAAGTGGAAAACCGCCTGCGCGATGCCGTGCGCCAAGACCGCGCGCGCATCCAGATCGGCCGCATTTCCCGTTTCGGCCTGCTGGAAATGTCCCGTCAGCGCCTCAGCCCGTCGCTGGGCGAATCCAGCCACCACGTGTGCCCACGCTGTAACGGCACCGGCACCATTCGCGACAACGAATCGCTGGCGCTGTCCATCCTGCGCCTGATCGAAGAAGAAGCGCTGAAGGAAAACACCAAAGAAGTTCACGCTATCGTGCCGGTTCAGGTTGCTTCGTACCTGCTGAACGAAAAGCGTGAATCCGTCAGCGCGATCGAAAAACGTCAGGGTGGCGTGAAAGCCGTCATCGTGCCTAACGATGAAATGCAAACCCCGCACTACTCGGTGCTGCGCGTGCGCAAGGGCGAGGAAACCTCTACCCTCAGCTACCTGCTGCCGAAACTGCACGAAGAAGACATGGAGCGCCCGCTGGAAGACGCGCCGATGGAACGCAAGCGTCCGGAGCAACCGGCCCTGGCTTCCTTCTCCCTGTCCGCCGATGCGCCACCGCCGGCTGAAGAACCTGTCGCCGTGGCCAAACCTGCCGCCGCCGCCAAAGTTAAAGCCGCAGCGCCGGCCGCCGCCAAGCCGGGCTTCCTGGGCCGCCTGTTCGGTGGTCTGAAGAGCCTGTTCGCCGGTGAGGAACAACCTGCCGTCGAAGAAACCAAACCGGCCGAAACGCCGAAGGCGGAAAGCAACGGTGAAAACCGTCGTCAGGATCGTCGCGGTCAGCGCCGTCAAGGCACCGGCCGTAAAGAGCGCGGTGAGCGTGGTGACCGTCCGGAACGCGGCGAGCGTAAAGAGCGCGGTGAAGGCCGTGACAATCGCGAGCGCGACAACCGTGAGCCGCGTGAGAACCGCGAAGGCCGTGAATCGCGTGAATCCCGCGATGAGCAGCGCCGTAACCGCCGCAACCAGCAGCAGAACGCGCCGGTAGCGGAGGAATCCGCCTCGGAAGAAAGCGCTAAAGCGCCGCGCGAAGATCAGCAGCAACGCCGTGAGCAACGTGCTGAGCGCCAGCGTCGTCGTCAGGAAGAAAAACGTCAGGCTCAGCAGGAAGTGAAAGCGCTGGAAAGCGTTGAAGTGGTCGAGAGCACCGACGAAGAGCAGGAAGAACGCCAGCAGCAGAACATGCAGCGCCGCCAGCGCCGCCCTCTGTCGCAGAAGGTGCGCATCCTGTCCGCGGAAGAAGAACTGCAGCGTGCAGCGGAAGAGCTGTTGGCGCCGAAAGCGCCGGTAGCGAAAGCCGAAGTCGCGCAGCCGACCGCCGACGACAGCGTCAAGCTGCTGCCGGAAACCGTTGCCGCTCAGCCGGAAGACGATGCCCAGGGCGAAAACCGTGGCAACGGCGAAGGCATGCCGCGCCGTTCCCGTCGTTCACCGCGTCACCTGCGCGTCAGCGGCCAGCGTCGCCGTCGTTACCGCGATGAGCGTTACCCGCTGCAGTCCCCAATGCCGCTGGCGGGCGCGTTCGCTTCGCCGGAAATGGCATCGGGCAAAGTCTGGGTAAGCTACCCGGTTGCTCAGGTTGAAGAAGCCGAAGTGCAGGCCGAAGCCGTGGAAGTAGAACAGGCAGCGGCACCGGTTGTTGCCGCAGCGGTTGAACAGCACAGCGTTGCCGTGGAAGAAACTCAGGCTGCGGCCAGCGTCAACGAGCCGGCACCAGAAGCCGCCGTTAAAACTGCTGCCGTTACCGTAACGGAAGAAGCTGCAGCCGTAGCGCCTGTCGTTGCCACCCCGGCCGAGGAAACCCCGGCGCCGGTGGAAGCCGCGCCGGCACCTGCCGCAGTTGAAGAACCGAAAGCGGAAGAGACTGCCCCGGCAGTGGAAGCCGAGCCGGTAGCTGAAACCGTTGCGGCAGAACCTGTGGTTGAAGCCAAGCAGGTGGAAGACGAGCCTGTGGTCGACGCTGCGCAAGCGGAAGAAACGCCAGTGGCAGAAGCAGCGCCTGCGCCAGCCGCCGTGGAAGCCGCTCCGGTCGAAAAAGCCCCGGCGCCAATCGCCGCAGAACCTGCGCCAGTGGTTGCTCAGCAGCCGGCACCGGTGAAAGCCGTGCAGGACGTACTGTACAAACACATCGCCACTGCGCCGATGACCAAAGCGCCTGCGCCGGCCTACGTGCCGGAAGAACGCAAGCACAGCGACTGGCAGCGCCCTTCCTTCAACTTTGAAGGCAAAGGCTCGGCAGGCGGCCATTCGGCGGTGAGCCAGGCCACCGCGCCGGCCACCAAGCCGCAGCCGGTTAACGAATAAGTTAATCTGCGCCCCTAAAAAAACCCGCCATCGGCGGGTTTTTTCTTGCCTGCAAAAAGGCTCAGGCTATCTTTTTCAGTTTTTTGATGTCTAAAACATCCAACTTGCCGTCAAGCCGGCTGACGAACTGCTGAAAATGCGCCGTCTCATTATGCTTATCCAGCGCTTCGCTGCTGGCCCAACGCTCAAAGAACACGAAAACGCCCGGCGTTTCCAGATCGCGATGCAAATCATATTGCAGGTTGCCCAACTCCTGGCGGCTCGGCTCGAGAATGTTGTGCACCGCTTCGCTGACGGCGTCTTCAAATCCCGCTTTCGCTTGCAGGGTGGCGATAACGCGTACTTCCATTGCTTTCTCCCTTTCCAATTGATGAAAGTCGACGGTATTGGCGTCGGCATCGTTGAAATCCCTGTTACTATGCGCCCGCCGCGCTATTGATTTCAACTTATCGCCAACAAACAGATGCATCTGCGGCACTTTCCGCTTATCCTTACACCCCGGCGTGAATAAACCCATTATTCGCTTTTCATTAGACGTATTTGACCGCCGGAGCCTAGCTAGATGACCGCACAACCTCAAGTTCTGAAAATCCGCCGCCCAGACGACTGGCATATCCACCTGCGTGACGACGAGATGCTGAAAACGGTGGTGCCCTATACCAGCCAGGTATTTGGCCGGGCGATCGTGATGCCGAACCTGGTTCCGCCCGTAACGACCGTGGCCGCCGCGCGCGCCTACCGCGATCGCATTCTGGCGGCGGTCCCGCAGGGCCACAACTTCACTCCGCTGATGACCTGCTATCTGACCAACTCCCTGGCGACCAGTGAACTGGTCAACGGCTTTGAGCAAGGGGTGTTTACTGCCGCCAAGCTGTATCCGGCCAACGCCACCACCAACTCCAGCCACGGCGTCAGCGACGTGACCGGCATTTACCCGCTGTTCGAACAGATGCAAAAAATCGGCATGCCTTTGCTGATCCACGGCGAAGTGACCGACCCTGCCGTCGATATCTTCGACCGCGAGGCGCGCTTTATCGAGCAGGTGATGGAACCGATCCGCCAGCAGTTCCCGGAGCTGAAGATCGTCTTCGAGCACATCACCACCAAAGAAGCGGCGCAATATGTGCAGGCAGGCAATCGTTTCCTCGGCGCCACCATCACGCCACAGCACCTGATGTTCAACCGCAACCACATGCTGGTCGGCGGCATTCGCCCACACCTGTTCTGCCTGCCGATCCTCAAGCGCAATGTCCATCAGGAAGCGCTGCGTCAGGCGGTCGCCAGCGGCTCGGATCGTTTCTTCCTCGGTACCGACTCCGCGCCGCACCTCAAGCATCGCAAAGAGTCCAGCTGCGGCTGCGCCGGCTGTTTCAACGCGCCGAATGCCATCCCGGCTTACGCTGCCGTGTTCGAACAACTCGGCGCGCTGGAGCACTTTGAGGCCTTCTGCTCGCTCAACGGCCCGCGTTTCTATGGCCTGCCGCTCAACGAAGACTTCATCGAGCTGCAGCGCGTGCCGACCACCCAGCCGGAAGAGATCGCCCTGGGCAATGAATCCGTGATCCCCTTCCTGGCCGGTGAAACCCTGAACTGGTCGCTGAAAGACTGATATTTTTTCTTCGCCCTCTTGCCCCCGCACTCGGTTAACTGTATAAATAAACAGTAAATCGCTTCGGGGGCAATTATGCGTGTTGAAGTCACTATAGATAAAACCCGGCCGCTGCCGTCGGGCGCCATTGAGGCGCTAACCGGCGAACTGGGCAAACGGGTCAATCGCCAGTTTCCAGACGCCGTCGTGCACGTACGTTATGCCGGCGCCAACGGGCTCTCCGTGCTGGGGGGCGCCAAAACCGACCGGGATCTGATCGAGGAAATCCTTCAGGAAACCTGGGAAAGCGCGGACGAATGGTTTAGCGCAGAATAACACTGCAATGCTGTTTTTGCCGGGGGTCGCTCTCCGGCTTTTTTGTTTCTGGCGCCCAGCCCATTCATCGCTTACCCTTACTCTGGAACAAAATCCGCCTCAGCGCTGTATATAACGCAAAGGAGTAAGCATGGCCCCGGACAAGGTTAAATCCGAAGACGCAATGACGTTTGGCGAACTGCTGGCGTTGATTGCCGATCAGAAAAGGCGCTTGAACGTGCTGGAAGTGGCTTTCTCTTATCTGGCCTTCAGCCTGGATGACAAAGCCAACCAGCGACTGATCCACAGTCTGAAGCTGGAATCGCACAGCCAGAATCGCGACGCCGAAACGCAAAAGCATTTCGCCCATTTGGCCGAAGAGCTGGAAAAATGTCTGCATGGCGTATCGCCACCTGCCGACGCGGAATAACGCGCCGCGCTGTACTCACCCACTGCAGCACATACAAATTTGTAGAATAATTGCTCAAATAAATATTTATTTTGCAAATTTTGGTGACAACCCCCTCCACCGATGAAAGCGGATGCGTATACTGTAATTGCTCTCATGATGATGAGCCGCATTGATCCTCGTTAGTCACTCACGGTAGTTACTACTCAATAAGGGGTCTTTATGGACAGAAATGATGAAGTAATTCAGACGCACCCGCTTGTCGGTTGGGATATCAGTACTGTCGACGTTTACGACGCCATGATGATACGCCTTCATTACCTGTCTTCACTAGACCAAACGCCCGAAGAAGCCCAAGTAGACAGAACGCTTTGGCTGACCACAGATGTCGCCCGTCAATTAATCAATATCTTAGAGGCCGGCATCGCCAAGATTGAAGCTACGGATTATCAGGATCTTGATCGCAGAAAACATTGATTCATCGTCCCCTAACCCCAAAGGCGCCGCGCCCCATTCCCGGCGCCTTTTTCTTTGCCTTTCGCCGTTCAATCAGTGCATTGCGCCCGCCAACCTTTTATCATGGGGCGATAAGAAATCGCTATCAGAGAGGGTCGGCACGTGGAATATGATTTGATTGTGGTGGGCAGCGGTTCAGTCGGCGCAGCGGCAGGGTATTACGCAACCCGCGCCGGCTTGAAAGTGCTGATGATCGACAGCGCCATTCCCCCGCACCGCAACGGCAGCCATCACGGCGATACCCGCATCATCCGTCACGCTTACGGCGAAGGTGAAAAGTACGTGCCGCTGGTGCTGCGCGCGCAGGCGTTGTGGAATGCGCTGATTCAACATTCCGGCGAGGAACTGTTCCAGTCGTGCGGCGTACTCAACCTGGGGCCGCAGCACTCCGAATTCATTCGCAATGCTCAGCAGAGCGCGCAAAAATTCCGCCTGAATGCGCAAACCCTCAGCGCCGAACAGATTGCTCAACGCTGGCCGGAATTCCGCACGCCGGAAGGTTACGTCGGCGTTTTCGAGCCGGACGCCGGCTTCCTGCGTTCCGAACTGGCGGTGGCCAGCCTGATCAAGCTGGCGAAAGAGGCCGGCTGCAGCCAGTTGTTCAACTGCCCGGTCAGCGCGGTGGAGCCTATCGATGGCGGCGTTGAAGTCGTCACCGGCGAAGGGCGTTTCACGGCGCGAAAAGCGGTGGTCACCGCCGGCACCTGGGTGAAAGCGCTGTTGCCGCAGCTGCCGGTTGCGCCATTGCGCAAGGTATTCTCCTGGCATCAGGCGGATGGCCGCTACAGCGTGAACAATCGCTTCCCGGCCTTTACCGTTGAAGCGCAAGACGGCACGCACTATTACGGCTTCCCGGCGGATAACGACGGCCTGAAAGTGGGCAAACACGACGGTGGCCAGCCGATGGATGCCCCCGAGCAGCGTAAACCTTTCGGCAGCCACGCCAGCGACGGCACCGAAGTCTTCACCTTCCTGCGGCAGTTTTTACCGGGTGTAGGCGTATGTTTACACGGCGAAGCCTGCAGCTATGACATGAGCCCCGACGAAGACTTTATGATCGACACCCTGCCGGAGTGGGATCGTCTGATGGTCATCAGCGGATTGAGCGGCCACGGCTTCAAGTTCGCCAGCGCACTGGGCGAGATTGCCGCGCTGTTCGCGCAGGACAAAGCGCCGCCGGTCGACGTCTCCAGCTTTGGTCTGAAACGATTTAGCTAAGCAAAGGCTGTCGCTGTCCTGGTTCCCGTCGAGCCCTGGGCAGCGAAATCTGACGGTTACAATTTCTTAACCTGCTAACTCTTTTAAATACCAAGTAAAAATTCTTATAACGGAAATTTCTTGCATTCAGCAGTTGAATTTCCGAATTGAACACTTGCAGTGTAAGTCCTATTTTACAGAAGATATGCTCCATCGGCTTTCAACAAGGACGTCACCATGAAACTACTTGTCGTGGACGAATGCTGCTTCACCCGGGTCGGTATAGCCAGCTACTTTGCTGATAGTGGGATTACGACGATCAAGTGCTGCCACAGCATTGAGTACGCTACGCCGCTGTTGGCCAGCTTTCAGCCGAGCCACATTCTGGTGAACCTCAGCAACCAGTGCCGCTATAACGAAGCGGACGCACAGCTGCTGGCGTTTATGGAAGCCAGCCAGTCTGCCCTGCTGTTTATCTATCTCGATACACCTTACCCTTACAGCGAAACGCCAATGCGCATCGCCGATAACGCGTTTCTGTTCAATAAAAGCATTCTGCCGCTCACCTTACGCACGCTGCGCGAAAATCCGCTGGCGCTGGCCGATGACGGCGAAGAGCGTTCCCTGTTCAGCCCGCAGGAACTGACGGTGATGAAATATTGGATGGCGGAGATGCCCAACTACCGCATCGCGAAAAAGCTGCAAATTAGCTCGCATACGGTGTACGTGCACAAGCGCCACATCACGGAGAAGATCAACGCGCGCAACCGGCTGGAGTTCTACTCGTTGTATAACGTGCTGCGTTATTTCTACCCGCCGAACACGCCAACGAACTCGACGCCGTTGGCGCTGCTGGCGGTATGACATCAAGCCTGCGATAACGCAGGCTTTTTTATCGCCATTCTTCCAGCGCTCATGCGCGGCGCGCTATAAAAGACGCCGAGAAAAGGACTATAATCAAAGGTCTCTTTCTTCTGGCGGCTGAAATGTTAAACCGAATACTGGCGGCTATCGTCAACAACGTGCGTGAGCACCTGGTGCTGTATCTTTGCCTGTGGCTGGTGCTGCTGGCGCTGGATGTCTACTTTTTCTTCGTGCTGTAACCCATGCCGTCGTCATTTCCCCGATTGAGCTTCAACCGCTTCGGCGATCCCGCCCAGGTGCTGACGCTGCAGCAGGTGAACAGGCCGCCGCTGCGCCCCGGCTGGCTGCTGCTGCAGATGCGCTATGCCCCGATCAATCCTTCCGACCTGATCCCGATTCACGGCCAATACGCGCACCGTATCGCCCTGCCGCAGGTACCGGGCTATGAAGGCGCAGGCGTCATCGTCGATCCGCAGAGCGGGCGCTCGACCGGCCGACGCGCGCTGGCGGTAGCGGGTGACGGCAGCTGGCAAACCTTCGTCACGCTGCCTGAGGATCGGGTGGTGTGGGTGCCGGACGACATCGACGACAACGACGCGGCGCAGATTTACATCAACCCGCTCACCTGCTGGGTGTTGCTGACGCAATGGCTGCCGCTCAACGCCGGCGACGTGCTGCTGCTCAACGGCGGCGGCTCCGCCGTTAGCCTGCTGTTGGCGCAGCTGACGGCGCTGCGTGGTATTCGTCTGGCGGTGGTGGTGCGCAACGCCGCCCATCGCCAGGCGCTGCTGGCCGCCGGCGCCTGGCGCGTTATCGAAGCGCCGCAGTTGGCGCAAATGACCCATTTTGGCGCCCGCGCCGCCATCGACTGCATCGGCGGAGAAGACGGATTGCAGCTGGCGCGAGCGGTTCGCTCCGGCGGCGATTTCGTGGCGCTGGGTCTTTTAGGCGGGCGCCAGGTGGACTGGCGGCGCGTAGTGGACGAGTTAAAGCTGCGCGCTTCGCTGTTCCACCTGCGTAAATGGAATGCGCAGGCGGCGCCGGCGCAGTGGCAAACGGCGTTTTATCAGCTATTCCAGCTGCTGCGCCGCGGCCAGTTGGCGCTGCGCCCGCCCGCAGCGATTTACCCTCTGCATCAGTACGCAGCGGCGCTGCAACACGCCGCGCAGCCCGGCGTCAGCGGAAAAATCTTCTTCACTCCGGCGCCGCCGGAGGCTGGCGCGGCGGGCGGCCGTCCCCCAGGATAACCGCCAGCCGATAGCCGCCCTCGGTGGTCTCCAGCGCGATGCGCGCCACGATCGTCAGCGGCACCGACAGCAACATGCCCACCGGGCCGAGCAGCCAACCCCAAAAGATCAGCGACAGGAACACCACCAGCGTCGACAACCCCAGCCCGCGCCCCATCACCCGCGGTTCGAGGATATTGCCGATCACCATGTTGACAGCGATAAAGCCGCCCGCCACCACCAGCGCATCGCCCAATCCGTTGAACAGCAGCGCCTGAATCAACGGTGGAATGGCGGCCAATACCGAGCCGATATTGGGGATATAGTTGAGCAGAAACGCCAGCAGCCCCCAGATAAAGGCGAAGCGCACCCCGACCGCCGCCAGGAAGATCCAGACGATCACGCCGGTGGCCAGGCTGATGATGGTTTTAATCACCAGATAGCGCGTCACGCCGTCCAGCGCCCGCCGCATCGCGGCGAGGCCTTCGTTCGGCTTATCCAACGCCTGCTGCAGCTTATAAGGCAGCAGCTGCACTTCAAACAGCATAAACACCACGGTCATCAGCAGCAGGAAGACGTTGGTCATGGCGCCAGACAGGTGCCCCAGCATGCGGGTAACCAGATTCATCGCCGCGCTGGGATCGACATACTGCAGCATCGCTTCGCTGGAGAGGCTGATATTGAAGCGATCGGCGTAATGCTGCAGCTCGCGCAGTTTCTCGATCATCATGCCGCGGTACTGCGGCAGCGAGCGGGCGAACTCGTTCAGCGAAGCGCCCAGCATGCCGATAAACAGCATCACGACCACGATCACCGCCGTCACCAGCAGCGTCACCCCAAGGATGCGCGGCACCCGGCGGCGTTCCAGCATCGTCACCAGCGGGTTCAGCACCATGGCGAGGAATACCGCCAGTAGAAACGGCACCACGATGTCGGCGGCGGCTTTCACCCCGGCCAAAATGATCACCAACATCGCCAACAGGACGGCCAAACGCAGGCTGCTGTCGGTTACTCGGGTTCGGCCCATGACGTTTCCTTGTTATTTCACTGGGTTAACCGGCCACAAAGAGCCGACTCTTGGCGCTAATGGTAGCAAAGTCGGCCGTCACGCCGCAGAGGATTTAGCGTAACCGTTCGAATAATTTAATCTTTCCGCCCTGCTCTTCGCCGCAAGAAATAGGCATAACCTTTGCCAACCAATAATCCCGCCCAGCAATCCATGAACGGTTTACGTAAAATGACAAAAGCTGACATTAATAGATAATAAGCCTAATTTTCAACAACTAGCATAATCGCCACGTGAAAGAAATCATATCATCTTCAACGATTTATCTGATGAACTCCGAACATCTCAAACAAATTCACTGACTAATATTTCTAAGAAGTAACATAGTTAAATTTATTATTGATTTTATGTTTCCTAAAGTTTAATTATTGCAGCCAGCCAATCGGTAATCGAAGGAAACAGGATGCTCTGGAAAAATACCGCCGATCGTTTCGGCCATGTGTCAGTGTTGATCCACTGGCTGGTGGCGCTGACGGTGTACGGCATGTTCGCCCTCGGCCTGTGGATGGTCACGCTGGGCTATTACGACGTCTGGTACCACCAGGCGCCGGAGATCCACAAAAGCATCGGCACGCTGCTGTTCATCGTGATGGTGATCCGCGTGATCTGGCGCTTTGTCTCGCCGCCGCCCAAGCCTCTGGCCAGCTATGGCCGCCTCACTCGCGTCAGCGCCATTCTCGCGCATCTGGCGCTGTATGCCGTGCTGTTCGGCATTCTGATCAGCGGCTATCTGATCTCGACCGCCGACGGCCAACCGATCAGCGTATTCGGCTGGTTCGACGTACCCGCCACCGTGACCGGCATGGCGGAGCAAGCCGACACCGCCGGCGCCATACACCTTTACCTGGCCTGGGCCGTGGTAGTGCTCTCGGTACTGCACGGGCTGGCCGCGCTTAAACATCACTTTATCGATCGTGATGTCACTTTGAAACGGATGCTGGGTAGCAGCGCCGATTAACCTTTGGATTTATGGAGATTGCTATGTTGAAAAAGACCGTATTGGGCCTGACCGCAGGCGCCCTGCTGCTGAGCGCCGGTTCCGCACTGGCGGCGGACTACAAGATCGACAAACAGGGCCAGCACGCCTTTATCGAGTTCCGCATCCAGCACCTGGGTTACAGCTGGCTGTACGGCAGCTTTAAAGACTTCGACGGCGGCTTCACCTTCGACGAAAAAGATCCGTCCAAGGACAAAGTCAACGTGACCATCAATACCGCCAGCGTCGACACCAACCACGCCGAGCGCGACAAGCACCTGCGCAGCGCCGAGTTCCTCAACGTGGAGAAGAACAAGCAGGCCAAGTTTGAATCCACCGAAGTGAAGAAAAGCGGCGACGGTTATGCGGTGGTCGGTAACCTGACGCTGAACGGCGTGACCAAACCGGTTACGCTGGACGCCAAACTGATTGGCCAGGGCAACGATCCGTGGGGCGGCTACCGCGCCGGCTTTGAAGCCAACGGCAAGATCAAGCTGAAAGATTTCGGCATCACCACCGATCTGGGCCCGGCGTCGCAAGACGTTGAGCTGATCATCTCCGTAGAAGGCGTGCGCGAGAAATAAGTAAAAAAGCCCGGCTTGGCGGCCGGGCTTCTCATTTCCTCAGGCTCAGCGGGCTGGGCCTTCTTCTTCCGGTGCCGGAATGTGCATCGTAGTCTGCAACAGGCCTTTCGACTTATTGAAGATCTTGACGCCGTTTTCACGGCCGGCACGGCGCGCGCGCTGCTCTTCGCGCGGCAGCTTCAGCTCTTCGCGGCAAATCTCGCTGCAGCACCCTTCAAACTTGGCGGCGCAGCTCGGGCACTGAATGAACAGCAGGTGGCAGCCGTCGTTTTTGCAGTTGGTGTGGGTATCGCACGGCGCCCCGCACTGGTGGCAGTTGGCGATCACATCGTCGGAAATGCGCTCGCCCATGCGCTCATCGAACACGAAGTTTTTCCCGATAAACTTCAGCGGCAGCCCCTGCTCTTTCGCTTTGCGGGCGTACTCGATGATCCCGCCTTCCACGTGGTAGATGTTTTTAAAGCCGTTGTGCAGCATATAGGCGCTGGCTTTTTCACAGCGAATGCCGCCGGTGCAGTACATGACGATGTTTTTGTCTTTGCTGTCCTGCAGCATCTCCACCGCCATCGGCAGCTGATCGCGGAAGGTATCCGACGGCACCTCGATGGCGTTTTCGAAGTGACCGACTTCGTACTCATAGTGGTTGCGCATATCGACGAACACCGTATTCGGATCGTCGATCATCTGATTGACGCGATCGGCCTGCAGATATTCGCCGACGTTGCTTGGGTCAAAGCTCTCGTCATCGATGCCGTCGGCCACGATGCGCTCGCGCACCTTGAGGCGCAGCACCCAGAAGGATTTTCCGTCGTCTTCGAGCGCGATATTCAGGCGAACCTGATCCAGCGCCGGGTGCGAGGCGAACAGCGCGGCTTTGAACGCGTCGAAGTTATGCTGCGGCACGCTGATCTGCGCGTTGATGCCCTCTTTCGCCACGTAGATGCGGCCGAACACCTTCAATTTTTCGAACTGAACGTACAGGCTGTCGCGAAACGCTTTGGGATCGTCGATGGAGAAATATTTGTAAAAAGAAACTGTGGTGCGCGGCTCGGTTTCCGCCAGCATGCGCGCCTTCAGTTCCTCATTAGAAATTCGGTTATGTAACACTGGCATGGTGTACTTTCCTGTCTTTCGGGAGGTGACTGATTATCGCGCGCAGCCTGCCGGCCCGCGCGCGGCGCACATCATACCCGAAAAACCGCCGCCGCGCAGCCCTGACGCAAACGCCCCGTTCAGCGTCCGCCGCCTTCGGTAAACGCGGAAGCCAGCATACCGAGCGCCATCATCACGCCGGCGAGCGCCAATATCGCGTTCACCTGCAGATGCGCGCCGACGCTGCCGACCGCCGCGCCCAAAACCAGCAGCCCCGCACTGATCCATGGTGCCAACATATTTACCCTCTGAATAATTACCAGCAATAATATCGCCATTATCTTTGGCAGGAAAGATTGTGGAAAAATTCGGCATTCGATGCATATTTAACGCCCAAAAAGGGATTTTAATGCGTTGTGTTTTCCCGGATCGCCAGAAAAATGCCACAATAGTCGCAAACAAACGGCAGAAACGAACCTTGCCGCCGAGCTCACCCGGCTGCCAGACCATGCTATGACTCTGTCATTACACTTAAACAACCGTATTCAAACAGAGAACCCATGACTCAAGTTCCTACTTTCAATCGTTCCTTATTGCACCCGCGCTACTGGCTGACCTGGGTCGGCATCGGCTTGCTGTATCTGCTGGTGTTGCTGCCTTATCCCGTCATCTACTGGCTCGGCACCTCGATTGGGCGATTTTCCATGCGCTTTCTCAAGCGACGCGTCGCTATCGCCCAGCGTAACCTCGAGCTCTGTTTTCCCGACATGCCGCAGGCCGAACGCGATGCGCTGGTGGTAAAGAATTTCGAATCGGTCGGCATGGGGCTGTTTGAAACCGGCATGGCGTGGTTCTGGCCCAACTGGCGCATCGAGCGCTGGTTCAAGGTCAGCGGCCTGGAGCACATCCAAAAGGCCCGCGACAACCAGCAGGGCGTGTTGCTGATTGGCCTGCACTTTTTGACGCTGGAGCTGGGCGCGCGCATCTTCGGCATTCACAACCCGGGCATCGGCGTTTACCGCCCGCACGACAACAAGCTGATGGACTGGCTGCAAACCTGGGGCCGCATGCGTTCCAACAAATCGATGCTGGATCGCAAAGACATCAAAGGCATGATCCGCGCCCTGAAACAGGGCGATATCATCTGGTATGCGCCGGATCACGACTACGGCCCGCGCAGCAGCGTATTCGTGCCGCTGTTCGCGGTAGACAAAGCCGCCACCACCACCGGCAGTTACGTGCTGGTGCGGATGGGCAAACCGGCGATCATTCCGTTCACCCCGCGCCGCCTGCCGGACGGCAAAGGCTATGAGCTGATCATGCAGCCGGCGGTGGAAAACTTCCCGCTGGATAACGAACTCGATGCCGCCGCTTTTATGAATAAAGTGGTGGAAAAAGAGATCCTGATGGCGCCGGATCAATATATGTGGCTGCATCGCCGCTTCAAGACCCGCCCGGAAGGCGAGCCTTCGCTCTACTGATAAAGCAAACCCGCCGCCGGCGGGTTTTTTATTGCGCGCCTCTTGAGAATCGACGGCGAGGGTGGGATGGTAAAGCCTTTGCCACCAACCCCGGAGCCGCCATGTACATTGTCAGCCTGACCTACCATCGCCCGATCGCCGACGTCGACAGCCACCTTGACGGGCACATCGCCTGGCTTAAGAAATATTTTCAGGACGGCACCTTCATCGCCTCCGGCCGCAAGAATCCCCGCACCGGCGGCGTGATCCTGGCCAAGGGCATTGAGCGCGCGCGGCTGGACGCCATCCTGGCCGAAGATCCGTTCAACGCCGTGGCTCACTACGAGGTCACTGACTTTAGCGCCACCACCACCGCCGCCGGTTTCGAGGCGCTGGCCGGCCTATAAAACGCTGAAAATTCCGCGCGCCAAGCGCGGAATAAGGTTTAAGCGTCATTTTTAAAACTTTATTTCATTTTTCGCCCTATTCCCGTCCTCTGGTTTGCCGTAGCCGCGCTGGCGGCGCATACTTATCAGGCTAACTTTCACGTTTTGCCCCTCATCTTTTTACCGCCGGCAAAACGCGTCACCTTTCGGCAATGGACATTTATGGCTTCGGCAGCAGAACCCGTTAACTGGAAACGCAACCTTTTCGTCGCCTGGGTAGGGTGCTTTCTCACCGGCGCCGCCTTCAGCCTGGTGATGCCGTTTCTGCCGCTGTACGTCGAGACCCTGGGCGTAACCGGCCATCAGGCGCTCAACATGTGGTCCGGTCTGCTGTTCAGCATTACCTTCCTGTTTTCCGCTATCGCCGCGCCGTTCTGGGGCGCCCTGGCCGACCGACGCGGCCGTAAACTGATGCTGCTGCGCTCCGCCCTGGGCATGGCGATCGTCATGGTGCTGATGGGCATGGCGCAAACGGTCTGGCAGTTTCTCGCGCTGCGTGCGGTGCTGGGGTTGCTCGGCGGGTTCATTCCCAACGCCAACGCGCTGATCGCCACCCAGGTGCCGCGCAACCGCAGCGGCTGGGCGCTCGGCACCCTGTCTACCGGCGGCGTCGGCGGTGCGCTGGTCGGCCCGTTGATCGGCGGCCTGCTGGCCGATCTGTACGGCCTGCGTCCGGTGTTTTATATCACCGCCGCGGTGCTGTTCGTCTGCTTCGTGCTGACGCTGCTGTATGTCAAAGAGCAATTTACCCCGGTGCAAAAGCGCGACATGTTGCACGCACGGCAGGTGTTCGCCTCGCTGAAGAACCCGAAGCTGGTGCTCAGCCTGTTCGTTACTACCATGATCATCCAGATCGCCACCGGCTCGATTGCCCCGATCCTGACGCTGTATGTGCGCGATCTGGCCGGCACCACCCATAACCTGGCGTTTATCAGCGGGATGATCGCCTCGGTGCCCGGCGTCGCGGCATTGATGAGCGCCCCACGGCTGGGCAAGCTGGGCGATCGCATCGGCCCGGAACGCATTCTGGTCTTTATGCTGATCGTCTCGGTGCTGCTGCTGATCCCGATGGCGTTCGTGCAAACGCCGTGGCAGCTCGGCGTACTGCGCTTTCTGCTGGGGGCGGCCGACGGCGCGCTGCTGCCGGCGGTACAGACCCTGTTGATTTATAACTGCACCAATCAGGTCGCCGGCCGAATTTTCAGCTACAACCAGTCGTTCCGCGACGTCGGCAACGTCAGCGGCCCGCTGCTCGGCGCCGCGGTCTCCGCCGGCTACGGTTTTCGCGCGGTCTTCGCCGTCACCGCTTTGGTGGTGCTGTTCAACGCCGGTTATTCCTGGTGGTGTCTGCGGCGGCGGCCGGGCTACATGCGGGAAGAGACGCTGCAGGAAGAGCAATAGCTGCATTTATCGCCAATTTCCGCGATTGGCCGGATCAACCTCGCGTTTCCCCTACTTTTAATAATGCTTCCTGCGGGCCGGCGAATTTTCGCCCCACTCGGAACATTCTTACTTCAACATCTTGTTTATCAACAATTAATTAACCTTCAGCGCATAAAACCCGCTGTCAATCATATTCCTGCCACAACCAACAGAAAAACCAGAAAAGGAGATGCTTGTCGACTTTTCGTCTAAAAAATGGGATACAGGTACTAGACAAAACCAACGACCAGTTATCAAATGGTTAAATAATATCATGCCAGATGTGAACCATCGGCCAAGTGAAGAAAAGGTCAGCACGCTTTCCACGGTCTATCAGCGTTGCAGCCGCGGTTTTGTCGGGTAATCCGCATTGGGCGGATCGCCTTCATTAAATACACATACAACCACAGTACGGGCTGCAGCCATGCAGCGCCTTTTTATTGGGAAATCGTTATGCAATCCTCTGTCAATAAGTCAGAAAGCCGGACCTTCTTCGGCCATCCCTATCCGCTGGGTTCTCTGTTCTTCACCGAAATGTGGGAGCGCTTTTCGTTCTACGGCATCCGTCCGCTGCTGATCCTGTTTATGGCTGCCACCGTATACGACGGCGGTCTGGGTCTGGCGCGCGAGAACGCGTCGGCGATCGTCGGCATCTTCGCCGGCAGCATGTACCTGGCGGCACTGCCGGGCGGCTGGCTGGCGGACAACTGGCTCGGCCAACGCAAGGCCGTTTGGTACGGTTCGATTCTGATCGCCCTCGGCCACCTGTCGATCGCCCTGTCCGCGGTGATGGGCACCAACCTGTTCTTCATCGGCCTGATGTTCATCGTGCTCGGTTCCGGCCTGTTCAAGACCTGTATCTCGGTGATGGTCGGCACGCTGTACAAGAAAGGCGATGCGCGCCGCGACGGCGGTTTCTCGCTGTTCTACATGGGCATCAACATCGGTTCGTTCATCGCCCCGTTGATCTCCGGCTGGCTGATCAAGTCACACGGCTGGCACTGGGGCTTCGGCATCGGCGGTATCGGGATGCTGGTGGCGCTGGTGATCTTCCGCGTGTTCGCCGTCCCGGCGATGAAACGCTATGACCGCGAAGTGGGCCTGGATTCCACCTGGAACAGCCCGGTGGCGAAGAAAAAAGGCGTCGGCGCCTGGCTGCTGGCATTGGCGGTAGGCCTGGCTGCGGTCATCGTGCTGATCGCTCAGGGCACCATCGTCATCAACCCGGTCGAAGTAGCCAGCGTGCTGGTGTACGTGATCGCCGCGTCGGTCACCCTGTATTTCATCTATCTGTTCGCCTTTGCCGGCCTGAGCCGCAAAGAGCGCGCTCGCCTGCTGGTGTGCTTTATCCTGCTGATCTCCGCCGCGTTCTTCTGGTCAGCATTTGAACAGAAACCGACCTCGTTCAACCTGTTCGCCAACGATTACACCAATCGCATGGTCGGCGGCTTCGAGATCCCGGCGGTGTGGTTCCAGTCGATCAACGCCCTGTTCATCATCCTGCTGGCGCCGGTGTTCAGCTGGGCCTGGCCTGCGCTGGCGCGCAATAACGTGCGCCCGAGCAGCATTACCAAGTTCGTGATCGGTATCCTGTGCGCCGCCGGCGGTTTCGGCCTGATGATGCTGGCCGCGCAGAATGTGCTGAGCAACGGCGGCGCCGGCGTATCGCCGATGTGGCTGGTGGGCAGTATCCTGATGCTGACGCTGGGTGAGCTGTGCCTGAGCCCGATCGGCCTGGCCACCATGACGCTGCTGGCGCCGGAGAGAATGCGCGGGCAAATGATGGGGCTGTGGTTCTGCGCCAGCGCGCTGGGCAACCTGGCGGCCGGTCTGATCGGCGGTCACGTCAAGGCCGACCAACTGGATATGCTGCCGGATCTGTTCGCTCGCTGCTCAGTCGCGCTGCTGATCTGCGCCGCCGTGCTTATCGTGCTGATCGTGCCGATTCGCCGCATGCTGGAAAATACCCAGACCAAGAGCGCGCAGAAACCGGCGACCAGCGCCTGACGGATACCCCTTTTTTATCTCGCAAACCGGCGCTCAAGGCGCCGGTTTTTTTTATCCTTGCCAGGCCTGATGTTGCAGGACCACCCGGTAGCCGTCAGGATCTTCAAAGGTTTGCCCCGCCCTATCCCAATAGGGGTTATAAGCGGTGACAGCCAGGAATCCCGCCGCCCGCATCCGCTCGCACGCGGCTCGCCATGCGTTCTCATCCGGCAGATAAAACACCAGCAGATGATCCTGAGTCGGCGCCTGCCCGACCCGCACCCCGCGATGCTGCGTGAACTCCAGATGGTAGGCATGCTGCGGATGGCCGATCATTATGCCGTCAAAGCCCTGATGATCGACAAACTCGCCCAGCTTTTCGAACCCCAGCCCGCGACAATACAGCGCGGCAATCTCTTGCAACCGATCGGTCGGGCGCGCGATGCGCAACACCGCCTTGGCTATCGACATGTACGCCTCCGCCTCATGATAATCTCATACAGCGCCATGCCCGCCAGCATCGCCAGCAGGAACGGCCATACCCGCTGTATCTCCGCCCCCGCCAACACCCAGGCGGGGCCAGGGCAAATGCCCGCGATGCCCCAACCGACGCCGAACAGCACGCTGCCCGCCAGCAAACGGCGATCCACACGCCCGGCGGCCGGGATCTGCAGCGGTTCGCCCAACAGGCTCCGCTCGCGTCGCCGTGCCCACAAGAAGGCCGGCGCCGCCACCGCGATCGCCCCAACCATCACCAGCGCCAGCGAAGGATCCCACTGGCCGGTAACGTCTAGAAACGCCAACACTTTGGCCGGATTGGCCATGCCGGCGACGATCAGCCCCAGACCGAAAATCACGCCGCTCAGCAGCGCCAACAGGGATTTAAACATCTCACCCTCCCAGCAGGTGGCGCATCAGCCACACGGTCATAAAACCCAGCAGCATAAACACCGCCGTGGCGGCCAGCGAACGCGGCGCCAGCCGCGCGACGCCGCACACGCCATGCCCGCTGGTGCAACCGCTGCCCAATCGTGTCCCCACCCCCACCAACAGCCCTGCTACCGCCAGCCCGCCGCTGCCGGCCGCGATCTCAGCAGACGGCAAAGCCGCTGCGGCAGCATACAGCCAGGGGGAAATCAGCAACCCGCCAAGAAATGCGGCGCGCCAGCCCCGCTCGCGGCCACCCGCGCTCAATAAACCGCCGGTAATGCCGCTGATGCCGGCGATCCGGCCGTTGAACAGCAGCAGCAGCGCCACCGCTGCGCCGATAATGGCTCCGCCCGCCAGCGCGGAATACGGCGTAAAGTGTTGCCAGTCAATGGTCATCGCGGTTCTCCGGCTGTGGGCAATAGAGTTGATACAGGGTATGGAGCAGCGCCAGCGCTTTAGCATCGGCCACCGCATAGTAAATCTGCTTGCCGGCGCGTCGGGTGGAGACCAATCCCTCCTCGCGCAGCACGCCAAGCTGCTGGGACAGCGTCGGCTGGCGGATATCCAGCGCCTGCGCCAGCTCGCTCACCGCCATCTCGCCCTGGCTGAGCCGGCACAGCAGCAGCAGCCGATCTTCGTTGCCCAAGGTGCGCAGCATCGCGCCAGCCTGCGCCGCCGCCTTGCGCATCGCGTCAATATCCATTGCCCCTCCATCAATTTATAAAATTATATAATATTATTTTATAAACCATTTCGCCGTACCGCGCCACAGACTGGTGTGAAACAGCGCCGCATGGCATGCTGTCTTCCCCCTTTTGCCGCGCGGAGCCTGCTTACGATGCTGTTGTTTCACGACGTTCTGCCGCCCGACCAGCCTGTCCGGCCGTTGGCCAAGGATTATCGCCACGGCGACAGCGAGCCGGATCACTACCATCACTGCGCGCAGCTGATTCACAGCCTGAGCGGCGTGGTGCAGGTCACGACCCGGCTCGGCAGTTGGGTGGTGCCGCCCGGCCGCGGCGTCTGGGTGCCGGCTAAGGTGGTGCACAGTCTGCGCATTACCGGCCAGGTGGCGGCCAGGACGCTGTTCGTCGATCCGCTGGCGCGCGCCGATCTGCCGGCCCAGTGCCTGGTGGTGCAGGTTTCTCCGCTGCTGCGCGAGTTGATTATCTGTGCGATGGAGATTGCGCCCGATTACCCGAGCGGCGGACGCGAAGAACGCGTCATGGAACTGATTCTGGATGAGTTGCGGATGCTGCCGATCCTGCCGCTGCACCTGCCTGAACCGCGTGAGGCATCGCTGCTCGCCCTGTGCCACCATATCCAGGCTACGCTGGCGCAGCCCTGGACGCTGGAACAGGCGGCCGCTCATCTCAGCGTCAGCGGACGCACCCTGTCGCGGCGCTTCCAGCGCGAAACCGGGCTGCATTTTAGCGATTGGGTGCGACGCGCCCGTTTGCTGGCGGCGCTGAACGCGCTGGCGACCGGCCGCTCGGTGTTGGAAGTGGCGCTGGATCTCGGCTATGACAGCCCCAGCGCGTTCAGCGCCATGTTTCGCCGGGTGCTGGGGGTCGCGCCCAGCGACTATTTCAGCCCGGCCGCGCCGACGTTGACGCCAGATAGCGCCCGGCGACGTTGAGCAGCGCCTGCAGCGAGGCGCTGGCGGAGTCGACGTCGATGCCAACGCCGTAGGTCGCCTCACCCTGCGGCAACGAGCAGCGAATATAGGCCACCGCCCGGCTGTCGCTCTGGTGCCCCAGCGTATGCTCGTGGTAATCCTCGATCGCCAGCGGCAAGCCGAAGCGCTGGCGCAGCGCATCCACCGCGCTGGAAAGCAGGCCATTGCCGGCACCCTGCAGCCGCAGCGGCTCTCCCTCACAGGCAACTCGCGCGTTGAAGCTGTAGGCCTCTACGCCGTGGCTTTCCGTCTGGTAGCTCAGCAGCTGCAAGCGCGGTTGCTCCACCAGCCCATAGGTGTCGCGGAATAAGCGCCACAGCTGCGCGCCGCTCATTTCCTTGCCGCTGCCGTCGGTCGCGCGCTGCACCACCTGGCTGAAATCAATCTGCAAACCGCGCGGCAACGCCAGCCCATGATTTTGTTCCAACAGCCAGGCGGCCCCGCTTTTGCCGGACTGGCTGTTGACCCGGATCACCGCCTCATAGCTGCAGCCGACATCGGCGGGATCGAGCGGCAGGTAAGGCACCTGCCACCAGCCATCCTGGCGCTGGCGCTGGGCGGCGAAGCCTTTTTTAATCGCATCCTGATGCGAACCGGAGAAGGCGGTAAACACCAACTCGCCGGCATAAGGATGGCGAGGGTGCACCGGCAGCTGATTGCACAGCTCCACCACCTCCACCACCTGCTTCAGGCGGCTGAAGTCCAGGCCCGGCGCCACGCCCTGGGTATAGAGATTCAACGCCAGCGTAACCAGATCGACGTTGCCGGTGCGCTCTCCGTTGCCGAACAGGCAGCCTTCGACCCGATCGGCGCCGGCCAACAGCGCCAGCTCCGCGCAGGCCACGCCGGTGCCGCGATCGTTATGCGGATGCACGCTGATCGTTACATCGGCGCGGCGGCTGAAGTGGCGACAAAACCATTCAATCTGATCGGCATACACGTTGGGCGTGCTCACTTCCACCGTCGCCGGCAGATTGATGATCATCGGCCGCTGCGGCCCCGGTTGCCACACCGCCGCCACCGCTTCGCAGATCTCCAGCGCGAACTCCAATTCAGTAAAACAGAAGGTTTCCGGCGAATACTCGAAGCACCAGGCGGTATCGGGCTGTGCCTCGCACTGCCGGCGAATGCGCCGCGCGCCGTTCACCGCCAGCGCCACGGTGGCGGCCTTATCCTGGCGGAACACGATGTCGCGAAACATCGGCGCCGTGGCGTTGTACAGATGCACGATAGCCCGTGGCGCCCCCTGCAGCGCCTCGAAGGTGCGGTCGATCAGATCGTCGCGCGACTGCGTCAGCACCTGAATCGTGACGTCGTCCGGGATCAGCTGCTCGTCAATCAGCGTGCGCACAAAATCGAAATCCGTTTGCGACGCCGAAGGGAAAGCCACTTCAATTTCTTTAAAACCACACTGCAACAGCAATTGATAGAACTCGCGCTTGCGCGCGTTATCCATCGGTTCCGCCAGCGCCTGGTTGCCGTCGCGCAGATCGCTGGAGCACCAGCGCGGCGCCTGCCGCAGCGTACGCGCAGGCCATTGGCGGTCCGGCAACGCCACCGGCGGGAACGGTCGATATTTGCTTGAAGGGTCGATTAACATGGGCTTCTCCTGACGCCTGAGTGAACGATAACGCCATTATTTCCCGCCCTCGCCGCCTCTTCTCCCGCTTTGCGGACAACCATCGTCGCAATGCGGACAACAAAAAAATTTGCATCCTGCGCCAGTGAGACAACAATTAGCTTTGACGTTTTCACCCACGCGACGGCAGTGCGCCGGGCGCCCTACTCTCATTGTCAACGGAGGCGAACATGAGCCTGTATGCAACCCTGGAAGAAGCCATCGAGGCCGCACGCGAAGAGTTTATCGACACCGCCGAAGGCGGCGGCGATGACGAACCGCCGGTGCCGCAGCAGTTCAATCTGCAAAAGTACGTAATGCAGGATGGCGACACGATGTGGCAGGCCGAGTTCTTCGAGGAAGAAGGCGAAGCGGTGGAATGCCTGCCGCTGCGCAGCGGTGCGGCGGCGCAGGCGATCTTCGACGGTGACTACGACGAGGTGGAGATCACCGCCGAGTGGATAGATGAAAACACCCTGTACGAATGGGAAGAAGGCGACTTCCAGCTCGAGCCGCCGCTGGATACCGAAGAAGGCCAGGCCGCGGCCGATGAATGGGATGAACGTTAACCCGCACTACGCACTCATCGCCAAGGAGGCAGCATGAATATTCGCCGGGCTCGCCCCACCGACTACCCCGCCATTTTGCAGCTGCAGGGGGAAAACGTGCCGGAAGCGCTCGACGAGCGCCAAAAACGGCAGGGATTTATCGTATCGCGCATGAATGAGGCGCAGCTGGCGGCGATCAACCGCGGCATCGGCATACTCGTGGCTGAACAGGAAAACCAACTGGCGGGCTTTGTTTGCCTGATGCCCGCCGACGTGCAACCGCGCCCGCCGGTGGTGGACGCGATGCTGGCGACGCTCGCCACGCAATCCTTCGCCGGACGCGCGCTGAATGAACTGCGGGTGTTTCTCTACGGCCCGGTCTGCCTCGCCGCCGCCTGGCGCGGCAAAGGCGTGCTGAAGCGCCTTTACGCCGCGGTCAAAGCGCATACCAGCCATGACTACGACGTGGGCGCGCTGTTTATCGACGACGACAATCCGCATTCGTTGGCCGCTCACGTGCAAGGGCTGGGCATGACGGCGCTGGCGCCTTTCCATTGCGGGCAGAAAGGCTATCAGCTGGTGGTGTTCGCCACCCGCTGAGCGGGTTTATTCATAGGGGCCGTGCTGCGCATCGAACGGCAGCATAAAGGTGTCCACCACCATCGACAGCGGCACGTCTATCACCGTGACGTAACGCCAGGGCGTATCGCGCAGATCCCACTGCACGCCGGGATAGTACTGGTGGCCATGCCCCGCGCCAGGCATGGTGCGGCTGATAATGCTGCCGCAACCGGTCAGGGCCATCACACCGGCCGCCACGCAGGCCAGCCGAAGGTAGGAAGAGAGATTCACGACATTGACTCTGAGCAAGGGGGTTGTTTCGCGAGTGAACAACGCATCGGCCGCAGTCTACCACAGTTCCCTTTCTCCGCCGGCACCGGCGCACGTAAGCAAAAGGTAAAAAAAACGGGGAATGCGCCATGCGCATTCCCCGTCTGGGCGTTGCCGTTCAGCGATTAACGCCGGCCCGTTGGGTGCGCCAGCGGGTTGTGCGGCAACTGCTGATAGTGCTCACGCCAGGCGGCGCCTTCCGGCAACAGCCAGACGCGCTGGTGCAAACGAGACAGCGTGACCGGATCGCTCAGCAGTTCCAGACGTTTGCCCTTCGCCAGCTTCTCCGGCCCCAGCTGCAGCGCTTCGTTCACCCGCTCCTCGCGGTTGCGATCGAGCGTCGCGCGCAGATGGTGACGCGCCGTCGCCAACGCCGTCGCCAGCGCGTTGAAGGACGGGTTGACCACCGCATGCATAAAGCCGTTGGTCAGCGCGCGATTGCGGTTGAGATGCAGGTATTCTTCCGTCGCCAACAGCTCACGCGGCGGGTTGTACTCTTCCGGGATCAGGAACAGCTTGGCGCGTTTGCTCTTCATGCCCAGCGTCGCGCGGCTCGACAGCACCGACACGAACGGCGACAGGATCAGCGAGAACACGATCGGCGCCAACCACCACAGGAAGCGCAGATCCAGCCACGCCATGCCGCCGGCCCACACCAGGCCCAGCAACATCTGCGAGCCATGGCGGCGGAAGGCTTCGCCCCACGGCGTATCGTCGTCGTCACGCTGCGGCGAATTCCACACCACTTCCCAACCGAGGAAGGCGCTCACTACGAACACGGTATGGAACAGCATGCGCACCGGTGCCAGCAGCACCGAGAACAGCATTTCCATCAGCATCGAAATGAACAGACGGAACGCCCCGCCGTACTCTTTCGCGCCCTTGGCCCAGATCAGCACGATGCTGAGCAGCTTCGGCAGGAACAACAGCACCAGCGTGGTGGAGAACAGCGCTATCGCCAGCTCGGGCCGCCACTGCGGCCAGACCGGGAACAGCTGCCGCGGCTGCAGGAAGTATTGCGGTTCCATCAGGGTGTGCACCACCTGCAACGCGGTGGAGAGCGCCAGGAACATGAACCACAGCGGCGCCGACAGGTAGGACATCACGCCGGTGAGGAACACCGCGCGGTGCACCGGGTGCATGCCCTTCACCAGGAACAGGCGGAAGTTCATCAGGTTGCCGTGGCACCAGCGACGGTCGCGTTTCAGCTCGTCCAGCAGGTTTGGCGGCAGCTCTTCGTAACTGCCCGGCAGATCGTAAGCGATCCACACGCCCCAGCCGGCGCGGCGCATCAGCGCCGCTTCAACGAAGTCATGCGACAAGATTGAACCGGCGAAGGAACCCTCGCCCGGCAGCGGCGCCAGCGCACAGTGCTCGATAAACGGCTTCACGCGGATGATGGCGTTATGGCCCCAGTAGTGCGACTCGCCCAGCTGCCAGAAATGCAGGCCGGCGGTGAACAGCGGCCCGTAAACGCGGGTAGCGAACTGCTGCACGCGCGCATACAGGGTATCCATGCCGGACGCCTTCGGCGCGGACTGGATGATGCCGGCGTTCGGGTTGGCTTCCATCAGACGCACCAGCCCGGTGAGGCATTCGCCGCTCATCACGCTGTCGGCGTCCAGGATCACCATGTAGCTATACTCACCGCCCCAACGACGGCAGAAGTCGTCGATGTTGCCGCTCTTGCGTTTGACGCGGCGGCGGCGACGGCGATAGAAGATGCGGCCGTGGCCGTCGACATCGCGGCACAGCTCCATCCACGCCTTTTGCTCCGCCACGCAGATGTCCGGATCGTAGCTGTCGCTCAGCACGTAGATATCGAAGTGTTCCAGCTGACCGGTGGCGGCGACGGACTCATAGGTCGCACGCAGGCCGGCGAACACGCGTTCGACGTCTTCGTTGCAGATCGGCATGATCAGCGCGGTGCGGTGCGCCGGATTGATCGGCTCATCGCCCTTGATGGTGGAGGAAATGCTGTATTTGTCCTTGCCGATCAGCAGCTGCAGGAAGCCCATCAGCGCGGTCCAGAAACCGGCCGAGACCCAGCAGAACAGTACGGCGAACAGGATGAGAATGCCGGTTTGCAGCACATATGGCAGCAGTTGCAGCACCGACTGCATCAGATCCTGATCCAGCATGGCGATAGGATCGATCAGCGCCCAGCCCTGATAAGGCAAGATGGTTTTCATGTACCAGGTGGCGATGCCGGTTTGCACCAGCATCAGCACCAGCAGCACATAACGGCGCATGGAGCCGACGGTACGCCAGCGGTTCTCGGCCTCGGCCTCCTCTTTGGTGGCGTGCCGGTTGTGCGGCGAACGCCCCAGCAGAGAATCCCAGAAGCGCGCCACCGGGTTGGTGCGCCAGGCTTCCGGGAACATGGTGGTTCGTTTGATCGGCGGCGTCGCCTTCAGAATGGCGCGCCCTTCGGCGTCGGTATCGAAGTCGTCATCGCTGACCGCATCCGGCCAGGCGTTTTCGATGCGCGGTTTGACCGAGGCCAGCGCCACGTCATCCGCCGACAGGCTGTTGACGTTGGCGTCGGCGGCGCCCATCTGCCGATGGAGCGCCTCCAGTGCCTGAGCGTCATCCGCCGTTTGAGGGTTGAGCGCCTCCGACCGCTCGGCGGTCAGAGGCAGCGCCGCAAGATAATCCTGGGCGGGTTGAGTAGGCTTATTCATTGGCAGGTAGCTGATAGCTCCAGGTTTCCGACAGAGTCTTATCGCCATTGACCAGCGCCGCGCGCATTTCTACCGGCTTCTTGTCGTCTTTCACTTTCAGACGCACCGTCAGGCGCCAGCCTTTGGTCACTGGGTTATAGCGGACGTTGTTTTCTACCATTTCACCGTTGTCGCCGATGCTGATCTGAGAAGCGACCGGGGTGTTGGCGTCCAGCCCTTTCAGCACCGGGCCAACGAAGTCGACCAGGAAGGCCACGCTGCCGTCTGGCTCGCGAATCAGGTTGGACTGCTTCACGTCACCGGTCGAACGCATGGTGCGGGCCACATAGGCGATGTCCTGCGAATGCAGTTTGTCTTCATCGCGGGTGAAGTTCAGGCGGTAGCTCAGCGTCAGCGGCTTTTTGGCTTCCGGCAGCGTATCCGGCGTCCAGAACGCGACGATGTTGTCGTTGGTTTCATCCGCCGTCGGGATCTCCACCAGCTCAACCTTGCCTTTGCCCCAGTCGCCCTTCGGTTCGATCCAGGCGCTCGGGCGCAGATCGTAACGATCGTCCAGATCTTCATATTCTTTGAAGTTGCGGCCGCGCTGCAGCAGACCGAAGCCTTTCGGATTCTCGACGGTATAGGTGCTGACGGATAGGTGTTTAGGATTGTTCAGCGGGCGCCAGATCCACTCGCCGTTGCCGGCATGGATAGACAGGCCGTTGGAGTCGTGCAACGCCGGACGATAGTTCAACGTCGGCGACGGCTGGTTCGGCCCGAACAGGAACATGCTGGTCAGCGGCGCCAGGCCCAGTTTGCCCACCTTGTCGCGCAGGAACACTTTGGACTCGACGTCCACGGTGGTGTCGCGGCCCGGGATCACCGTGAAACGGTAAGCGCCGGTGGCGCGCGGGGAATCCAGCAGCGCATAGATCACCAGGTGCTTGTCGCCCTGCTTCGGACGCTCAACCCAGAATTCGCGGAAACGCGGGAACTCTTCGCCGGACGGCAAAGCGGTATCGATGGCCAGGCCGCGAGCGGAAAGCCCGTAAACCTGCCCTTTACCCACCACGCGGAAATAGCTCGCGCCAAGCAGGCTCATGATCTCATCGTTTTTGTCGGCGCTGTTGACCGGGTAGAGCACCTTAAAGCCGGCAAAACCGAGATTTTTCACCGATTCAGGGTCGTGTTTGACCGAACCGAAGTTGAAGTAATCCGGGCTGTACTTGATCTGTTTTACGCTGGTGGAGGTGACTTCGTTGATTTTCACCGGCGTGTCGAAGTACATCCCCTGATGATAAAACTCAAGCTTGAAAGGGGTTTTCAGCTTGCTCCAATAGGCTTTATCGTGATTGAACTGAATCTGCTGATAGTCTGCGAACTTCATCTCGCGGAACTGAGAAGGAAGGTTGCTCTTCGGGGCTTCGAAACCTTTCGCCGCCAGATCCTGCGCCTGCTTGGCCACATCATCAATAGAAAAGGCCCATGCCGGCGAACTGAACAGCGTGAACAATACGGTAGCACCTAACCAACGAACGCTCGCGGCGCGTGGTTGTCCGGATAATATATTAACTAGCACATCCCCCCCTATTCGTGTGCTCAAATCATTTAAATCCATATTAATGGATTACTCAGCTTTCCGACAACATGATAAATGGATGGTTCATGTTTACGGCTCATTGTTTAAGCAGCTGATGGAACACCAGCGTAGCAAGCCGCGCAACAAGACGCTATGGAAAAATGCGGGGGGCTATAGTAGGGTTCCGGATAACAATTTAACGTTTGACGACTTATTAAGCGTGTTAATGAACTCTCGATTAAATCACCAGCGGTAATCTATGACTAAAGGCAGCAAACAGCGCGAGTTTTTTCTCGACTCCATCAGAGCCTATTTGATGTTGCTCGGCATCCCGTTTCACCTCTCACTGATCTATTCCAGCCACGCCTGGGCGGTGAACAGCCCGTCGCCCTCTTTCTCGCTCACGGTGCTGAACGACTTCATCCACGCCTTCCGCATGCAGGTGTTCTTCGTGATCTCCGGCTACTTCTCCTACATGCTTTACGAGCGCTACGAGCGCCACCAGTGGCTGAAGGTCCGGCTGGAGCGGGTGGCGATCCCGCTGTTGAGTTCCATCCCGCTAATCACGGTGCCGCAGTTTTTCATGCTGAAATATTTCACCGATAAATTAAACGGCTGGGATGAGTTTTCTCTCTATCAGAAAATAAATGTAACAGTTTGGGAATTGGTGTCTCATCTTTGGTTCTTATTGACCCTGTCATTGTTAACCTGCGCCTGCTTTTATCTGTTCCGCACCATCAAGCGTCAACCCCGTGAACATATTCCTGCGTTAATAAACAGAATGCGTGGATTAGGAAACATCTCACTGTATTTCTTTATTTATGCGATATGCTATTCGGCCGCGCACCGCATTATTTTAATTTTTGCACCGCAGCTATTATCCAACGGCCTGTTCAATTTCGTGGTGATGGAGACGATGTTCTACCTGCCGTTCTTCATCCTCGGCGCTTATGCGTTTAAGTATGTGTGGCTTAAGGAGATTTTTCTGCGCCGCTCACCGCTGGCGCTGCTCGGTTCGCTGCTGCTGTTTATCGCATATATGCTGAACCAAAAGTTGCTGGCGCACAGCAGCTATATGTTCGAGCTGGAAGTGGTGATCAAAACCCTAATGGGGATCCTGATGACCAACGTGGCGTTCTCTTTCGGGCATAACCTGCTGAATTATCACTCGCCGCGCATCACCTATCTGGTCAACGCCTCGCTGTTTATATATCTGGTGCACCATCCGTTGACCCTGATATATGGCGCTTTCGTGACGCCTTATATCGGCAACAACCTGTTGGGATTCTTGCTGGGCCTGCTGTTTGTGTTCTCGCTGGCCTTCGCGTTATATGAACTGCACAAACGCGTTCCGCTGCTGCGCTTCCTGTTCTCCGGCAAGCCGCGTTAGGCTTCCCACCCCATTTCTGGGTGATGATTTTTCATCCAGAAATTAACCTCATCAATGATAATACGCCTCACTACCTCGGCGCGGCGGTAGCTGCCCTGAGCATTTTCCTAATATTATTCCTAATCCCCGGGATACATTGCAAAACGGCAACTGCCTGTTACGCTCATATTCATACTTATAAATCAGTTGCGTTACTTCTGGGCTAGGTACACATATGAGAGAAGCATGGGTCGATTATGCCAAGGGAATCGGCATCATTCTCGTGGTTTTTGGCCACGTCAATCGGGGTCTATACAGCGCGGGCATTCAGCTTTCCGGTTCATCCTATCTACTGACGGACAGCATTATCTACAGTTTTCATATGCCGCTGTTTTTCTTCCTTTCCGGTCTGTTTTTTACGCAATCCTTGGATAAAAAGGGAAAAACCAGCTTTGTGATCAGCAAGATAGACACCATCGTTTATCCCTATGTCGTCTGGTCGCTACTGCAAGGCATGGTGGAAGTACTGTTGTCGCGCTATACCAATAACCCTTCCAGCCTGGGCGATGTCCTGTCGCTGTTTACGCATCCGCGCGCGCAGTTTTGGTTCCTGTACGCCTTGTTCATGGTCTTTGTTTTGGCCACCTTGCTGTACAGCAAAGAAAAATACCGTTATCTCCTGCCAGTATTGATCGTTATCAGCGCGGGGCTGTATCTCTACCAAGACAGCCTAACCAAAGCCTTCCATTTTGATTACATTACCCGATTCTTGATCTTCTTCCTGCTTGGCGCTTTTGCCATTCGCTACGCTTCCCTCATCGCCAATCTGGGTTTCGGTTCGCTGCTGGCCTCCTTGATCGCGTTCATCGCGCTGCAGTGGGGATTCCACGGCTATTCTGGCTTGCTGTATACCGATACCGGAAGTTTCTCCCTGTTACTGGCGGTTGAAGCCATCTTCTTGATCGTCAGCCTGTCGGTTCTGCTGGCCAAGACGAATCTTTCCTGGCTGAGACGACTCGGCGAATTGAGCATGGTCATCTATTTGATGCATATCCTCGCGGCCAGCGGCTTACGCATCATACTGACCAAATTTATGCATATCGACCATTGGCCAACACAAGCGATCGCCGGCACGCTATTCGGGCTGATCGCCCCTGTTATCGCCTATGCGCTGATACAGCGTCTGCACCTTACTTTTCTCTTGGATCGTCCTCGCTTCAATAACCGTCTACGAAAAGAAAAAATCTCCTGAGGGCGGTTCCGCCGCCTTCACATTTTCCTCCCGACGCTATACTTGATGGCGCAACCTCGCGGTTGCGCCATCTCTCTTGCCATGCAGAGCACACATTGCTCAGCCTGACGTCGCCCGTTAGGGCAAAGTGATACGGCTGCATAGATAACCTAGCCGTTATAACTGCAATGCATAAGTAGAAATCCGGATCCCTGCCTTACGGTAGTGATTGGGCTCAACCCCCCGAAGGGCTGCGCGATCGTTTAATTCATTCGATGGCGTTAGCTGCATCTCCCTTCCGTCACGACAGAGAGGATTTTGAATGACCGACAAGAACACCCCGGCTCAGGAAGCCATAGCGGAAAACGCCACCCTGCTGAAGATCCTCGGCAGGTTGCTGTCCGCGCTGGACGCTTCGATCAGCGGCAAAGAACGCAGCATTCTGGTCGCTGAGCTCTCCAACTTCAATCTCGACGGCATTTCCGAAGCGGAAAGCAAGCTGGCCTCCGAGCTGATCAAACGGGCGCTGGAATCGCTCGATCATTAATCCTACCGCGCCTGCAAACCATTAAGCCTGCCTGCGCGGGCTTAATGGTTTTTCCCCCAGCCACGATCGAACATTGTTGCCGAAGCAGAAATACAGCAGCCTGATAATGTTGGATAAAAGGCAGGAATCTCCCTCTTCTCCTCACTTTCTTTGTTTAATCACACCAAAGGGCAATAATTGATCGGTTGTTTTCGCAATCAGCCTTGGCGTTTTACCCACTAAACACGTTATCATCGACACACTCGCAGTGCCCCCTATCCCCCAGCCTCAGGAGAGCGATATTTTGGATGCCAGCACCATTAACAGTTTGTTCGTCATCGGTGCCGTGCTGGTGGGGGCAAGCATTCTGCTCAGCTCATTTTCTTCCCGGCTCGGCATTCCGATCCTGGTGATCTTTCTGGCGATCGGCATGTTGGCCGGCGTCGATGGCCCCGGCGGCATCGTCTTCAGCAATTACCCCGTCGCTTATCTGGTCAGCAACCTCGCGTTGGCGGTGATCCTGCTCGACGGCGGTATGCGTACCCGGGTCAGCTCTTTCCGCGTCGCCCTGTGGCCGGCGCTGTCTCTCGCCACCATCGGCGTGGTGATCACCGCCGGTCTGACCGGCATGGCCGCCGCCTGGCTGTTCAATCTCGATCTGCTGCAGGGGCTGCTGATCGGCGCCATTATCGGTTCCACCGACGCCGCCGCGGTATTCTCCCTCTTGGGGGGCAAAGGTTTGAACGAACGCGTCAGCGCCACGCTGGAGATCGAATCCGGCAGCAACGATCCGATGGCGGTGTTTCTCACCATCACGCTGATTGCGATGATCGCCGCCGGGGAAACCGCGCTGAGCTGGGCCTTCCCGCTGCATCTGATGCAGCAGTTCGGTATGGGCATCGTCTTCGGTCTGGGCGGTGGCTGGCTGCTGCTGACGCTGATCAACCACATCAAACTGGCGGACGGCCTCTATCCGCTGCTGGCGGTGAGCGGCGGCATTCTTATTTTTGCGCTGACCACCGCGCTGGACGGCAGCGGCATTCTGGCGGTGTATCTGTGCGGCCTGCTGCTGGGCAACCGGCCGATCCGCAACCGGCACGGCATCGTACAAACCTTCGACGGCCTGGCGTGGCTCAGCCAGATCGGCATGTTCCTGGTGCTTGGCCTGCTGCTCAACCCGCACGAGCTGCTGCCGATCGCCATCCCTGCCCTGCTGCTGTCGCTGTGGATGATCCTGTTCGCCCGTCCGCTGTCGGTGTTTATCGGCCTGCTGCCGTTCCGCAGCTTTACCCTGCGCGAGCGCGGTTTTATTTCCTGGGTCGGCCTGCGCGGCGCGGTGCCGGTGATCCTGGCGGTGTTCCCGATGATGGCCGGGCTGCCCAACGCCCAGCTGTTTTTCAACGTGGCGTTCTTCGTGGTGCTGGTCTCCCTGCTGCTGCAAGGCACCACGCTGTCGTTTGCCGCCAAAAAAGCCAAGGTGATCGTGCCGCCGGCGCTGACGCCGATCTCCCGCGTTGGGCTGGACGTGCACCCGGAGAACCAGTGGGAACAGTTCGTGTATCAGCTTTCGGCGGAAAACTGGTGCGTCGGCGCGGCGCTGCGAGAGCTGAAGATGCCACCCAATACCCGCATCGCCGCCCTGTTCCGCGGCAAAGAACTGCTGCACCCAAGCGGCAGTACCCGCCTGCGGGAGAACGATATTCTGTGCGTTATCGGCCATGAGCACGACCTGCCCATCCTCGGCAAACTGTTCAGCCAGGCGCCGGCCGTGACGCTCGACGAGCGCTTCTTCGGCGACTTTATCCTGCAGTCGGATGCCCGTTTAAGCGACATCTCGCAGCTTTATGGCCTCAATCTGCAAGACGACGTGGACGAGCAGCAGACGCTGGGCCAGTTCGTCATTCAGTTGATCGGCGGCGAACCGGTGATCGGCGACCAGGTGGAATGGGACGGCCTGACCTGGACCATCGCCGAAATGGACGGCAATCAAGTCAGCAAGATAGGCGTGCGTATCGTAACCGACTGACGCTGCCGCACCGGCTGCGTTATCAGACGAGGGAACTTCTGGCCTTAAGAACGTTCTTAATCACTATCATGATGCATGAAATAGGGCGTCGCTGAATTATATCCCTTTGATATAAAAACTTAGCAGCGGCGTCCACAGGGATTAAGGACGTGAACGGCAAGACTCGATTTCTTTCGGTAATGATGCTTATGGCGCTGGGCGTAGCGGCGCTCGATCTCAGCATCGCCGGTTTGGTCCATAGACTTTTAATTGGATAATTTCAACGTGACGCAGCAGGAACAAGAAAAAGACATTCTGGGGAAAATACTGGTGACGGTGTCCGCGCTTTGCCTGATTCTGGTGGCGACGTTGCTAATCTGGGGATTCGTGCTGGATTGACACGCCACGACGCTCAGACATAAAAAAAACCGCCGCGGCGGTTTTTTTTATGGGGCAGGCGATCAGATCTTGCAACCTTCGCAGTCCGCTTCGTCTTCGAGGAACTCAGGGACCTCTTTTACCTTCTGCGCCGCTTTTTCTTCGGCTTTCGCCAGTTCGGCATCGATATCAAAATCGAAAATATCATCACTCATCGCTTGATCCTCATTCTGCTTCGCGTTCAAACGCTGAGTATAATCGACAAGCCGCCGGCCGAAAACCTTTCAGTTTGCCGCCGCCAGCTGCGGCTGCTCATCCTGCGGCTTTTTTCCATACGCCATGTCGTACACGTCGTAGAAGTCGATTTCGCCCTTGTTGCCGATGATCACGCGCATCTTCTGTTTCAGCGCGGCGCCGATGGACGGCTCCTCCAGCAGTTGCTGCACCGCATAGGGCGACAGCGCGCGGGTAAAGTACCACTCGCCGTTGTAGCAAACCCGCAGATCGAGCACCCCGATGTCCTCGAAGCGGTATACCGGCCGGATCTCGATCAGCAGCATGGCGAACATGAACAGCACAAAAGCGGTGAAGCCCAGGAAAGCATATATCCCCATGTACGGCACCTGGTACATCACGGCGATCACCGCGAAATAACCGGCGAACATGGCAAGGCACAGATAGCGGTGAGTGCGAGCGAATTCACTGTTGAAGCGCGGCTTGCCGTCACGCCCTTCGCGCCGATTGATCTGTTCAATCTCTTTAACCAAGATGCTTTTAATCGCGTCCATCGTTACAACCTTATGCTGGAAACAGCATTGCCATCAAATCTCACCGCTAAAAGTAACACAAGTACAGTTTCGCCAGGTAGATCAGTTAGCCAACTTAATGACAGCAACTGTTATAGTTCGGCTTCAGCGCGGTTGGGCGGCCTTGCCTTGCGCAAACATGAACATGCGCTGGGCCACATCGTCGGCCTGTTTGATTTTCTGCTTTTGCGGTTCGTTGCTGCGTTGAATGGCGCGGGCGTAGGCGATTTCATGGGCCTGATCGATCATCGCGATGATCCGATCGCGTTCGGTCTTCTCCATATTGCCCAACATGGTGGTGATAATCGCCTGATAAGCGTTGGACGCGGCGCTCAGCGCTTTCTCTCTCGCCTCGAGGGCGGCGACGCGCTGCAAGAGTTCCTGCAGTTGCTCGGAGTGAGACATATCGACCTCCTGTTGCCGGGCAGCAAGCCTGCCTGATTACAGTTTAGCAAAGGATCGAAAGAGAAAGAGGAAGGAAAGCCAGCGGTTACGGTAAAGCACACCCGAAAATCCCAACGAGGAGCCGATAGTGCAAATCAACCCGGGTGCGCTTTACGGTAAGCGCGGTGAGATGAAGGGAAGAAAGCTGGCGCGCTATGCAGGACTCGAACCCGCGTCTATCAATTTTCAAGCCAAAACAAGCCATTATAAAACCAATCACTCTGCCAACTGAGTTAATAGCGCGTTCCTTCGCTTCGGGGCGCCATTATCCATAACAACATTATGGACTCAAGCTTTTTTAGCATAATGCGCTGAATTTACAGATAAGTCTTAGGCTATCGCCAGCGTTATGGCATTACGGCAGCTCAATAATCCGATAATCGCCGGCCATGAGCGGCTTGCACAAAATCTTGTAGCCATCGCTGTCAAAATGGCTGGCCGCACTCTGCAGCCGCTGCGCCTGCGCCAGGCTGCTGACCGAGCCCAGATAAAACCAATTGTGAATCACATGGTACTGACGCAGCGTCTCGCCCTGTTCTTCCAACGCCACGCGCCCGGCGAATGGCCAACAGGCGATGCGCAGCTGTTCAAGCGCCGCACCGAGCCGCCGCGCATGTTCCTGCGCCGACTCCACGCCGCAGCAGGCGCCGGCGCACTTGCGCAGGCTGTAGCGGAAGCAGGCTCGCCCCGCGGGCAGCTTGTCGATCCCCAGCTTGCCATAACATAAACGATGCTCGTCGGCGATGGCGCGCAATTTTTCCAGCGCGGCATGGCGATTGGCAAACAGCCCGTAGAGGTGGGGAGTGACGGCGAAATCGATCTCTTTGGCGTGGGCAATCGTCACCGTATCCGCCTGCAGACGCAGCGCACACAGCTGTTTCGAGCGCCGCAGGCGTTTGTTGAACAACGGTTGTTGCTGCTTGATCAACTGCGCCTCCAGCAGCAATGCGCCCAACTCGCCGGCGGTCTCGATAAAGCTGATGCGCCGGGTTTGGCGCAGCATTTTCGCCTCGTCCTGCGCGCGAAAATGCGCCATCACCCGGCTGCGTACGTTGACGCTTTTACCGATGTAAAGCGGCAGGCTTTCGCTCTCGCCGTGGAACAGATAGACGCCCGGCCCCTTGGGCAACGGCGCCAGGCAGGCGCGCAGGTGCTCCGGATATTGGTAAATGTCGAGTTCCGGCTCGAGGCGGTTTGGCATCATGGCGGCGGCGTTATCCTGCTGATGAATGAATACTGGTTTTTTACCCAGTATAACGCGCCACGCAGCCGGTTGCACCCCGAAGGATAATAACTCGCCGTGATCTTTAGCGGGAAAGCCTTTACTATCCCCTTTCCAGCGGGAAAGCGCCTCACGTTTAGCGCCAGTTCAAGCTGGCGCTGCCATGATGGCAGACTGGAACCGCCGCTTTTATCGTTATGGAAAACCTGGGCATGACTTCACTGAAACTCACACCCCGTCGTCTGACGTTGATCGCCGTCATCATTTTCATCTGCGTCGCCATCGCGCTGGCCCTCTATTGGCAACGCCCGCCGCAGCAGGATTACGTTACCGCAACGGCCCGCCTGGGCGATATCGAGAACGCCGTGCTGGCCACCGGGCGACTGGATGCCGTCGAACGCGTTAACGTCGGTGCGCGGGTCTCCGGTGAAGTGAAATCGCTGAAGGTCAAACTGGGCGATCGCGTCACCAAAGGGCAACCGATCGCCGACATCGACGATCTGCAACAGCGCAACGATCTGCGCAACGCCGAGGCGGCGCTGAACGTAGTCAAAGCCAATATGTTAGCCAAACAGGCTTTGCTGAAACAGGCAGAGTCGCGTTTTAAACGCCAGCGCCGCATGCTGAACGACGAAGCCAGTTCGCGGGAAGACTTCGAGACCGCCGAAGCCACGCTCGCCACCACTCGCGCCGATCTGCAGGCACTCAATGCGCAGTTGGTGCAATCGCAGATCGAAGTCGAGAAGAAAAAAATCGATCTGGGCTATACCCGCGTGGTCGCGCCGATGGACGGCATCGTCATCGCCGTGGTTACGCAGCAGGGGCAAACGGTCAACTCCAGCCAAAGCGCGCCGACCATCGTCAAGCTGGCGCGGCTGGATACGATGACCATCAAGGCGCAGATCTCCGAAGCCGACATCACCCGCATTTCACCGGGGCAAAAGGCGTACTTCACTATTTTTTCCGATCCGGATAAACGCTACGACGCCACGCTGCGCACCATCGAACTGGCACCGGAATCGGTAATGAAAGACGACTCGCTCGCCGGCACCAGCTCCGCTTCGGGCTCCGGCACCTCGAACGCGTCGGTCTATTACAACGCACTGCTGGACGTGCCCAACCCGGAAAACCGCCTGCGCATCGCCATGACCGCGCAGGTGTCCTTGCTGCTCGGCGAAGCGAAGAACACCCTGCTGGTGCCGATCCAGGCAGTGCATAAAATCGATGGCAAAGAGCAGCAGGTGCAGGTGCTGACTCAGGATCAGCGGCTGGAAACGCGCAAAGTGACCACCGGCATCACCAACAACGTCGACATTCAGATCCTCAGCGGCCTGAAAGCCGGTGAAACCGTGGTGCTGTCGCAGCCCGCCGCCAAGCCGGCTGAGGATGGCATCTTCCTGTGAACGCGATCATCGAGCTAAAAGGCATCAGCCGAACCTACACCAACGGCGGCCAGGCGCTGACGGTGTTGAAAGACATCGATTTGACCATCGCCGCTGGCGAACTGGTGGCGATCATCGGCGCCTCCGGTTCCGGCAAATCGACGCTGATGAACATCATGGGCTGCCTCGATGTGCCGGATCGCGGCGACTATTACATCAGCGGCCAGAACGCCGCCCACCTGTCGCCGGACGAACTGGCCCGCCTGCGCCGCGAGCATATCGGCTTTATCTTCCAGCGTTACCACCTGATGCCCGATCTCAGCGCGCTGGGCAACGTCGAAATTCCGGCCATCTACGCCAACGCCCGGCGCGATCAGCGGCGGCAGCGAGCGGCGCAACTGCTGGCGCGGTTGGGCCTGGAGGGGCGCGAAGACCACAAGCCCGGCCAGCTTTCCGGCGGCCAGCAGCAGCGCGTCAGCATCGCGCGCTCGCTGATCAACGGCGGCGAAATTATCCTGGCGGACGAACCGACCGGCGCGCTGGACACCCAATCCGGCCAGGAAGTGCTGGCGATCCTCAGCGAGCTGAACCAACGCGGCCACACCGTGGTGATCGTCACCCACGATATGAAAGTGGCGCAACATGCGCAGCGCGTCATCGAACTACAAGACGGCAAAATCATCGCTGACAGCGGCCGCCAATCGGCACCCGCCGTCGCGCTACCGCCGCCGAACCGCAGCCGGCAAAGCGGCTGGCAAAGTCTTATCGACCGCACCCGCGAGTCGCTGCACATGGCGCTGAAGGCGATGAACGCCCACCGCCTGCGCACCGCGTTGACCATGACCGGCATTATCTTCGGCATCGCCGCCGTGGTCACGGTCGTCGCGCTGGGCGAAGGCGCCAAACAGCGCACGCTGGAGAATATCAAGGGGCTCGGCACCAACGTGGTGAGCATCTATCCGGGGCGTGACTTCTTCGACGACGCCATCGACAGCATCCGCACCCTGGTGCCGGCCGATGCCGACGCGCTGGCGCAGCAAAGCTTCGTCGATAGCGTCAGCCCGGAAGTCAGCGCGTCCGACAGCATCCGTTTTCGCAGCAAATCCGCCACCGCGTCAATCACCGGCGTCGGCCGCGACTATTTCCGCGTCAACGGCATCACGCTGGTGCAAGGCGCCACCTTCCGCGACGATCGCAACGCGCTGCAGGAAGTGATCATCGACGACAATGCGCGCCAGGCGCTGTTCGGCGATTTCAGCCTCGAGCCGCTCGGCCAGATCGTGTTTCTCGGCTCGGTGCCGGCGCGGGTGGTCGGCGTCGCCAAAAGCGAACGCAGCTACGCGCCCAACCGCATCAGCGTCTGGATGCCCTACAGCACGGTGATGTACCGTATGGTCGGCAAAACCACGCTCAGCGGCATCACCGTGCGCTTGAAGGATGACGTCGCCAGCGAAGCCGCCGTCAGCGCCATTACGCAGTTGCTGACCCAGCGCCATGGCGTCAAGGATTTCATGACATTCAACCGCGATCAGTTCCGTAAATCGATCGAGCGCACCTCGATGACGCTCAGTTTGCTGATCCTGATGGTGGCCTCGATCTCGCTGGTGATCGGCAGTCTGGGCGTGATGAACATCATGCTGGTCTCGGTAACCGAGCGCACCCACGAGATCGGCGTGCGCATGGCGGTCGGCGCAAGGCGCGGTGACATCATGCAACAGTTCATGATCGAGGCGGTGCTGGTCTGTTTGATCGGCGGCGCATTGGGCATCGCACTGTCGTTCGCCGCCGGTTCGCTGTTCACCTCGCTGGCGGGCGGCATGTTCACCGCCATTTATTCCTGGCAAGCCGCCGCGACGGCGTTTTTCTGTTCAACCTTAATCGGCATGATCTTCGGTTATCTCCCCGCCCGCAAAGCGGCAAGGATGGATCCGGTCGTTTCATTGGCCAGCGAGTAACCCATGAAAATTTTCTCTCCCCTGGCGTTAAGCCTCGCCGCCCTGCTCACCGCCGGCTGCGGCAATGCCCTGAAAAGCGACTACCGGGCGCCACAGGTCAACTATCCGACGAGCTGGCAGCACGCCGCCGACAACGCCGCGCCGACGCCGTTCGACTGGCGCGATTTCCACGATCCCGAGCTCGATCGCTGGCTGCAACAGGTGATGGCCAGCAACAACGATCTGGCCGTCGCCGTGCTGCGCGTCTACCGTGCGCGGCTCGAGGCGGAACGCGTCGGCATCAGCACCGCCCCCGACGTCAACGCCTCGTTGAACAGCGGCATCAATCGCCCGCTGTCCGAGTCCTCCGCCTGGAATAAAACCAGCGGCGCGACGCTCTCTACGAGCTATGAAGTCGACCTTTGGGGCAAACTGGCGCGCCAGCGCGATGCCGCCGAGTGGGCCAGCCAGGCTTCCGAGCAGGATCTGCAGACGGCGCGCCTGACGCTGCTGGCCAACGCCGCCACGAATTACTGGCGCATCGGCTTCCTCAATCAGCAGATCGGCGTCAGCCAGGCGAGCATCGCCTACGCCAAACAGACGCTGCGGCTGGCCAACGCCCGCTATCGGGCCGGCAGCATCTCGGCGCTGGACGTGGTGAACGCGGAACAAAACGTGCTGACGCAGGAAAGCCGGCTGCTGGCGTTGCAACACGAGCGTCAACAGGCGCTGAATGAACAGGCGGTGCTGCTGGGCGCGCCTACAGGCCAGGCCACTATCGCGCCCGCACGCCTGCCGACGACGGCGATGCCGCAGATCAACACCGGCATTCCCGCCAGCGTCTTGAGCCGGCGCCCGGATCTCAGCGCCAAAGAGCTGCGGTTGCGCGCCGCCCTGGCCAACGTCGACGAGAAACGCCTGCAGTACTATCCCGCGTTCAGCCTGACCGGCTCGCTAGGCGCCAGCAGCAGCGCGCTGCTGGAGTTCCTGCGCAACCCGACGGGCAGCCTCGGTGCCGGCCTGACGCTGCCGTTCCTGCAGTGGCGGCAAATGGGCGTAGAAATAAAGATCGCCCGTAACGACTACGAACAACAGGTGCTGGAATTCAGGCAGGCGCTGTACAAGGCGATGGGCGATGTGAATAACGCCCTGTCGCTGCGCGCACAGCTGCGGGCGCAAGAGACGCAGCTGCAGGCCTCGCTGGCATTGGCGCGCAAATCGGAGCGGCTGAACGAGGTGCGTTACCGGCAGGGCGCCGTCACCATTACCGACTGGCTAAATGCTCAGGAGCAGCGCCGTCAGGCGGAACTGGCGGTGGACGAGAACCGCTTCGCGCAGTACCAGAACCTGGCGAAAATCTATCTGGAATTCGGCGGTTCGTCGGTACCCTAAACCAAACAGCCTGGCCATCCTCCGGCCAGGTGATTTTTTAGCGGTAAACACATCAATTTTTCCTGTTTTATCTCCCGTACTCTCTATACTTCAAACATTCCTAATCAGACGAAAAACCGTCAAATTGCACAATTATTAGACCATTCTCGCACCAAATCGGTGCAAACACTTAAGTTAAACTGCTGGATTTGATCGGCGCAAGATATAACGTTAAGCTATAGATGCAAAATAATTAGTCACCTAAATGACATAACCTTGGCATAAACGGCCGTATTTTGTGATCCACATCCCAACTTAAATGTGGATAATGAATCGTCTTGAACCGCGATTCGATTAGCCGATTTGATAACACGAAAACAACAGTGAACGGAGATTACGCTTTCACGAACAACGAATAATTCATTAAGGGATGATTATATGAAGTTAAGAAAAAAACGACATAAACCGATGCACATTAACGACATCACCATCATCGATGACAGCAAACTCAAGAAGGCGATCACCGCGGCGGCCCTGGGCAACGCGATGGAGTGGTTCGACTTCGGCGTATACGGCTTTGTCGCCTATGCGCTTGGCCAGGTCTTCTTCCCCGGCGCCTCTCCCGGCGTGCAAATGATCGCCGCGCTGGCGACCTTCTCCGTGCCCTTCCTGGTGCGTCCGCTCGGCGGCCTGTTCTTCGGCGCCATGGGCGACAAGTTCGGTCGCCAGAAAGTGCTCTCGATCACCATTATCATTATGGCGGTCAGCACCTTCTGTATCGGCCTGATCCCGTCCTATGCGTCGATCGGCATCTGGGCGCCGATCCTGCTGCTGCTGGCCAAACTGGCGCAGGGCTTCTCCGTCGGCGGTGAATATTCCGGTGCGGCGATCTTCGTCGCCGAATACTCGCCGGATCGCAAACGCGGTTTTATGGGTAGCTGGTTAGACTTCGGCTCCATCGCCGGCTTTGTGATGGGTGCAGGCGTGGTGGTGCTGATCTCCAGCATCGTCGGCGAAGCCAACTTCCTCGACTGGGGCTGGCGTATCCCGTTCTTCATCGCCGCACCGCTGGGCCTGATCGGTCTCTATCTGCGCCATGCGCTGGAAGAAACCCCGGCGTTCCAGCAGCACGTGGACAAGATGGAAAAAGATGACCGCAACGCCATCGAAAATCCGCCGAAAACCTCGTTCAAAGAGATCGCGGCCAAACACTGGAAAAGTTTGCTGGTGTGCGTCGGTATCGTCATCTCCACCAACGTGACCTATTACATGCTGCTGACCTACATGCCGAGCTACCTGTCGCATAACCTGCACTACTCGGAAGATCACGGCGTTCTGATCATCATCGCCATCATGATCGGCATGCTGTTCGTACAGCCGGTGATCGGCCTGACCAGCGACCGCATCGGCCGTAAGCCGTTCATTATCGGCGGCAGCATCGGCCTGTTGGCGCTGGCGATCCCGTGCTTCATTCTGATCAACAGCAACGTGATTGGCCTGATCTTCGTCGGTCTGCTGGTGCTGGCGGTGCTGCTCAACTCCTTCACCGGGGTGATGGCCTCGATTCTGCCGGCGATGTTCCCGACGCACATCCGTTACAGCGCGCTGGCGATTTCGTTCAACATTTCGGTGCTGATCGCCGGTGCGACGCCGACCGCCGCCGCTTGGCTGGTCGAAGCGACCGGCAACCTGTACATGCCGGCCTACTACCTGATGGTGGTGGCGGTGATCGGTCTTATCACCGGTCTGTACATGAAAGAAACCGCCAACAAGCCGCTGCGCGGCGCGACGCCGGCCGCCTCTGACCGCTCCGAGGCAAAAGAGCTACTGCAGGAGACCTACGACAACATCGAACAGAAAGTCGAGGACATCAACGCGCAGATCGCCGAATTGGAAAAGAAAAAGCAGATCCTGATCGACCAGCATCCCAAGCTGGATTGATCGGCGCGAAAACACAAAAGCCACCCGTTTGGGTGGCTTTTGTACTTTGATTTCAAACGGAATAATGCGCAGCGCATTTTATGGCAAGCGGGATTGGTGGCACGCTTTGCCGCACACCTTTATTAATGAAGAACATAATCATGAGCACGATGGACCTTTCCATCATCATCGGCATCCTGGTTATGCTCGCCCTGTGGCTTGGCGCACTCTTCAACATCGGTGAGATCACCTTGAGCATTTCACGTCTGTTCCACTGGATTGAAAGCCAACGCGGCTAACCCCATGCCGACGGCGGAAAACATCGGCTATGATTGAAAGACCTTACCGCCACTTTCCGAGACTGTCGCTCGCGATAAAGAGGATCGCATCATGACCGACTATGCGTTCTACAATCAGATCCTGACCCGGCTGGCCGCCAATCACCCCGGCACGCTGGATGAAAAAACCTACGAACTGTGGAAACAAGACGCCACCAGCCCACACGCCTTCGCCGATCCCTTCGCCTATCTCAAAACCAAGGGCCTGATACAGGCCTATGTGATGAGCGACATCGACGAGAACAACTATGATATCGACCCGCATCAAACGCGGATCACCGCCGCCGGTCTCGAGTTCATTCGCAACGGCGGTTTCAAATAAGGGGGATACCCGCCAACAAAAAACCGCCAGACGGCGGTTTTTTTACTCTAAAAGCGGGCGAACCGGCTCAGGCGGGGAAAGGCCGGTAAAAAATGCGCAGCACTTCGTTGTCGCCCTGGCGTAAAAAACCGCCTTCCGGCTGCCAGCGCAGATCGCGCGCCAGATTGAGATTTTCCCAGCCGACCGCGCCCCCCACGCCGATGCAAAGATTTTTATTGCCCGCGGCAAAGCCTGCACCGGTGCCGATCATGGCATGCAGCAAACGGGGCGCCGTCGCGTCACGCAGGGAAAATATGCCGATAAAACATCCCTGCGGCGCGCGCAACATATCGGCCATGGTGCGGATCTCGGTATCGTCAGGGCTAACGAAATGTTTGTATTGCTTATCGAATACCGTCTGCCACAGCTGCTTGTATTTCGCCTTGCTAAGCGCGCCTGAACGGTGGGCGCACAGCACCACCGCATCCCAGCACATCTCCCCGCTCAGCGAAAGATACTCTTCCGTATCGGCTTGCGGCTTGTCGGCGTAATGCCGCGCAAATTCAGCCGCATTCAAATGCGGCGGCACGGCCTGTTTGGCAACGTCACTCTTGTAGCGTTTGAAATTCAACCAATGCATGGGAAGTATCCTCTTCATCCGCTAGATTTATGAAGCTGAAGCCGTGGACGAGACGAGCCATCAAATCCAGGGCGTCGTCGGCGATGGCCGTTTCGTCGTCATTCAACCCCTGTTCCACCGACCGCTCAATCGCGTTCATCACCGCCGGAGCGCTGGTTTCCTCCCCCTGCGCCACCACGTCTAATACGGCTTTGCCGATCGCCAGACAAAGCTCATGATCAAACTCAACCTCTTTATACGGCTGCATAATCACTCCGATAAATTTTTACCCAAGAATACTAGACCACAATGGCGTATCGCGCCTGTCATCGTAGCGTAGCAATCTATGCAGCCGAAGAGAAATGCATCGGGCCCCGGGTTGATAGCCCGAAGCCCGATAACGAGCGAGTTATTGCGGTGCTTGTTCGGTGGGGCGAATGATAAAACAAGTGGCGGTTGCCGAAGCCAGCAGCTTCCCTCCTGCCGTTTTGAGCGTGCCTTCAGCGAAAGCGACGTTCTTCGCCGCATAGACCAGACGCCCCTCGGCGATCAGGTCACTCTCCTTCGGCACAGGGCGCAGCATTTTTACCTGCAGATCGACGGTGCCGTAACCTACGCCTGCGCCCAGCGTACTGTGCACCGCGCAACCAGTCACCGAGTCCAATACCGTGGCGGCAAAGCCGCCATGTACGCCACCCAGCGGATTCAGATGGCGCCCGTCTGCCCGCGCCACGATGCGGATATACCCTTCTTCCACCGCAACCGGCTTCATGGGCACGGTTTCAGCGATCGAGGCCGCTGGGATCTTGCCGGCCATTGCAGCCTGTAACAGCGCCAGCCCGGTCATTTTTGTCGGGTCCATGGTTTTCTCCTCGGATCAGTAAACCTTTCATATAGTAGAGGTCTGACCTGTTGACTTGCTTTTTCGTGCTGGTGGCTTCTTCCCCCTTGATTCACTGAGTGTGAGCACCATCACTCTTTAGCGTTAATAACCACAAATTTTTAGCGCCTTTAGATTTAAAACAACTTTCTGTTGTAACCGCCGCCGGAAACTGAACGCAGTTAAGTTCAACATTACTAAGGCGTATCTATCATGGATTTCTTTCTGCAATTAGCGGTTATATTGGCATGCCTGCTGTATGGGGCGCGCAAGGGCGGCATTGCGCTGGGGTTACTGGGCGGTATCGGGTTGATGATCCTGGTGTTCGGCTTTCACCTGCAGCCCGGCAAACCGCCGGTAGACGTGATGCTGGTGATCATCGCGGTGGTGGCGGCCTCCGCCACCCTGCAGGCCTCGGGCGGGCTGGACGTGATGCTGCAAATCGCCGAACGGATGCTGCGGCGCAACCCGCGCTACGTCTCGATCATCGCACCGTTCGTGACCTGCATTCTCACTATTCTGTGCGGCACCGGGCACGTGGTGTACACCATCTTGCCGATCATTTATGACGTGGCGATCAAAAATAACATCCGCCCGGAACGGCCGATGGCGGCCAGTTCGATCGGCGCGCAGATGGGCATTATCGCCAGCCCGGTTTCGGTAGCGGTCGTTTCACTGGTGGCGATGCTCAGCAGCTATACCTTCAATGGCCGCCATCTGGAATTCCTCGACCTGCTGTCGATCACCATTCCTTCCACCCTGTGCGGCATTCTGGCGATCGGCATCTTCAGCTGGTTCCGCGGCAAAGACCTGGACAAAGATCCGGAGTTCCAGAAATTCATCTCGGTGCCGGAGAACCATCGCTACGTCTATGGCGATGCCGCCACCTTGCTGGATCGGGTGCTGCCACGCAGCAACTGGATCGCCATGTGGATTTTCCTCGCTACCATCGCCCTGGTGGCGGTGCTGGGGGCATTTTCCGAGCTGCGGCCCAGCTTCGGCGGCAAGCCGCTCTCCATGGTCCTGGTGATCCAGATGTGCATGTTGATGGCCGGGGCGCTGATCGTCATCATCACCCGCACCAACCCGGCGTCTATCTCTAAAAACGAAGTGTTCCGCTCCGGCATGATCGCCATTGTGGCGGTGTATGGCGTCGCCTGGATGGCGGAAACCATGTTCGGCGCGCACCTGGCGCAGATCGAAGCCACGCTGGGCGTGCTGGTGAAAGAGTACCCCTGGGCCTATGCGCTGATCCTGCTGCTGGTGTCGAAATTCGTCAACTCGCAGGCCGCCGCGCTGGCGGCACTGGTGCCGGTGGCGCTGGCGATCGGCGTCAACCCGGCCTATATCGTCGCTTCGGCGCCGGCCTGCTACGGCTATTACATTCTGCCAACCTATCCCAGCGATCTGGCAGCGATCCAGTTCGACCGCTCCGGCACCACCCGCATCGGCCGCTTCGTGATCAACCACAGCTTTATTCTGCCCGGCCTGATCGGCGTTAGCGTCTCCTGCGTCTTCGGCTGGATCCTCGCTGCGGCGTTCGGTTTCTTATGATTGGTACTGCGGAGCCCTGCGGGGCTCCCTGCAAGCAGGATGACAATCCATGGGCATGTGGTATGACAAAAAAGGGAAGAATACAGGTGTAACGCGAATTTCAGGAACAAAAAAACCGCCTCTCGGCGGTCTACGACATTACTACTTATTGCTTTGATTATTCGGTATTTTTGTTCCCTGGTACCCGGGGCGGGACTTGAACCCGCACAGCCATAAGCCGAGGGATTTTAAATTCACCTTGTTAATTATATATATCAATAAGTTAACTTTTAAAATCCTAACATGGTAAAAATTCAGATCATTGAGTAACGCGGCCGCGCATAACCATTTTAGGAACAAACAAATGGATAGTTATGCACGGCGGACTATCAGATAACAGGCAGATCATCCCACTCGCACGAGCGCATGTCGTTCACGCAGTACATCACCACCCCAAACACCTGAATTCCTTCTTCCGAATCCTCGTTGCCGAGTTCAGTTTCACGGCCAGATCCATCGAGAAACTCGAGCGCGCGATACGGATAGAGGCGCAAGCGGCGCAACACATGCACGCCCTCCTCGGCGGCCACGATAATGCTACCGTGTACCGGCGTCGCCGACGAATCGACAACGAGCAAAGCGTCGGCATGAATACCGACCGCCAGCGCCTGACCGGCGGCGCGCAGCAGATATGTAGCGCTCGGTTTTGAGATGCAGATCTCGTCAAGGCTCAAGCGGCGCTCAACGTAGTCTGCTGCCGGGCTGGCAAATTTTGGCATCATTCCCATGGTGTTTACCTCACAACAAAATACTGTATACACATACAGTATAAGCATTCAGAGGAGAGATGTGAAAGCGCCAGTCCATCCACCGGCGCTATGGTTATGATCAGGCAGGAAAGAAAGTTTGCGCAGCCTAGTAGAGAATGGTGCCGTCGTTATCCGCCGTCGGCGGCGTTCCTTTTTTGTACATCTTGTTGCCGGTGCCCGATACCCATTCATACGTCTGTTTAGCACCACCATCAATCTTGATCGGATGCTGCCAATTCGCGCTGAATGTGATCGTGCCATTCGCTTCAAGAGCCACACCCCCAGTGTTATTGGGGTTTGACAGAGAGATGCGTTTGGTCACCGTATCCAATTTAATCGATGCGTTAGCAAGCGCAGTTCCCGCCCGGATTTCTGTTACACCAGAGCTTCCCCAAAGTGTGACGTTTGTACTACCTGCTTCCACTGATAGATACCCAGGGAAAGGGCCGTTATTGAACACGTGCAGCTTACTTGCCGCTGCGTTGACGGATCCCCAACGTACCGCAGTATCCTGATCCTGGATAACGACCTGGCCGTTCATGCGCACAGTGCCGGCGACGCCACCAACGGTGACAATATTTACACTCCCGTAAAGGTAGTTGGCAGAAAAATCGGTGGCGCGGGTTGAGTTTGTAAAGGCCTCTTCCGAAAGGAAAAAGTTGCTTTTCCTGCGTTCACTCATGTCGAACGTTACCGAGAAAATTTCAGCCTGATCAACGTTGGCCCCCATGTTTGCTGACAGGCAAACGACAATTTTAGAGCCGCGCACGCACACATCCTGCACACCAGTGCCTGACGGCCCCGCATCGTTGTACATAGCCGGTACGGCAGCGACGGGGATCTCAACAAAGTTTTCCCATGCCATGTTCACAGCATCGTTATCAGTACCTACGCGCATCGTTAGCAATGGGCTATCCGTCAGCGCACTGCTGCTATTGCCATTGCGGTAGCGACCGCAGTAAAAAACATAGGTGTTCCCCTGGTAGCTGATTGACGTTACAGGGGATTGGTCAGGAACGCCGTCAATTTCCCGCGTCGTAAACGTCTGGCAGTTATCGTCGCTGTACCACATTACGGCCTTGCGTACGGCATTATTCTGAGTGCGAAGGAAACCGATAACCCGAGTGCCGTACACGCGAATTGTCGGCTCTACAAGCATCGGCGTTCCACCCATATCCTCCTTAGAGAACATCGTGTGCTTGACCACCTCCAGCGTCACCGGGTCGATAGTAGCAATACCGACTTCCGAGTCATACATGTGATAGCCGAACGCCAACAGCCCGTTGGGCAGAACGGCGAATGAATGCATAAGCACAGGAGCCCAGCCGTTTGAATCGTACAGCGGTACAGGGTCAAGTACCGGGGTATACACTGACCCATCGTTAACGCTTTTATACAGCACGCACTTGCTCTGAGATTCGTCCGACACCCTGCGGAATCGAGCTGCAACCCAAATATTCTCTCCATCAGAACCAGCGCCCCACGCAGAAACACCCTGAGGCCACGTAGCTAAATCTGTCGTCGACGCAGAAATACGTGGTGCCAAGCGTGACCAGCTGACCCCGTCCTGTGAGATCTGTTGATAAACGCCCAACGGCTTGCTGCTGTGGGATTCGCCAACGTTAAACATGCAGAACGCCCTGTTTTTGTGGCTGAACACCTTACCCTGCGGCCATGCCGAATACATGCCGTTCGTTGTTGTCTGGGATAGTTTGACGCTGGAAATCGTGTCTAGCACCGCGGCAACCGTGGTTTTCTTGTAACCAACCATGCCGGCGCCTTTAAACGGATCGCTTTTGTTTGCCAAGTCTATCGCCAGTTCCGTGCCGCTGCCGGTCTGCGGTAACACCCCGATAGGATTGCCCAGGCTGTCGAAGCCCAAAACTTTATTTGCGCGAGATGCAGCTGGAGGCAGAACCGGAATAAAAGGTTCAGGAACCCGCAATGTGCGACTAAAAATTGAGTTATCCCCGCTGCTACCTTCGCTATATCGGGTGGCGTCTGGGATATAGAATTGCTGTACACCAAACGTGTCATATACAGCGATCGCATGACGTTCGGTCACTACGAATTTTGCTATCTGGTCATTGTTAACTAAAAAACCACCGGTATTTAGCTTCAATGGTTGCGCCACAGGCACAAACGACCCGTCTTCACCTTCGAGAAAAACTTGGATCTGGTTTTCGACAATTGTCGGGTCGGTGTCCACCTTGCCTAAATATACTTTCCCGTTAGAAACCGCAGCGAACTTTCTGGCAGCAGTGAACGGGGTGTAAGGTAACGCAACTACCGCAGTTGGAATGACAGAATTAGCCATCTATTTTTCTCCAGGCGTAGAAAGGCCCCGCAAAGCGATGTTTGCGGTATTGTTGTGCTAATCGCAGTACCATAATGGTACTATTGTTGATTTATACAGTTCGCCATATCATGCCGATCCACCCACCGGTGAGGCACGACTATGGAAGAGTTAGAGACGCAGTTTCATTTACGTTTGCCGAAGGAAACACACGGCAAAGTTAAGCAGCGCGCCAAAATGAACGGCCGCTCGCTCAACGCAGAGATCACGCTGATAATCGAAGAAGCACTGGTGCAACCGCCGAAAATAACCGGCTTTCGCGACGACGCCGAGCGCCTGGCGCACGAACACGCCGAGCAGTTCAAACAGGTTGTGGTCGAAACGTTATCCGCGATATATCGAAAAGACTGATAACCCCATGCTATGCTTAGCGAAAACATAGGAGGTTTTATGGAAATTGTAGTTATCGCGCTGCTTATAGCTTTTTTGGTGCTCGTAGCCCAGTTGGGACAGATAATTTCATTGCAGAAGAAAAGCATCAGCGAGACAAAAACAGTGGCTGCATTCCTGGATGAAATAAACCGCAATTTAGGGCGGCATACTGAATCCATATTTGACGTCACAGATCAGTTAAAAAACAGCGTGGAGTCTATAGAGTTAAAGGTCGGCGACATTAAATACGTTATGGACGTAATAGAAAAATACAGTCTACCGGATAAAGAGCAAAGAAAAGTATTAGACCAAGTCAAAATCGACAACGAAATTTATCGGTAGGCCCTCCATGGCCGGTGGTTAATATTCTCTGCCGTCGGCCTCTCCCGAAAGCCATCCAATAATACCCACCCTCGCGATCGCCTGCTTCTCCTCTCGCGTCAATGTTCTGTAGAACGATTTCCACGCAGGGGAATTGGCGATACGAGACTCCATTTTCCGGTTGATTACCTGCTGCCCCTTCTCCGGTAACTTGCCCCCTTTCGCCTGCTTAACGACCGATCTAAATTCAGGTGATGCCAGCAGACGATCGGCAGCAACGCTACGCGCCGGGCGGGCGGCTTCTTTGGCTGCCATACCGGCTACGGCGCCGTAGCTCAGCGTCGGACCGACAACAGGAATGTGGCCCAGCACCGTAGTGGCTAACGCGCCTTTGCCGTGGCGGTAAATTTTGTCCAGCGTGCCACCTTCTGCATCGAATTGCTTGATGAAAGCGTTAAGGCGGCCGGTTTGGATGCTGCTTTCTCGTGCCTGGCGCACTGCCTGCGAAACGGTGAAAAGATTCCGTAGCTGCTTGGCAGTTCGTGCGCCGAGCTCCTGCTCTACCATCGGCAGCGTGCCGGAAGACTTCATCCCCTGATACCAGTCCACGAAACCTGGCAGATGGAATTCGTTCTCCTTGCGGCTGCCCTGGCTGAAAGCATCGCGCAACGATGTGGCCACAACCTCACGCCGGATGCGTGGCGAAGGGATATCCTGCTGTAGCGCCCGAAACCCTTTCGCGTCGCCCTTGGCTAGATTGCGGATCGCCAATGCTGCTTTTGTTCCGATGTCGCCGCGCAGGTCTTTGCCGAGCAGTCCAGTTAGCGCGTCTTCCATCGTGGTACGAACCCCGATCAGCTTCTTGGCAGCCTGCCATTTGTCACCCATGCCGGCAGCGACGACCGCCTGTTCCTGGTCCGCCGTGAGGTTCGCGTAAAGCTGTTTCAGCGCGCCTGTCTCTTCGTCGCGGAACGGTCCCGAGTTTTTGCCGATCGCCTGTCCGATCTGCTTGCGCATGTTGTCCAACCGTGCATAAGTCGGCGCAGTGACTTCAGTGCCCACGGGAGCAACAGAGTTATAAACTCGCTTTTCCATCGTTGATAGATGCTCCGCACCTCCCAATTCGTCTGCTTTGCCATCAAGATAGCGAATGATGTTATTGGCTTCGACGGTCTGCCCTTTAGGGATGGCGGCCGAGATCTGGTTATAGAGCTGGTCTGATTTATTCTGAACAGTCGCAATACCACGTTGAAATGAGGACAGAAACTTGTCATTCATCGCGGCTTTATCCGGCAGCGCGCCGGCGGCGTCCGTAAGATCCGTGGCCTGTTTAGCGATCTTGGTGAGCGCCTGGTTTTCCTGCGCCGCCAGCTGCGAACCAGGAACGGATTTCAGCGCCTGTTCGAAATCGCGATAGGCCTGATTGCCGGATACATGCGACAGCAGCAAGTCGTCTTCGCGCAGCCCCAACTGCTTAGCGGCGTCGATAACATCTTGCCGCGGGGCGACATCGCGCGCAGCGTCTGCCATCCGCGGCGCAGTCTCTCTATCCGCGGCAGCGCCAACACGCGCGGCCACATCCTGCACATCTTGCTCAGGTGGCATTACGGATGCCTGTGCTCCTGGAGGAGCAGATACGGCCTGTTCTGGCGTTGCCGTGGCGGTTACCCCCGCAGCCCCTTCACGCTGCGCAGCGTTGCGAATAGCACCCGCAGCACGCCCACCGGCGGCCAGCAATCCGCGCCCGATCACGCTACCCGCCAGGCCAGTAGCGAGGTTGCCCGACAGGTCATTATTCTGGGTGGACTGCGCAATCGCACCGGGGAGGTTTTCCGCCAGCATGTTCGCCGCTTGTGTTGCAACTCGTTCCGCACGTCCAGCGCCAGCCGTAGAAGCCAACGCCGCCGCAGTACGTTCAGCGCCGAGGCCAGGGATAAGATACGGGCCGATCTCTGCCCCCAGCTGCGCATAGGGGTCTGTAGGCCTCATGCTTTCCGGCAACCGCAACTGCATAACCAGGTCTTCTGCCGGTACGCCCGCAGCGCTGAGTGCGGTGTTAACCACCTGCCCAGGGATATTGGCGACGTTCACAGCGCTTTGTGCCAAGCCTCGCCCGGCCTGCTCGAGGTTCTCTGCGAAAGTCGGCTCCGGCGCCGCCTGTGCCCACGGTTGCGCCGCCTGCTGTGATAGCTGGGCCAGCTCACCTTCACCGCCCGGCTGCGCGGCTGGCTGCGTCCACTGCGCGAAACGGGGGTCGGTGACGTAGTTAACCGTCTCTGCTGGAATTTGCGTTTTCTCACCACGCATAAATTTCTGCACGTTGCCGGGCCCCCAGTTATAGGCGGCCAGAGCGTCAGTAACATTGCCGTGCGCGTCGAGCATCTGTTTTAGATACCGACCGGCGGCCTCAACCTGCAGCGCCGGGCTACGTTTTAGCTCTTCAGGATCGTACCCCATACCGCGCGCTGTATCAGGCATCACTTGCCCAAGACCGATGGCCCCTTTCGGACTGATAGCCTTAGAGTTGCCGCTGCTCTCCTTGCTGATCACCGCACTAAGCAGGCCCGCAGGGAGCCCGAAACGCTGCTCAGCCGCAGAAACAATATCGCCACCGGTTTGCGGTGGCGACTGTTCGGCCTGCTGCTGGTATTTGGACCACGGCCCCTCAGAAGTTGAAGTGGCCGCCGACGCGCTCTGATATTTCTCCCAAGGGCCTGCCATTAGTTCTTTCTCCAACTGTTAGGATTGCTCGGGTCGCCACCGATGAACGTATAGCCACCCTCGGTGTACCCGGCTCGTGGTACCGCAGTACTGCCACCAGTCTGCCCTGCGTTGAACGTGTCGATTTTCTGCTGGTACGTATCGATCATTGGCTGCTGCTTCTGCAGATATGCTGTCTGCCGCTGAAGCACCTTTTGCCAGTTGTCGATCGCGGCACGGGCAGCATTAGGCGACATGTTCTGATTGATAGCCAGAAATGCCCGCGCGGCCGCCTGGCCTTCGGAATCCGAAACCGGGCCGGTGCCTTTCATCCCGATAACCCCCATCAAACGTGCCTGCCCCTGCATCTGCTCGATTTTGGACCATGCGTCGGCCGATTCCGTGCCGGGGATCCGCGAGTTGACTGTGCCGCCGAATCCGAACACACGGTCGAACACTTCGGGCTTTATGCTTTTCACCTGGTTGACGGTGTCGTACATGCTGGCCACGTTGTTGGCGTTGCTTTGGTGAGCACCGACATAATCCTGCATTTTCTGCACGGCCGCCTGCTGCGTAGCCTGGGATTTCGCGCTGTTCTCGCCTGCCTTCAAACTAAGTTCCAGCTGCTTGTTAGCATTATCCGCCTGGTTCTTCTGGGCGGTCAGGTTCAACTGCTGTTGGCCTTGGTTTAGCTGCCCCTGCTGGTATGCGGCCTGCTGCTGCAGGCGCTGCTGCCCCAGATTCAGGTTTGCCTGTGCGATCTGGCCGGTCTGCTGCAACTTGGCATTGTTCGCCTGGAGGTCAAAATATTTGTCCGGACCGAGCGAAGCGATCCCCAGGTGGTCCACAAACTGGCCAAAGCCGGCCGGGTTCTGCTGGTACATCTGCGCCACATCGGAAGGATTTACGCCGACGCGCGTCAGATCACCGGCGTTTTTTTGCAGCCACTGCCCCATTGCTTCAGGACTTTGCGACGCCAGACGCGCTGACGCCGCCAGACTGCCGACGGTATTACGCTGATCTTCATCGACGAAGCCCATGCCGTTGCGCACGGCCTCAAACTGTTCGGGGTATTTGGCGACTAGCCCACGCATTGCGCCACGATCGCCCGACGCATAAGCGTTCGCGTAATCCTGCTGGAACGCCTTCTGGCGCTGTTGCAGGTCTGCCTGCTTCCAGGTGTTAGCCAAGGAGCCCGCGGCGCCCGCCAATTGCACGCCGAGGTTGTTCTCTCCTGCTCGCTCGCGGTCGTTGTTATCGCGGATCAGGCTCAGCGCGGTATTTGCATCGCTGGCCTGCGGTGCGTTCGCGTTATTGGTGCCGATACCGGCCAGCAAGCCGCCGGCATTGCCTTGTTGCCACGTTGCCATGATTGCCCCTTAAAACAGTGAACCCAATGCACCCAGGCCGCCGCCGATCGCAGCCCCCCACGGCCCGCCGATCGCCATGCCCGCCGACGCGCCGGCCAGGCCGCCACCGAGGGCGTTCTGGAAACCTGACGGTCGGTTAGCGTTCGCGGCCGACAGGGCCGCCTGTTGTTGGAGAAGCTGACCGGTGTTGTTCGCATAGGATTGACCTGCGTTGGCCTGCCCCTGCAGCGCCCCAAGACCGATATTGGCCAGGTTCTGGTAGTTATTCATCTGACCGGTGAGCCAGTTTTGCCCCAGCATAGGGGCAATCGTCGCCAACCCATTGCCGGTAGCAGTCGAACCCAGCCCGCCGGTTGCTTCGGCGGATGCCAATTGCTGGTAGCGTGCCTGATCAGCCTGGTCTTTGAACTGGCCGGAATTGTAGTAATCGTTCAACGCCGACTGCTGGCCGCCGAGAGACGAGAGATTTTGCAGCTGTCCAATGTACTGCTGCGCCAGAGGCGTGAACGGTGCCAGGTTCTGCATGTTCGTCTGCCATTGCTCGCGCTGCAGTGCAGTCGCTTCACGCATGGCGTCAGCTTGAGCACCTGATCCGTTATCACCGCCACCTTTGCAGTACACTGCGCGATTACGGACTTTGTTCATGAGCTGGAAAATTAGCATTTTTGCATGTCCTCATACTGCGAACGCGTGAGCTGATACAACGTAACGCCAACAGGTCGCCCGTTGCTGAGATATGCATCCTCAAGGCGCCCTACGCGCGTGGCGCCCAGCAGGCGGATGATCGCTCGACCGTATTTTGTTGAATCCGGCACCATAGTGATGCTGTTCGTGAATGGCGAATTTGCCAGGAGCCAGCGGCAGAAAAGCCGGTGGCCGTCCAGCGCATACTTTCCGCGAAAACCCGGATCGTAGATGGCATGGCACTCGACAACGCTTTGCCAGAACGTGCGCACCTCATGCACACCGACCAACATCACCCCTTCATAGATGCCGAGGTAGACCGCATCAGGCTTGATGAAGTAGTGATCGCCATCGTCAACGATGTTGCCGGTGTTCACCCGGTTATTCAGGAATGCCTGCAACCGCACCGGGTTATCGATTAATTTAATTTCCATCAGTTAATCATCCCGTTAGTGCGCGCCATGTCCTCCAGCGCTTTGATGCGCTGGCACGCAGCTTTGACCGCGTCGGCCAAGGCCTGAACTTCTGCTTGCGTATAGGTGGCGCCGACGGTAAACGACTGGTCAGCGTTGAACGTCCCTTTGTTCGCCGTACCTGTTGCGGCAGTCCAGCCGGTTTGGCGCGCGCCGAGGACAGACAGGCCCGCCACTTTGTACGACCCGCTGACGTTAACGTCGCCACCAACCTGCAACTTATCCGTGGTAGGCGTTGCGATGTTGCCCACGATGAACGAGCCACCCGTAGCCTGCACCGACTGACTTGTTGAAACCGCCTTCGATACCGAGTTGGTTTCCAGGGTATCGATATCGCCTTCTGCGGTATCCATCCGGGTGTCTAACGCCGAAATATCGTTGGTGTTTTGCGTGATTCGCGTTTCGTGATCCGCCAATGCTGCTTCATTGGCCGATATGCGTGTCTCATGATCGGCAAGCTCAGCCTCAGCGGCGGTAATACGCTGTTCGTGATTTACTAATGTGGCTTCCGCGGCGGTAATGCGCTGCTCATGGTTAACGAGCGTTTCTTCCGCGGCGGTGATCCTCACTTCGTGGTTATCGAGCACAATATCCTGCTCGTCATTCTTGACCTGAGCATCGTAAGCGCCCTGGCCCGCTTCGTTCGCTTTACCCGCAACTTTCCCCATATCCGTTCCTTGGTTAACCACATAGTCGCGGTACACGGGGGTGAATGATTCAGGCACCAAGGTTGCATCGATACGGGTCGCTTGGATGACCACCGGGGTAGTTAAGTTATCATCGGCCACTATTCGATCCTCACCGAGCAATCGCTCAGAGTCACTGGTGAGCGGGTGATCACGCGCACTTTAAAGCCGATATTCTTCCGCACCCGCCCCATTCGGCGCCACAGTACGCGTTTATCGTAGGCAAACGGCGAGTTGGCGCTGATCATCTGTTCACGGCCGTAGTTTGAGCCATCGGCGGTTGAGGAGATAAACAGCCGTTCCGCGTACTGCGAAACGCCTGTCGCCGCTTCGATCTCAAAGTCGAACACGCGAGCATTGTTGGCTTTGAACATGGGAGTGAACAGCAGGTGTTCAGTCTGCTTGTCGTACTGCGCCGAGGAATCGAACTGCAGAGCGCCAACAACCGGCTCCAGCTTATCGCCGGTGGTGATCTGGTTGCCCTCGAACACGTAGTCGATCGCGCGATGCACATCGTCGAACAACCCTGTTTTAAGGATGCACCACTGCGCGCCGTTCTGGCTGGCCGCCGCGTCGTAACACAACACATGGCGTGGGAGATGGACGAGGAGCAATTCATGACTGTCGAATCTCACCGCCTCCAGCACGCCTGTTGCCAACTCTTCAGAGGTGTAGCTGCGCAATACCTTCTCTACGGTAGAGGTAGCTATAACCTCAGCCCGGCCGCCGTTAATGACATATACAGAGGGTGAACCTGTTGCCTGGTGGCTAATAAAAGCGAAGGAGCCCATGAACTCGGTCTTGCAATACGTGCCGGCGATCCCTTTCTGCACCATATATGACGGTTGAGGCACATAAATCGCCGATGATGTATCCGTGGAACCAGTCAGCGAGAAATATTCAATTGTGCTGCTGCCAAACATCACGACAAAATCGCGCCATATGCCGCAGCCGAGAATACCGTCGGGTTGACTCTCGGCGCTATAGAACGGACGGAACCGGTCTGGGTGCGATTCGTCTTCGAGATCGGTAACGCCGAAAGTTTGTGTGCCGTCCTTCACCCAGACATAACGGCCCCGAGAACGACATACGTCACGGACTCGGCCGATATCGTACTGGGGATATTTAGTCACTATCTCCGCGATTTCTTGAGTGACAACAAATTCAGAAGCGTTAACACCTGCCACCCCGGGTGGGATGTTCAAAGTGTATTCAATCGCAACATCGGTTCCCGCATTCGGGACCCCGGTGACTTTTAGGTCGGTGATGTATGGCGCAGTCGTAGAAACTTCCTGGGATTGACTAGCCCCCCACTGCGTTTCGGTGATTTCCATCAAAGCGCCACTGGCACCTGTTGAAGTTTTCGGAGTGACTTTTATCAGAAAACTACCCACAGCGTTTTCAGCCGTAACGCTAAATTTATTGCTGGATGCCGTACCGTCAGTGGAGATCCAATCCTTAACCGGTTTACTCTCCGCAGGTGTTACGACTTCCTCCGGCCAGTTCTGCAACGTTTTAACAGTGCCATCGTAGCGATACATCGTTAACACGCCGCTGGCGGCGACTGATTGGCTTACAGCACTGTGCGCCAAACTTACCCTGCCATCCCCGGGGGCGGCGCCGCGGTCAGTTTCTCCGCGATAGAGCCTCCCGCCAAGCACCCTATAGACAATGTTTTCGGCAGTGTTGAACTGCACCCCGCGAGAAGTTCCTGCCACGCTCGCCTTTTTCGTCACGCCAGGGAAGGAACGAAGATAGCCGGCGGCATTTAGCACTTCTTTCGGCGTGGCCAGCATATTGACTGGCAACAGGTCTACATAGTCCGCATTGCGGTAGTCCTTACCGAGACCTTTAGCCAGTGGAAGAGTCGGCATCATCGTCTCCTTTGCGATGGAAATAGTGGTGGCCGTTGTAGGTCGGGATCCGGTTACCGGAGCCGATAGGCATCCGGTTCGGGTAGCCGGCTTCGCGATAGACTTTTTTCGCGCGCGCCAGCGCGGAGGACTTGACCAGCAGCTCTTTGCCGTAGCGCGCAGTGGTCACTACTTTTGCCAGCGGCTCGACCTCGTAATCGGGTGCGATGCGCAGCGCCAGGTTGTGATACACCGCGCTGAGATGCGCCGTTTTCAGTCCGTGGTCATCGCCATCCACAGCCGGTTCGCCATCGGCAGCAAACTGATAGCCGATATCGATACCCACCGCCGGATCCTCGCGCCACTCAGCCATCATCATTTCGAGGTCATTCACGCCATCTTCAACAGATTGCGGTTCGACGTCGGTCAGCGTGGCATTGGAGGCGATGCCGATTTTTCGCAGCGCGGCGAGCACCAGATCGCCTTTTGTGGTCAGGTTCATGGTCACCGCCTACCAGTGATTAAACGAATTCGTCTGCGTTTTCAGACGGGGTTTTGCCTTTGCGCTGCTTCTTAACCGGCTCTGGCTCTGGCTCTGGCTCTGGCTCTGGCTCTGGCTCTGGCTCAAACAGTTTTGACGGGTGATCCAGCCAGCCTTCAGCCAGGTGGGCTTCCAGTTCGTCGGCCTCGATCACTTTTACGTGGGCTTTCAGCCCCCACACCAGCGTGTCGCCGCCGCGTTTGTAAATCATCTGGGACATGGTTAATCCTCAACAAAGAAAAAGGGGCCGAAGCCCCTTTTCAGTTGGTTAAGCGGTCTGGTTTGCCAGGCCGACGCCGATCGCTTCCGGTCGTACCGCGCACGCGGCATACCACAGCGCGATACGACATTTGCCGGTCAGGGTTGAGATATCGCCCTGCGTCGCGAAAATGCCGTTCAAGCCGACGCCAGGGATGGCGAACGACTGGGTTTTCATACCCGCGAACAGTTCGTGGTTCGCCGGGATCGGTTGCGACACCAAGCGGATGGAATCATCCGCCCAGAACACGTTCGTTTCCGCGGTTTTCACGTTCAGAACATTCACAGCCATGGTGTTGGCCAGCGAGGTGTTTACGTTCGCATAGGCGCGCTCTTCGGGGGTCAACGCGGTATCATCCAGCGCGATTGGCTTAGGTGCGATTGTCACGTTGGCACCGTTCACTGCAACCACCGTGAAAGTGGCGTCGTGAGTCAGCACGTTTTTAGCCATCTGCGACAGATACTTCACGCCAGCAAAGCTGATCTTGTCGCCGCGCTTCAAGCCAGTTCCTGCGCTCAAAGTAACGGTCGCTACGCGGTTATCGACGTTTTCCTTGTTGCCGTCGGCATCCAGGCGCCACGCTTCTGGTTTGAACTTCTGCGCTCCGGATACAGTCAACCCGGTCGCCGTAGACGCCGCCAAGGTTGGCAGTTTAGGAGAGCGCAACACGTCATCGAAACCAGCTACTTGCCGCTGAATGCTGCCATTTTTATAGGCATCTTCAGGGATGCGGCCGAAAATATCGCGGTTGATCAGGTCATGGCCTGCGCGCTTATAGTCACCGGGGTTGAAGAAGTAAGACAGACCCGCATCGCGATTGAGTTCGCGAGCAAACATGATCTCTTCTGCATCCGCGACGAAATCCCAACCACTACCGGTGGCGGTGCCGATCGGCTGCGGGTTAGTGACAACCAACGAGCCCATATCAACCGCCTGCTGCGCAATCGCCTTTTCGACGTTGTTTGCCAGCTTTTTGGCTGACGCCTGGATGCGGCGGCGATAAGAGCGTTCATCACGCAGATCGTCGGCGCGCAGTTGGAAAAAGTCGTTGTCCGGGTCGCCCATGTTGCACTTCACGGATAATTCCAGTACGCCAGTGGCTTTGTCGGTCAGGTCCCAGCCGCTTTGGGTAGGTGCTTCCTGCTCAACTGGCAGCCAGAAGGTGTTGCCGGAGCGCTGCATAGATGGCGCCGCAGGGGCGTATTTGTTGGTCTTCTGCGCCATTGGCGTCAGGTTTTCTACGGTTTCGACAATCTCGTCTACCGCATAGGTGATCATTTGACCTTCGTTAAGAGCCATTATTTGAGTTCCTTAAGCTTTTGTTTGAGCATGCGGTAAGTCGCGGTGTCGCCTTTGTTGGCGGCAGCTTCCATTTGTTTCTGAAGCGAATCTCGGTTCGCCGCAGCGGCCTGGCCCTGCACAGGCTCGTCAACCGCTGGGGCGCCGGAGATTTGCTTACCGCGTGGTTTGAGAGTTAAACGGTCTGACAGGCGAGTCAGCTCGATGATGGCCTGCGTTTGCGGCAGGCTCAGGATGTCGCGCGCCTTCTCTGGGTTTGCGCCCAGGTGGTAGAAAATCGCTGCGGATTTCTCAGGGAACAACGCCATGATCTCCGCATCGATGCCCGGAGCGAGCATCGAGCGGAAAGCGTCCTCTTTCGCCTGATAATCCGGCAGGTTGAGTTTTTCGGCCGCGTCGTAGTGTTTACGGGCTGCATCCACATAAACGGCTGACTGCTGCGTAAACGCCTGAGTTTTCTTGCCCTGTTCGGCTACGGCGTTGCTGCGAGCATCCTGCGCTTTCATCAGCCACTCGGTATTAGCGGCGTTGAAAGCGGCCAGCGCTCGGCTCTGGTCGTAGTCGTATTTGGCAAGGCCGTCGTCGGACAGATACTGGTTAATGTCCGGCTGCGCCGGCAGTTCAGGCGCCACGCGCAGGTTATCCGGCAGTTCGCCACGGCTCACCGCTTCCATCTGCTGCTCAAGCTCGCGTTGACGCTTGCGCTCGATGCGTTTAGCGGCGAAATGGGCGTTTGTCGCCGGATCCTGCTTAGGTTTTGTCTCATCGTCGTTCAGGACAATATCGAAGCCGCTCTCCTGGCCTTCGCTGCCGTTGGCATTATCGATCAGCTGGCCTTCAACAGGTGCCGCCTGCTGAGTGCTGGACAGGGTTTGGCCTTCAGTTGCCTGAATTTCGGTGGTATCGGTCATGATTTAATCTCTCGCTATTGAGGAATCTCGGCTGCTCCGCCGGAGGGTTGATTTGCTTGCCGCAGCAGATTGGTTAAATCCATGCGGCGGGAATGGAGTTGGCCTTGCCCTTTGAGGACAAGCTCAGCGTCAGCGCGGGCACTGTCGCCCTGCTTCGTCTGGAAGTCGCCGAGCAGTTTCAGCGCGGCGATCACATCTTGTTTCTTGGTGCTGTCGGCGGAAGCCAAGATCTCAACCACGCGCGCGGCCGAAACCTGCGCATCTGTTTGCGCTTTGAACGCATCGACCTGGATTTTCGCCTGGTCGTTCTGCGCTCTCTGCAGGTCTGCCTGCCCCTGCAGCAGCACACCCTGCGCCTGCACCATTGCGGCGTCTGGCTGGCCCTGTTGCTGTTGAGCCTGCATTACTGCCTGCTGCTCTTCTTCCGTCTCTGGCTGTTTCAACCCCATCAGCACCAGCTGCTTATTGGCATACTCGCGCATGATCTCGACACCCTTGCCATCCAGCAACGTGAAGTACTGCAGGAGCAGCATCTGAAACTCAGGCGTGCCCTGCGGGACTTTGCCGAGCAATTCCTGGATCTCCGCGCGGTTCTGGTTTTTCATGCTCTGGAACGACGGCCCCACATCGGTATAGGTTTCATACCGGCCGCGGATGTCGTTCAGCGTGACGATCTCGCCGGTCTGATAGTCCACAACCTGCGTCAGCAGCTGCACGTCCTTTTCGCTGCCGTCCGGGAGCGTCATCAGCACCGTGCGCGGCACGTCGTAGAGGTCATTGACCATAGCGGCATAAACCTCACCGTCGCGGCGCATCGCCGTCGCGAGGTTGTCCTGGAACACGTAGGTTTCCAGATCGGCGCGCATGTTCAACTGGTTGACCGTGTCAAAGGCCACGTTACCGCCGGCGGCCTCAGTGTCGACGCCGAGCGTCGCGACCTCTTTCACTGCGTTGGTCGCCGCCTCAAGCATGTAAGCGTTGGCCTGCGGCACCTCCGGGTTGTCCATGTAGCCGAGAGGCTGCGGCGGGATATCGCCGCCGTTTTCGTCGGTGCGGTTTAGCAGGTAGTAAGGGAAATCGTCCTGCCCGCTGTACATGTACTCGTATCCGGCGATCTGCTCCGGCCAGAAGAACGGTTTTTTCTTCGGCGTCCGCGCGACAATGTCGGCGTTGAACGACATGATCATGTTGCGCAGGCGCTGACCGTCTTTTGTCAGCCGGACTACGCCCTCATATACCTCTTTGTCGCCCGCAAATCCCCATTCCCCGTAAACAGGGATGATCGGCAGATGCTCACCTGCGATCGGCTCGCGGTCTTTCAAAATGCATGAGGAGGTGATCACGGTTTTGTATACGCGGCGACGCTTCACCTTGCGTTCTGCAATTTTCCGCAGGCCGCGTTCGGCGAGGTCGTCGATCACGTTCGCGATGTCGCGCTTGAAGTAACTCACCGGTTCGCCTGTCAGCGGATCCTGATAGATGAACGCGGTTTCCTTCTTTTCCTCGACCTCGTAATACTCGCCGACGTAAACCACATCCTTGGTCAGCCACGGGAAAAGCCATGTCTGGTCAGGGTTCTGGAAGTCGGGAATATCGTCAGGGTCGTAACCGTTCTCCTCGGCGTATCTCTTCCAGCCGTCCATGCTCATGGCGTTGATAACCGTCACGTGCTTGGCATCGCTCTTATCCATCTGCTTGGCGTTGCTGTCCCATATGACGTGCGAGGACGCCTCGTGGATCGGCAGCCGGCGGATAATCTGGTTATTGCTGGTCGGGTCCTGGTCTTCGTAATCGGTGACCAGGCGCCAGGCGCCGACTCCCGCCTCGATCTGTTCGCGCACGGCCACGTTAACGGCAATTTTTGCGGTGTTGTGGCGCATGTCGGTGCGGTACATACCCATCAGCACGTCGGCCGCGTTCGGGTCGGCGTTGTCTTTCGGGCGGTAAAGCACATCGATCGGGTTCTGGCGCATTTCTGCAACCAGCTTGCGCACTACCGGGCGGACAACGTCGAACTGCCCGCGGTACTGCAGCGTTGTGTATTGGCTCAGCCAGTCATCCCACTGCGACACTCGCGAAAAATACAGGTCGTTTGTCGCTTCGGTTCTGGCTTCGTCGCTTGACATCCAATCCCGATCGAAGATCGTCAGGATGGTTTGCAGCCTATCCTGCTGCTTGTCGTTGTCAGCCATCATCTACCTCGTGGGACGTTGGATCGGCCGAATTGGCGCTGGGATTTTTTTCTCTTTGGGTGTTCTGATATCGCGCATCATCCGCGCGAACCGGCGCATCATGTAGGCATAGCGCACAGCATCGATGACGTCGTCGTTTGTCTTCGAGATCTTGCCGTTCTCGTCCCTGTGGTAGAGCCGGAACTCTTCGAAGAAAGGCTCGCAGGTGTTGAACACCCGGAAGCGGCCTTCCAGCATGAGATCTCGAAGTTCAGTCAGGCCAGATTCAACAGAGTTGCCGCCCTCGGCGAAGGTTGCATGCTCCTTCAGCATCAGAAAGCCTGCGTCGGCATACTGCGTTTTAAGCTGTGCCCCGCCGCCTTTTTCATGCTGATGCCCATCGTGCGGCCACGCCACAGGAATGCGAGAGGACCACGATTTAACGGCGCTCCAGGCTTCCGTCGCCGTCTTCTCGCTTTTCTTCCACACGCGCGCCAGATAGAACACGTCTTCATCTTTGTCCCACCAGAGCTGCACATGCGCCTGAGGGTGATCCCAGCCAAAGTCCTGCCCGTTGATAACGTAGAAATGCCCTGGGCATTCGAACGGCTGGCACTTGATGGTTTCCTCGGGGATCTGGAAGATTCGCCCGCTGCCCATCGTCGGAATACCTTTGGCGCGGGCTTCACGCTCGTGCTCAGGGTACGATTCTATGATCCGCTCGCGCTCGGCGTCGGTGTAGTGCTCGGCGTCGTGAATGGTCATGGTGACCACTTTCTGCGCCTTGCTCGGGTTCTTGATGAATTTCTCAACAACCTGCGACATGCCCATCAGCGGGGTGAATGTCAGCAGCGAGAACTGCCCGTATTTATTGGTACGGGTCAGGCCTTCGGAGTAAATCGCATACGGCGGCTCTTCATCGAACCAGACGCCGTGTACCGTGTCACCCTGCCAGCGCTGCCGGCCTTGCGAGTACGGTTTGAAGTAGCAAATGGACATGCCATCTTCGACGCCGTTCGGCGCGTGGTGGCGCACCAGCAGGTGATCGACCAAGTTCGGGTAGAACGGCGATTTCTTCCAGCTGATGATGTCTTCCTTCGGAAGCAGGCCGTAGCCTGGCTCGTCGTTCTCTTCAATGCGCCCGCAGAGTATGCGCTGGGTGGTTTTGGTGACGGTTTCGTTGGTCTCGCCACCTACCCAGAACACAACCGGCTCGTTGAACCGGCGCCCCTGCCAGTTGCCATCGTAAGCGCCGTCGTCGGGATAGCCTTCAGTGCCTGGGTAGCGGCCTGTAAGGTGAAACGACACCTCGGCGCCGCCAGTGAAGGATTTGCCCAGCTGGTTGCCAGCCATGAAACAGCGCTCGGTGTAGTCGCCGCCAGCGTCCAGAAACTCGCGCTGCTTAGCGTACGGGCTGTACTCGTAGAGCAGATGCGTGCGGCGATACTCGTCTTCCTCTTCCAACAATGCGAGCAGTTCGGCCTGCTCCTCGTCGGTCAGGTCGTCGATGTCAATCGCTGCGTCTACCACGGCTTAGCAACTCCTTAATGCGCGACTGGCGCACCTCGCGATTAGCCGGCGGGGTGACGTCTTCAGTCTCGATCTTGTCTTTGAAGGCCTGCACGCTGATGTGTTTGCCAATCAGCTCAAGGTTTTTCACCTTGTCAGGCCATTTGATTTTCTTCAGGAAACCGACCATTTCACGGTCTTCACCGCGGCCCTCGAACATTTCGGCCAGGTCGAAACCGCTGAGGTAGCGGCGCCAGGCCGCCGGCCAGTCCACGATCGGCTTGATGCTGCCGTCATTGTTGAAGATGTCCGCCGCGTCCATCTGGTCGATCTCTACCAGGCGCAGCAGCACGTAATTGGCATCGATGCCCAGCTGCGAAATGCGTTCGCGCTTCAGCTCGTCGATGCGTGCGAGGACTTCTGGCTCTTTCAGCAGGCGGGGGCCAATGTTGCAGGCCGAACGGGCGCTATACCCTGCCCGCTCAGCCGCCGGGGCTGCTTTCAGATCGATGATGTATTCGCGGCAAAAAAGCTCTTTTTTGTCCTTGAGTTTTCCCGCCATGTTTTATTCCTGTCTCGCTTGGCGCGAAAAATTACGCGCCCGCGGTGGTTGCAATGGAGATGTTGCCGGTGCCGTCGAAAGTCGCGGAGCCGGTGACGGCGCCCGTCAGGGTGATCGTGCGCGCTGTTGCCAGTTTGGTGGCTGCGGCTGCCGTGCCGTTGCCCGCTAACGCGGTGCTGGCAGTAGTGCCCAACGCCAGGCTTGACGTGCCGGCGCCGATAGCAGTGCGCGCCGCGGCTGCGTTGGCTGCGGTCAGCACCTGGCGGCCGACAGTTGTAGCATCGGTGATGTCCGCTGAAGTGACATCACCCCCGCCGCCCGGAGTGTACTGCGCCTCGAAAGCTGCAGCGGACATGAACACCAGTTGGCCGGTTGCGTCCTGCACCAAATAGCCACCGACAACAGGTTTCCAGTCGCGCATAAAGCTGTCGGTCACGGTCACCGCTGGGTAGCCACCCTCTGGCGTGATCACGCCGTAGCCGTTGTCTTGCTGGCGGATAGCGCTGATTTTCACCGCGTTAACCTGGGCGTTGTTGCCCGTAAAAATCGGCCATTTGTTGCTCATGCCTCACCTCATTGCTCTGTTGCAGAAAGTTGGAACAGATCCAGCGCCTCAGTCGCCTTGCGGATTGCAATTTCGGTACGCGATACAATACCTTCATCGCTCGACGCGTTGGCGTAGCTGTCCCGGAATAGTTCGTATTTCAGCCGCTCGCCAGCAACGAAAGCGATCGCCTTGCTGGCGGCAGTGGTGTCGCTCATGACCAGACGGAAGATCTCCAGATTCATGGCTTGCACATCAGTCATTCCGATAATTTCCATTCTGGAAGTCTCCTGCGGTACGACATGCTCCTTGTCAGTGGCTTCCCTGATTGATATTTGCGGCCGTAGGGGCCGCGCCAGTGTCATTATCGAAGCCCCTGAGCGAAGGGCTTCTGTAATGCGCTTAGCAGTCCATCGGTTGCAGCGAACTGCCGCACTGTACCGGTGTACGGTAGCGCCACGTTGCCAGAGTCGCGCCGCTTGCCCCCATAAGGTAGGCCACATCACCGCCCGCACTCGTCAGCCCTTCGCCAAGCGTCACCGAGTTACTCAGGTTGTCGTAGCCCTGAAATGTGATCGTGTTGCTGGCCTGGTGGAAGATTGGATCCTGTGCAGCGTGGATAACTTCGTTGCCGTTGGCGGTAATAATTTTCAAAGTGAACATGTTTTCTTCTCCTGGGTCTTCTGGTGGTGGTGTACCGCTACGGCGCTAAACACACGTTGCGGATGTAGTCCTGCAGGCCTGCTATTTGGCTGCGGGCGGTTTCGATTCGCTCTCGGAGACGGAAATAATCCCGTTGAGCGGAGTCAGTAAGTCGGGGGCCGGTTGCATTAGCCACGCCGGCGGCGCCGGTGGTTGGGCACGTGGCGGCGAGCTGCAGCCGGAGATTGCCAGCGTCAACAGCGCGCTGCAGAACATCGATTTGATTCTTGGCATCGTTCAGTTCCTGGGTGCGGTGTTTGTCGATTGCGGCCACCGCGCGCTGTGTGCCGTTCTGCCAGTCGAGCTGGCCAGACAGCTGGCTGTTGGCCGTTTGCAATTTGTCGCGTTCGTGGCGCAGCGCCTGATTGCTATATGCGAAATACGCCAGCAGGCTGAGCACCACTGCCACGATAGCGGCCTGCCAATGCGGTAACGGCCATTTCATGCGAGCACCGCAATAGCGCGGTTGTAGCGCGTTGTGCGCTGATCGAGAGCATGCAGCGCCGGGTTAATGCGCCGGGTGGTTTCGCGGACATCGGCCGCCACCTGGTTGATATTGCGCGTTTGCCAGTACCAGCCCGCCGAGCGCGCGGCGTTCACATCGACCATCAGCAGATCGGGGTTGGCGACCAGGTCGAGGCCCAGCGCCTTGCCGCATGCTTTGTGGTTGTCGAGGAAGGTGATCTGGATCAGGCCGTGGCCGCGGAATTTCCAGCCGTCGCCCGGCAGCTTGTTACCGTAGCGCCCCTGGTAAACCAGGTTGGCGATCGCCTCCTGGCGCGCAGGGTGACCTGCTGTGCGGCCGAGCATCGCCGCCTGGTCACGGCTAATGCGGTTACCGAACGTTGTCAGCAGCGCCGCCGGCGTGTAGTTGAACGACTCGGCCAGCCGGGTGAAGCCCTGCGACTCGTGCCCGGTCTGGGCAATGAACATCGCTTGCTGCACCGGTGTTGTGATGCCGAACTCAGCCATAGCGGTGGTGATCGGCTTGAACCAGCGCGCGGCCAGTTCAGCGCTGATGCCAGCCGCCTGTTGGAATTGGTCTTGTGTCATGGTGATTACGCCTGCGGTTTGCTGTTGTCGTCGCTGACGCCGAAACGCTGATTCAGCACGCGGATCAGAACGCCGCGCACCTTCTCAACGCCGATGAAGCCAATGGCGCCGCCCAGGGCGATAGTCGCCGCCGGAGGTAAGCCGATAAGCCCCATGCATGACGCCGCTGTCAAAGTCAGCGCGCCGCAGAGCGCGCCTTCAAGCAGCATCTGGCGCCAGCCGCCGCCGGTGTAGGCAACGCGCAGAATGGTGATCGTGATCGACATAAGCACACCCCCGATAGGCGTTTCTCCGCGCCACCAGGACTGCAGCAGCTCGATCCAGTCGGGCCAGCTGTGAGGGTTGTTCATTTTCATGCCCCTCCCCCTGCCGGCGCGCGGCCAGCTCGGCGGGTTCCAGAAACGAAAAAGCCCCGGCGGGTAGCCAGGGCTGTGAGTAGGTATTTTCAATGCGAAGCGCCATCCACCAAGGCACCGACACCAACCCCTACGTTGCTTCGGAGCACGAAGTTAATCGGATGGCGCTCGGCATTGAAAATTATCGATTTTGGGGTCTATTTAACATAATGAACCTTACGCGCACCGCCGTAACAGCACTCACCGTGCGATCGCGGCGAGCTGCGTGTTTTGTGCAATCTTCTGGGCAATACGGCGGAAAACGGACTGCATAACCCGTGCATAAAACAGGGTGCATTTTGCATAGCCGATTTTAGGGCTGAAACGGCTATTTTGAGAGGTTTTCTGGTTTTTGTGGCACAACGGAAAGAGCACTCGACCTGAGACGGCTTATCGTCTCCCTTTTCCCTTGCGGGTGGCGCTTGGCCCACGGCCCGGCCGAGTGCCCTTACCTGTTGCACCGCGCAGAAACGACAAGGCCCCGCCGAAGCGAGGCCATGTTTTACGAGGTCGGTGTGCATATACAACTCTTGCACGTTATCTGTATAGCATAGGATTCTGGGCGCCCGCAAGTATTTTTGTTTCTACCACTTCAGGATCCATATCCAGCGGCAGGTCGAGCATCGCCAGGCAACCTTCAACAAAGTCCTCGGCGGCCTGCAGGCGCTGCCGCACGAACAAACGGGATGCGCCAGTAGCGTCGGCAATGTCGCGCTGTGGCATGCGGGCTATGTAGCGCAGGCCGAGCATCAAAATCTCATCCTCCTGGCGTACGGTCTTCAACTTGGCGATGCAGCCGTCGATCATCAGTCCGTCGTCATCGCTGCACGATTTGCCGCCCCCTGCCATCGGAAGGCGCGCTGGCGTGACGGACATCGCCGGCCAGTCCACCGAGGTGCATTTTTCTTCGCTGATCGCCCAGCGGCCCCACCGTTCTAAAACTTCTTGCATATTTCTGCGCATACGTTCCAACCTCATCAAATCTAATCATTTAACCTGGAATGCCGTTTCTGAACTTCTTCTGAAACAGAATTTTGTTCTTTTCCACCGCTGGTCGTCCTGTGAGTTTTCGCTATTTCCTGCTGGTCTTAGGGATAGGATTAAATTCTGCATTCGCGCAATTCCTCCACTTCCCGATTAACCTGATCGAGCAATTCCAGCTCAGAGCCGTAATTCTTCTCCCATGTCTTTCTTCCTGCGTGTATGGCTACACCATGGCCGCCTGTGCGGTGATGCGGTGGGCATAACGGGAGGGTTTGCTTATGGGTGGCGCGCTGTGCTGTTCCCTGCCCTGTGCGGATATGGTGTATTTCTGCAGGGGAGGAGCCGTAACCCAGATTGCGGCAGACGACGCAGCCAAGATCTGCCACGTCGGATAACCATTGTTTTTCGTCTTTGGTCGCCATGGTTCCCCCTATGCCGTCGTGTAGCTGAGCAGTTGGGAGGCGGCGTTTTCTGCAGCCTGCTGATTTGGGAACGAGCGGAACAGAATGAAATTCCAGAGCACGTCGATAGTGGCTTTGTAGAGCTGGGCGAACTCGATATCGTCCATTTTGGCGAACGATACGCTGCGGGGTTCTTTGCGCTCGCTGCCATCCGGCATCTGGTATGCGGTGTAATGGCCGGATTGAATCGTTACCCAGGCGCGGAATGCCTCGAACGATTTTGCGGCGCTGATATTTCCGGCGCGCTTTTCTGCCACATCCTGCAGATATTCGTCGGCGGCAGCCTGCAGCGTGCTTTCATTCCCGGCGTAATACGCGAGGAATTTCACGTAACCTGTGACCAGCTCTTTGTCGGTCGGCGATATGGCGCCGCCTGTCGGTTCCCAATACTGGAAGCCGAGATTCAGCAGGGAGAAATATTTTCGGTGAAATGCCGGGTTGCGAGCCTGGCTAAAATCGGCATACAGGACGGCGCCGATCTTCACTTTGGTTTTCAGGAATTCGATCGCGTCCGGGGTGGCCGGCACTAACAAATTTCCCGCGGATTTTACAAACGAATACTGCGCCATGGGCTTTCTCCTGTGGCGCAGCAGTTGCTCAGAATTCGAACGGGCTGGGTGTTCAGTCCAGCCCGTTAATTATAGCGCGTTTCCATCAGGTCTAACAACTGAATAACCTGCGGATTTTGCCAAATCAATCAACGCGTTAAATGATGCTATATGCTCATTTTCTTTAACGATGCGAATGCCTGTGATTGAGCCTTTTTCGCATGTTATTACTACTCTTCCGGTATTGGGCAATGACTTAATCAAATCTTCAATATAAATCAATTAACTATCTCTTTATTGTGTACCGCAAGTATATTGCACCAGAATACTGTATAAATAAACAGTGGTTATTTTTGTGCTATTCGTCAAACAAAAGGCCAAAGCACTAAAAAGTGCTTTGGGCAGCAGGTGTGAAAAAGGCCACCGAAGCGACCTTTGTTTTTTTCACTTTCCCGCCTCCGACACTGCTGCCAGCATTGCGGCGCGGCAGGCGTTCCAGCCGATAGCCTCATGGTAAGAGGCCATCATCAGCTCAGGTAGTTTCTTTTCTGGCGGCACTGCTGGCGCTGGCGGTGCATCGTACAGCACACGAAACTCGTAATCGTTGTCCGTCGCAAACTTCACGCTCATCTCTGCGTGCTGTTCTGCTGTGATGCGCTCCCAGTCTCCCCAGATGTTGTATCCGTCGCTCCAGTAGCGCATTTCCCACGCCACCGGCTGCGCCTCCCGGTTATAGTCGCCGCGCATAACCAAAAACCGGCAATCATCTGACGTCAGATATTCAACAGCGCCATCGTTCAGGCCTTTGTTCGTTGGCTTGATTAATTCAGTCATCCTACTCATCCCCCTCGATTTTGAACCCAGCGGCGCGGATGGCTTCGGCGCACTCATCGATTGCTGAGTTGCGGAACTTAATCACGACTTTTGTCGATGCATCCCCGGCTAATCTCAAGTCGTCTTTCTCAGGCAACCGCACCGGCGTAGCCAGCCGCTCTTTCAACGCATCGATAGCCATCATGATCGACTCGTTGTCGGGATTGCAGCCCAGCTCGTTGCCGATTTCTTTGAACACCTCGCAGGCAGATAGCCGGAGATAATCTAGTTCAATGATTCGCTTTTCTGCCGCACCGAGCCGCTGACCTAAACTGGCGTTTGTTTTCTCCAGAGAATCGATTCTGTCCTGCTGCTGATTGATGTGATCGTCCTGCGATGTGTTGGCGCGTTCCAGCTCGGCGATGCGCTTTTTCAGCTCCTGATTTTCAACGTTCAGCGATGCCGCTGCCTCCCAGTTAACAGCGGATTCGTGTTTCAGGGCGGAGACGTACTCTTGCGAGTAGACCGCGTCGCCCTTTGCCTGCCCCATGCTTTCTGCGATAGTCACTACATCTGCGTTCTCTTCGAAGTAGTAACGATCGTGGTGATGTAGTTTCCACGCCACCGGTTTGCTCAGTTCGCTCAGCTTATTCATTCTGGGTACCCCATACGGTCGTAGTACTCGATGATTTGCAGGGCGACGGCTGCTACCTGAACCATTTCCGCCCGCGCGGTATTTGCGTGGGTGCCACCAAAATCATCGTGCAGAATGGCCTGGCTGAACTCGCCGACCTCTTCGCTCAGGATTGCCGACCAGACATAGGGATGGTGCTCGCGGTCAGCTCCCCATTTGGCATCTTGCCTATCCATTTCGGCCAACACCGATTTCAAAGCTTTTTGTTCGCTATGCTTGCTCATAATGCTTTCTCCTGGGCCTCGGCCCACAACTTCCATCCGTAATTTTGATAAACCCAGCGACGAACGATTCGGCCATCGCCAAACGAACCAAGGCGCAGAGTGGCCTGATTTCCATCAACGGCCATTACCTTGTAGAGAGTTCCGCGAGGTGATTGCCACACCTCGTCAACCTTAAAGAGGTCATCGCGCTTAGCCATGCTGGGACTCCTGATAGCGTTCAAACCAAAAGACGACAGGTGCATCGACGACGTTCACCAAACCGAAGCGCTCAGCGGTGCGGAAGTTGACGCTATACGCCCGCGCTCTTTCCGCCTGGGCTGCTATCTGCTCGCGGAACGTCTCGAGGCTGTAGGTCGTTTTGAACAGGTTGCACGGCGCGCAAGCCGGGTTAAGGTTCTCTATGCAGTCGCGGTTTTCGTGCCAGACCTTGCCGGTGGCCTTCAGCTTGAACAGGCCTTTAGCTGCTGCCGCCATGTCCTGCTCAGATTCACGCATCACCGGTTCGACGTGGTCGGCGTGCCAGCCTTTCTCTGGCAGAACGCAACCGCAGTAAGCGCACCGTCCGCCGAACTTCTCCCGCAACTCTGCGCGCTGTGCCTTAGTCAGCTTTGCCACGCTCCACCTCCCTAGCGCTGTCACCTAACTGGCGAATCCCCATATCAATGAGCACGTTTTCATGGCGTGCCTGGCATTCGATATCGCAGAATGCCTGCTCGCATTTCTCGTCAAAAACACGACCTTCGGTTTCGTCGTAGACACGACGATTGCAATAGCCGCACTCCTGCGACCACCCATGCTCCTCGATAAGTACCTTCCATGGCACGTGACCCACAGCGGCGTACTTATCCAATTCCGGTGCACGGCGGCACGAAACGATATCGCCAAACTCAACATCAAGTTCTGCTGCGCCTTCACGACGGGCTGCTACATGCGTTTTGGCGAATCGAATGCAACCGAACTCATCGGCTTGCACGCTGAACGCCTTCAGTTCATTTGCTGGCATAACTGGGCGCTCTTTCATTTGGCCTCCGTCTTATCCATGAATACCGCGCGCGATGGGGACCAGTCGCAATATGTGTCAGTTTCAACGTGGCCGAAAATTGCCTTGCACCGGCGAATGTGCGCACAGTCTCCGCACGTCTTTCCCGCCGGAAGCTTCATCTTGTCCGGATCGGTTGGGTCAAAGTTGAGCTCTTTCATTTGGCCTCCCGCAGTTCGGTGGCGAATGATTCCAAGCAGCGGATCTGGTTTCGAATGAGCGCAGATGTCATACCAAAGGCGTGAGTATCAGGATGCATATCGGCGAGCTCTCTTTTCTTTCTGCCGATAAGCAGCTCAATAGCCTCAACCTTTGCTCGCGCTTCGATAGCTGCCAGTGCTGCGGAGGTGGCCGGGGTTTCTGGTAGTGACATTTTGAATGCCAGGGCCACATCAGGAAGGTCAATGCAGTCATACTTGGTATGGCGTAGAGCAATGGAGAGGAAGTTAACAACTGCCTCCCCGGAGCCGAACACATCCTTCAGCGCCTGATTCTCCACAGCCAGCTCATCGGCTCGTTTCTGCTGCGCATCGCGCTCAGCCTTCAGTGCTGAGATATAGCCGTCACGCACTCGAATCAGGGCGTTGAAAAACTCCTTTGCCGCCTCATCTGCGTTTCCTGTGAACGTTATCTGGCTTCCATCTGCTGGAATTTTGAGCCATGGGGTGCCGTTGTTTTTTATCTCTGTCAACTTAACGTTCATAACAGCACCGCCAAAGCGACGGCCGCCGCTACTGCAACCCAGAAAATCGCGCATGCATAGAAAAGCGCCGCCCACGGGTTGTTGATCGCCCAGCCTTTGAAATGTGTCATTGTCCCTTCCCCTCTTTGCGATCACGCCAGTAATTCAGGCGTGCTCTGAAATGTTCCCGGTATTGCTCCGGCGCCTCTTCAATCGCCACCAGCACAGTGTTGCGGGTGATCTTCCTCGCGAATAAATCGCGAACCAGGCCACAGGCGCGCAGGTCGAACTGCTCTAAATCGCGTTGTTCCTGCGTCCAGGCGCCTCGATTGAATGGCAGGCCGGGCGGTAGATAGTCCGATTGCCCAGCCATGGTTTATGCCCTCGATTCGGCCGCCAGACGGCGCATGACGTCTTTTTCACGTGGGGGTAACCCACTTGCCACGCTTTTCTGTATCTCGCGGCGTACGGCCGTTATAGGCTTCAGGATGTGCAGTACCCGATCGAGGGGCATGCGGAGCATCAGCGCGATGCTTTCGGGAGAGCGCCCCAGGCGCTGCAGCTCGTAGATACCTGTCATCACCCGGCGGCCGTAGCTGATACGGTCACCGATTTTGACGATCGGGCCGGATTCGGCTGCCGGCCGGGCGACGCGCTGGGGTTTCGGCGGTGGGCAGTACGGCGCGCGGGAACGGGCGCGGGCCGCCTGGTTGATTCTGTCCATGATGGCCGGCAGGTGGTCGCAGCCGTCATCCATCACAAACCGCTTATCGCGGATCATTTCGTTGATAGTGCTCATGGTCTTTCCTCGTTTTGGTCTTTCAAGCGCTGGTCAGGCGCCGGTTAAAATGGCTTTGTCGCGTAACGTCGTTCTTTCGGTTTGGGTTGCTGTGCCTCCTTCTGAATGCGGGTTGCCTCCTCTGCCACTACCTGATCGCAGGCGACGAAGTGGCCGTTTTTAAACTCCTGGTAAACTGTGCCACAGGGGCCGAATCGGTTTTTACCAACGATGATTTCTGCGTAGCGCGCCGCCGGTCCGTCCGGGTTATAAAACCCGTCACGGTACAGCAACACGATGCTGTCGGCGTCCTGCTCAATCCTGCCGGACTCGCTGAGGTCGGACATTGTCGGCCGCCGGGCGGTGACCGGACGATCATCGACTTTCCGCGATAACTGGCTCAGCGCCAGCACCGGCGTTTTGCTCCGCATGGCCATGGTTTTCAGGCTGCGGGAAATATGGCCCATGGCCAGATCATTGCGCTCTGCTTTGGGCTTGGCGATCAGGCCCAGATAATCGACCATGGCGACCGCCAAGTGCGGGTAGCGGCGTTTGTGCGTTTCGGTTATAGCGCGGATCTGGTCAACGTTGAGATCGGTGGCGTCAACAATCCAGATGTCGCGGTTGTTCAGCACCTCGAGCGCCGTGTGTATCCGCCCCCAGTCCTCGTCACAGAGCGATTCCGGCTTGCGCAGCTTCGACACGGACAGGTTTCCGGCCCCGGCAACTGAACGCTCTACCATCTGCAGCGCCGCCATTTCCATGCTGAAAATCAGTGCCCCGCCGCCGTCGCGCGTAGCGCCCTCGATCACCTTCAACGCAAATTCGGTTTTACCCATACCCGGGCGGCCGGCGACAACGATCAGATCTTGCGGGTTCCAGCTGCCGGTAATCGCGTCCAGCTCAGCAATGCCGCTGTGCAGGTTGCGCATTTCAGCGTCGCCATTCATGCGGCGATCCATCAAGTCCATGTAACCGCCCAGCAGCTCGCCCAGGTGCACCGGCACCACGCCGCCGGTATCGGCAGACATTTCAATCAGCTTGCTTACTGCCGACTGGATCGCCGCGTCGCGCTGCTCTTGGTTTCTGGCGTTGCGGATGCTATCGGCGCCATCTTGCAGCAGCGTGGCCATTTGGCGGCTGCGCCAGCCCTTGGTTGCCAGCGTCGCGAAGCCTTTCAGGTTGGCCAGCGTGCCTGGCATGCGGCTGACTTCCACCAGCGAAGCCAGGCTATCGCCGCCGAGCGCCTCGCTGATCAGCACCACGTCGATCACACCGTGCGTCAGCGCCTGTTTTTTAATTTCCCGGTAGGCCTCGCGGTAAAACCGGATGCTGAAAGCGTCCTCGGGCATGGTCGCAATTACGTCCAGCGCGTCAGGTGTGGCACCGCCAACCAGCAGGCCGCTCAGCACGGTCGCTTCCATCTCCTGCGGCGTCATAGCGAACCCTCGCGGGTTTTAACCAGCACTTCGGAGCGGAGCAGGTAATCGAACCCAGCGCGCCAGCCGCGGTTGTTGTCGCCGAAGTAAAACGGTCCGGCAGTGTCGGCGAACGTTTCAAGGTAGGCTTTCACCGCGTCAAGGGTCGGTTCATGCAGCTCACCCAGCAGGCGCTTGATTTGGCGTTTTCGCTTGTCGTTCAGTTCCTGCACCTTCGGCAGCCGATCACCAAGGATTTCGTTGTAGGCGTCAGCCACGTCCTGATATTTAATTTTTGACTTATCCGGCGCGCCAGCGTCGTCCCCCTCTAGGGGGTTAGGGGGTGATTCATTGACTGGTTCAAAAGACTGACTGATTCTGGGTGCAGGAGCTGCACCACCCCCTGGTGCAGGAGATTCACCACCTGGTGCAGGAGCTGCACCATAGGGTGCAGGATTTGCACCACTGCCAGATAAGGTGATGTAGTAAACATTTGAGCGATTAAGTCCGTTCTCAGCCAGGCGTTTTTCGATGCGCACCAGCCCATCTTTGACCAGCTGCTGAATGTGATTTTGCACCGAGCGCTCGGAGATTTCGCACTGCTCAGCGATGTAAGGCACCGACGGCCAGCATTCACCCTGATCGCTGGCATTGTCGGCCAGTTTCAGCAGCACTAATTTGCGCAGCGGGTTGCCAACTTTGATTTTCATGGCCCGCACCATCAGTTCCATGCTCATGATCAGATCCCCAGAGAGTCTGCAAGCTGGCGGCACGCGTCCTGGTACTGCTCCGGCGATAAGTTTTCTTCACGCAGCGCAGCCTTGCCCTGCTCGTATTGTTCCCAGACGGCATGCGCGGCAGCCTGGCGATCTTCAAATATCGGTCTGATTTCTGCGGCGTCGGCGGGCATGCCATTCAGGCGCCAGCCGTTCCGGTATGTGATGTGGTTGGCTTGCATTGGTCTTTCCTCGGTACAAAGTTTTTACGCGGCGCTGGTCAGGCGCTGGGTTTCCTGCAGGGCGACAAGTGCGCCGGCAATGCGCTGCGGCGTGTCACAGGCGCCAAGCAGGATTGCGATAATCGCGGCGGCAAATTCACGTATGGCCACCGAAAGCAAATACTGTTGAGTCGGGCCGGCCAGCCTGGCGCGCCGTTCCGCCGGCAGCGCGGCAAGCATGGCGTCGGCCAGCTCAACCACTTTCTCGCGTGCGGCTTTCGACTCGCTGCGCATGTGACGAAAAATCGCCTGCCGGTTGGTATTTATCGCCCGCCAGTCGGCGGCGCCGGTTTCATCTTCGATCGGGTACAGCCGAACCCGGTCACCGTCGGCGCCGAGCTGGAACCATGCGCGGGTGATCTCGATGGCAACGTGTTCCTGCCCCTGCTCCACCGCCCAGCCCACGATCTCGTTTTTCAGTTTCTCGATGTTTTCCACTTCGCGTCTCCTGTCGCTCGAACCCGATTACGCATAATCAGATTTCGGTGGGGTTGGTTGTTAAGCTGCTGTCTGTTCAGGCAAACCATCTGTCGGTTTGGGATAAATATCCGGTCGCAAGTCGTGAGGTGTAACTTGGAATTTTGTTGCTGCTGCCCATATCAAAACTGCCGGGCCACCCAACAAGCATTCCCCCGTTGCAACGCGACTTACATACCCTTGGGTTTTACCAACGAGCGCGGCGAATTCTTTCTGCTTCACGCCCGAATCTTTCAAAAAGGACTTTAAATCCATGATCGGCTCCTAGTGTCTATGGCTTACCCGAATATTAGTTTTAATAATATCCATGTGTCAATAGTAATGCGATTGGCTGATAATTAATTTTGCGAATAACATTGGCAATATGAGAAAAAAGACACTGCTTGACGCTGCTGAGATCGAGGCAGCAAGTCGCCTCAAGAGGATTTGGGACGAGAAAAAAATTACCCTGCGCCTTACCCAGGAGAAGGCGGCGGACGCCCTTGGATTTAGCACACAGGCTACAGTTAGCCATTACCTGAACGGAAACATACCGCTAAATACAGATGCCACGTTGAAGTTTGCCGCTCTTCTTGGTGTTAAACCGGAGGATATCCGCCCCGACCTGGCTGAAATGATGAATTACGTCAGGAAATCAGGATCTCATACCGAGGATTACGCGGCCCCTGGCTGGAGATTACTTAAGCCTGAATATTCAGAACTCATAGACCTGTATGAGCGTCTACCGCAAAGCGAGAAAGATCGGCATTTATCTGAATTAAAAGAAAAAACCAAAGGCTTTGATCGTCTATTCGAAGAACTTCTCGCAGCAAGAAAGCAGTAACCCCTCCAAATCCCGGACGTCCGGGATTTTTTTATCCTTATTTTTCAAACCCCTAACAAAAATATTATTTTTAGTATTATTTTTTCCTTGACCTTGAATATGCTCAAAACTAATATTCATTCCATCAACAGCGCACTAACCCTGCAGCGGTTGTTCAGAAATGTTCCGCCAGCCGGGCGATACGCGGCAAAGAATCCCAGAGGTAAACGTGCTGTGTTGTCACATTTAGCCCGGTTCGCCGGGCAGTTTTTTCACAGCAGGCAATGAATTAAGTGAGACCCTTCAGTGAGAACTGAAGCCCTCGAAAAGAGGGAACCCCGCGAGGAAAGACCGAGGGCAAGACCAGCCCTGACCTGACGGCCGGGAAAGACCGGCACCAAATTTTAGGCAGTAAAAAGCCCGCACGAGGCGGGCTGATTACCCCGAGTTTACATCTCGGGGAGATGGATGAAAGGGGACCAACCCAATCATCAGGTTGCGTAGGGGACCAACCCTACGCAGAGGAAAGACCAGCTGCTTGCGCTACTGATCAGCAAGCAGTATATCAGGAGTCGCTATGAAAGCACTACAGATACCCGTCACGCTGTTTATCCATGCAACAACCTTCCCACTGACCGAAGGATTCGCGGTTGCCACCGCTGATATGACGTCATTCCGTGGTTATGTCCTGCTGGAAACCCGCCAAATCCACATCGACGTTAACCAGCCTGAACCGATCGACATCATCGGGAAACAGGTTGAAGCGTTGCAGCTGGAAAAAGCCCGTCTGGCCGACGCCACTTACAAACGCATTGCCGAGATCGACGATCAGGTGCAGCAGCTGCTTTGCATTGAGCACTGCCCTATCGAAGCCGACGAACTCCCGTACTGAGGGCGCGGCCATGGATATCGAAATGGATAACCTGAAATCAGAGCTGGTGCTGTGGTATGGAGTCGATCCAGCAAGCCAGCGCGATCAGTTCGAAGCCGCGGCGACGCACGGCTATTCCGACGAGGCGATCGAGGTTTTCACCTACATCGACGGCAACGCCGCCGACACCCGCGACCGCCTGCTGATGGCCGTAATGATGGCGACGCCTGACACCCTGCAGCAGCGCCAGCGTGAGCTTTACAGCTGGTATTGCGACAACGTGAAAGCCGTAGCGCGCGAGAAGTTTTAACCCACCCCGGCGCCTGACCAGCGCCGTTTTAGCAGAGGAAAGACCAAGAATGCCTATCTACATTTCACTTTTTGAGCCTAAGAAAAAGGCTCAGGTTAACGGCGCTGTGCCACTGGTGATCGCGTTGGAAGCGCCAAACAAGCGCGCGGCCGAAAGCATCGCCACCGGAAAACTGTATGAAGCCTACCCGGAGGGCGGCGACAACTTCTTCAATCCGAAAACTGTCGAAGACCAAACCGGCCACCCTCGCCCGGCTGTCGGTCAGTTCGATGAAAAGTTTGCTGCTGAGAACGTGTTCGACGGCAACGCGTGGACGCCAAAAGAGCCAGAGCCGGAATTGCCGGCCGGCCCGGTCGATTTGATGGCGCAGCCTGCAGATATTCGGATCGCCGCCGTCGTCATGTACTGCAACACCGAGATCGATAACCATCAACTGTCGATGGCTGCGGATTTCATCAACGATGAAGAAACCCCGGACGATACCGGCATGCGCGACCTGATCACTGGTCTGCAGTCGGTAAAAACGGTCGGTGCAATGTCACCCGAGGCGATTTTGCGGCTGGCGCAGGCTGTCATTCAGAGCTTTGGGGATGATATGCCGTCGCATGATGATGTTGTCGAGTTTGCTCAGGCTTGGGTGGATAATCCGCGCGACCGTGAAAACCTGACGCCAGCCAGCACCAGCACCAGCACCGACAATGCCGGCGGCGCGGCCGACTACAACACCCTGAGCATGCACACAGCACTGTCAATCATGGGCGTTAATCCTGCAGAAGCGAAGGCGGCTGACGTGAAGAACGCCAAAGAGATTATCGCCAACCGCGATAACGCCTGGCGCGCGTGGGACAAAACGCTGCGGGTGATCGTCGGCATTCTCAACGTCGAAACCGACCTGCGTCACGGCATCATTTCCGACGGCATGAAAAACCTAAAGCTGATCAGTGACGACGCCGAACGCCTGCACTTTGTGAAATCCCGTCTTGCTGGTCACCCTGCATGCGCCGAGCTGGCGAACTATGGCAAGGGCGACGAGAAGCCGGTCGAGGTGGCCAACCTCGGCGGCGGCCGCTTCTCTATCGAAGGTCTGATCGGCAGCGGTGAGCAGCATGCGGATCCAGACACGGCGCAATCTGCCGCCTCAAATCAGGGTGAAAAAACGGAAGTGGCGCAGCAGCAAGTTACCGACGCAGCGGCGGCGCAGGCCAAGCAGCAACTGGATCAGATGGGCTATGGCGTTTACGCCAACGCGCCAGCGGAGAAATCCCCGCAACTGCAGCAGGCGGAAGAAAACGCCGACCGTGCCGAAGCGCTGGCGCAGCAGCTGAAAGCCGATGATTTCCAGCAGCGCGCCGCGCAGGTTGAGCTGGTTATCGCTGAGCAATCGGCAGAGGATGGCGACAACCTCGGCATTTGGAACCGGGTTTATAAGACCGACGCCAAGTTTACCAAGGCATTCAGCAATAACGGCGGCGGCACATCGATCAACGGCACCTACATGGTGATGCAGGCCACCAAAGTATTCGGGCCGCAGGGCATTAACTGGGGGGTAGAAATCATCGAAGAGCGTTTCGATAACGGCGCTCCAATCATGCGACCGGTGAAGCAGCAGGACGGGAGCTTTATTCAAGAGATCATTCCGAACGGCGCCGGCGGTTATCTGTGTGAGGTAAACCACACCGTGAAAATCCGCCTGTGGTACAAGCACAGCGGTAAGACTGGCGAGGTGATCGCTTATGGCTGCACGCCATACGTTTACAAGAGCAAAAACGGGCCACTCAGCGACGGTGAAGCCCCGAAAAAGTCTCTCACAGACGCCACCAAAAAAGCCCTGTCACAACTCGGCTTCTCCGCCGACGTGTTCCTCGGCCTGTACGACGATCTGACCTACCGGCAGGAGAACGATGCAGAATTCGCGCTCAAGAACGCCAGCGAGAAGGCCGAAGGCGTAACCCGTATGCGTGAAGAGCTGGACGAGCATCTGGCGAAAGTGGCCGAGACACTCAAAGGCGCGGTTACGGCGAATGAAGCAACCAAGGTTCACGGTTCTGTCGCCCGTGAGATTGAAGCCCATCGCAAGGCCGCCGACGGCAAAGGCGATAAAGAGTTTGCCCAATATCTGGCTGGCCGACTGCGCCGACTGACCGCCCTGAAAGATGAACGCATCGCCGCACTGACCGAGGAGAAAGCATCATGAGCATTAACGCCATTGCATTAGCAGCTGATTACGCCAAGTTTCAGGAGCTGATCGAAACCTCCGACGATCTGACGCCGGAGATGATCGCCGACACGCTGGAGGGTATCGAGGGGGCGCTCGGCGACAAACTGGACGCGGCTTTTATCCACGTTCGTAATATCGAGGGGCAAGCCGACACGCTGGCGGCGGAAATCAAACGCCTGACCGACCGCAAAAAATCATTCGAGAACCGCGCCAAGTCGATCCGCAAGTATGTGCTGGCGTGCCTGCTGGCCAGCGGCCAGGGCTCCATTAAAACCACCGCAAATACGTTCACGGCGCGCAAAGGCTCTGCCAACGTGGTGGTCGACAATGCCGACCTGCTACCGGATGAACTGGTGACTGTGCAAACCGTGGTAGCGCCGGACAAGAAAGCCATCAAAGAGGCGATCGAAAACGGCGTGGAGGTCAAAGGCGCGCATATCGAAATCGGCGAGCCATCGCTGCAGGTGCGGTAATCACCCGGCCCCGGCAACGGGGCCAATACTGAGGATCTCCCATGCTGAGAATGTACCTGGCCAAAGGCGATGCGGTGCACGTGACCTTCCCCGACGGAACCACCGGAATCATTGAGGCCGAGAGCCGCGGTGAGCTGGCTTTCCATTTCCCGCAGTCTGTACGCCTGACGCGCGAGAAAGAGGCCTTTAAAAAACCGATTACGCCAAATCAGAAATAACCACTGCCGCCATGTTTGCATTGTTGGAAACCACACAACGGGGAACAGCAATGCAACCATGGCAACCAGGCGCCCGCCTACTCTCTGATTTCGATATCAAGATTGGCCGGCTGTCTGCCAGCGTCAGAAAAGCGACGCTGGGCGATGACGATATCACCCGGGCGTGTCGTGTGACCGACGACGTAATCGCCCGCATAACGGGGAAAGACCATGAGCACCAACAACAACGAACTGATGACCGACGAGGAGCTGATCGAGATGACCGGGTATAAATATCCGTCAAAGCAATGCGAGGCGCTCGCCCGCGCTGGCATATCTTTCATCAAACGCCGGGACGGGCGCCCAAGGGTAACATGGGCTCACGTTAACGCGGCGCTATCCGGATGCCTGGCGCCGACCGTCACGGAAGAGAACACGCCTAACTTTGATGCGATGTGAGGGATCATGGCAGGTAAAAGGAAAAATGCAGCAGACAACGCGTTGCCAAAGCGCGTTTACCGCGGCAAAACACAATACGAGTTTCATCCGGCCGGTGGCGGCTCAATCTCGCTTTGCGCATTGGATTCGCCGCTGTCGCTGGTATGGGCGAGGTTTGAGGAAGAAAACGCCGGCGCACAGAAAAAGCGAACCTTCAATTTTCTGGTTGAAGACTTTTTTGGATCAGCTGATTTCGCCAACCTGAGCACTGAAACGCAGAAGGACTACCGAAAGTATTCAGACAAGGTGCTACCGGTGTTCGGGAAAATGCTACCTGATGAGATCAAGCCGCAGCACATCCGCCAATACATGGACAAGCGCGGCGTAAAGAGCACCACCCAGGCGAATCGCGAAAAATCATTCATGTCTCGCGTGTTCAGATGGGCATACGAGCGCGGCATGGTAAAGATGAATCCGTGCAAGGGCGTGAAGCAGTTCAAAGAAAATGAGCGGGAACGGTATATCACCGATCAGGAATATAGCGCGCTGTATTCGGTTTCCCCGCCCCTCGTACAGGCAGCGATGGAGCTGGCTTATCTTTGCTGCGCCCGACAAGGCGATCTGCTGACTTTGTCAAAATCTCAGCTGTTGCCGGAGGGGATTTTTATCAAGCAGGGAAAAACAGGCAAGAAACAGATCAAGGCATGGACTGCCCGACTTAAATCGGCGGTTAACCTCGCCGCCAGCCTGCCGCTAAAGGATGGCGTGGTGAGCATGTACGTTCTACACCAGCCTCGAGGGCACCGATATACGCGGGATGGTTTTAATAGCCGCTGGCAGGCCGCCAGGGAGCGAGCTGCCGCCGAGTTCCCGGAGCTGAGTTTTGATTTCACTTTCCATGATCTTAAAGCCAAAGGCATTTCTGATCTGGAGGGATCACTCACCGAGAAGCAGGCGATCTCAGGACACAAGAGCATCAGCCAAACAGCAAGATACGACAGAAAAACCAAGATTGTGCCGGTGGTCGGCGGGCAGTAATTATTCAGTGCGCGCGCATAGGGTAGAAACGATGTTAGGAACGATGTTAGGAATGGGGGTACAGAAACAAAAAAACCGCCTCTCGGCGGTCTACGACATTACTACTTATTGCTTTGATTATTCGGTATTTTCGTTCCCTGGTACCCGGGGCGGGACTTGAACCCGCACAGCCATAAGCCGAGGGATTTTAAATCCCTTGTGTCTACCGATTTCACCACCCGGGCTCGGGAAAGTTGGAGGCGCGTTCCGGAGTCGAACCGGACTGGACGGATTTGCAATCCGCTACATAACCGCTTTGTTAACGCGCCTTTATTCTGTTTGCCTTTTCAGGCCAAAGCCGGTGATTCACCCACTTCGTTTTGTTCTTTTGATCGGCGATGTTGAAATCGCTTATCTTAATCATCTGATTCTTAAGTAATTTATTTCGTTACCGCCGAATCGATGGACTGCATTATGGACTAAACCCCCCACCTTGGCAACCCCCCGAAATAGCAAAAAGTTCTCTAACGCTTTCAACTGCTTATTTTGTGGGCGCACTGTTCACAATGCCAACGGAAAGGCAAGCGGAATGTTGATTTTATATGCATCGGTTCAGGGATTCACGGGCAAATCGGATCTTTTTTCTCAGCAGGAATCGCTTACCCGCGCCCTCTGCGGCTTTTCACTTGCTTATGGTGATGGGATATCAGGCATAACATTATCATGAATCTCCGGTGCCGCTGCCCCGAACGGCCAACGCAACTGCAAGGCTGGAAACTGACTTCAGATTGTACACCGTACGGCGCCCAATCAAATGTGCCTGATTGCACCATGCAACGGATGCATCCTGGGGTATGAAAACGACAGGAGATATAGTGGCAATAATCGAGGTAGCAGGATGAAGAAGGGTTTCACCGGACGGCAAAGGAATAGAAAACGAAAAAGTGGCCGAAGCCCCTTTTCGCTTACCTGCCGAATCACGGGGATTCAACAGGATAATGTTTGGAGCGGGAAACGAGGCTCGAACTCGCGACCTCAACCTTGGCAAGGTTGCGCTCTACCAACTGAGCTATTCCCGCATTACCAGAACTGACTGATTTATTTGCTATCTTTCGGCAATTCATCGTTGTCGTCTGATGCGATGCATTCTACTTGCCTGACGTGATGAGTCAATAAAATTGTTGGCTCATCACGATCGTTTGCCGATTTTTGCAGCGTATCGATCACGGTTCCAGCAGATCGTTGCGCGCCGCTTTCAAATATTGGAACATCGACCAGAAAGTCAGCACCGCCGCGATATACAGCAAGCCAATCGCCACATACTCTACGGAGCGATCCGGCCGCCACAGCAAACCCACCAGCGACATCATCTGCGCCATGGTTTTCACTTTGCCGATCCAGGATACCGCCACGCTGCTGCGCTTGCCAATTTCCGCCATCCACTCGCGCAGCGACGAAATGATGATTTCACGGGCGATCATGGTGGCCGCCGGCAGCGTGATCCACCAGCTGTGGTAGTGCTCCGCCACCAGCACCAGCGCCACCGCCACCATCACTTTGTCTGCGACCGGATCCAAAAACGCCCCGAAGCGCGTCGTTTGTTTCCAGCGGCGTGCCAGAAAGCCGTCAAACCAGTCGGTGACGGCGGCGAACACAAAGATAACGGCGCAAACCATCGGAGCCCAGTTGAACGGCAGATAAAACGCCAGCACAAAGAATGGGATCAGAACTACGCGAAACAGGGTAAGCCAAGTCGGTATATTCAATTGCATAATGCTACGGTAACTATCTGGCTAGAGTGGAAATTAAGAGTATGTTGCTACATTGCCCTCAGTGTTTCAATGCATTGTAGATCTTTTCTGCCAATGCTTGTGAAATACCCGGCACTTTTGCAATTTCCTCCACGCTGGCGTTCAACAAAGGTTGCAGTCCGCCCATATACTTCAACAGCACCTGGCGCCGTTTCGGCCCTACGCCTTCAATCAGCTCCAATGCGCTGGTATTTCTGACTTTCGCCCTTCTCTGCCGGTGGCCGGTAATCGCATGATTGTGCGAATCGTCGCGGATGTGTTGGATCACATGCAGCGCCGGCGAATCCGGCGGCAGCGAAATCCCCTCGCCTTCCGGCACGAAGAACAACGTTTCCAATCCGGCCTTGCGATCGGCGCCTTTGGCGATGCCAATCAGCAGCGGCTTATTCTTGTCCCAGGTGACGTTCAGCGATTTGAAGACGTCGATCGCCATGCCGAGCTGCCCTTTACCGCCGTCGATAAAGATGACATCCGGGATCTTTTTCTCTTCCAGCGCCTTGCCGTAACGGCGCTTCAGCACCTGCGTCATCGCCGCGTAGTCATCGCCGGGAGTGATGCCGCTGATATTGTAGCGCCGATACTCCGCTCGCACCGGGCCGTTACCGTCGAACACCACGCACGAAGCCACGGTCTGTTCGCCCATAGTGTGGCTGATATCAAAGCACTCCATGCGGTTGATTTCCGTCAGATTCAGCACCTTGGCCAATTCCGCCAGCCGCTGATGAATAGTCGACTGTTGCGAAAGCTTGGTGGTCAACGCCGTTGCCGCGTTGGTACGCGCCAGCTTCAGATAACGGGCGCGGTCGCCGCGCGGTTTGCTTTGAATTTGGATCTTGCGCCCCGCCAACTCGGAGAGCGACTCCGCGAGCAGGTCTTTTTCCGGCAGGCTGAAATCCAGCAGGATCTCACCGGGCAGCGTGCGCGCTTGGCTGCCCTGCAGATAGAACTGACCGACAAAGGTCTGCACCACTTCGCCCATATCCGTGCCGCCCGGCACTTTAGGGAAATAACTGCGGCTGCCCAGCACCTTGCCCTGACGGATGAACAGCACGTGCAGGCACGCCATACCGGCATCGAACGCCACGCCGATCACGTCCAGATCGTCGCTGTCGCCCGACACGAACTGCCGCTCAGTGACGCGGCGCACGGCCTGAATTTGATCGCGAATGCGCGCCGCCTCTTCGAAATTAAGCAGTTTGCTGGCTTCTTCCATACGCGCAATCAGCTGGTGCAATACCTGCTGATCTTTGCCCGAAAGAAACAGCCGTACGTAGTCCACCTGCTGCCGGTATTCTTCTTCGCTCACCAGGCCGGCAACACAAGGCCCCAGACAGCGGCCGATCTGATACTGCAGGCACGGGCGCGACCGGTTGCGATATACGCTGTTTTCGCACTGGCGGATCGGGAACAGCTTCTGCAGCAGCGCCAGCGTTTCGCGTACGGCGTAAGAGTTGGGAAAAGGCCCGAAATATTCGCCCTTGGCGTGTTTGGCGCCGCGATGCACCGCCAAACGGGGATGGGTATCCGCACTGAGAAAAATCAGCGGGTAAGATTTATCGTCTCGCAAAAGAACATTATATCGCGGTTGGTACAATTTAATGTAGTTATGTTCCAACAGCAGCGCTTCCGTTTCGGTGTGGGTAACCGTTACGTCTATTTGCGCGATATTTTTAACCAGCGTCTCGGTTTTACGGCTACTGACCTGCTGCCGAAAATAGCTGGCGAGACGCTTTTTCAGGTCTTTGGCTTTACCGACGTAGATCACCGTACCCGTGGCGTCGTACATACGGTAGACGCCGGGCTGGCTAGTGACGGTACTCAGGAAGGCTTTGGCATCAAAACGGTCATTCACTGCTTAACAACGTCTCCGCATTGAACAATCCATGTCGGATGGCCAGGTGAGTCAATTCGACGTCGCCGCTGATATTCAGTTTGCTGAACATGCGGTAACGGTAGCTGTTCACCGTTTTCGGGCTGAGACTCAGTTGCTCCGAGATCTCATTCACCTTTTTGCCTTTGGTGATCATCAACATGATCTGTAACTCGCGTTCAGACAGGCAGCTGAACGGCGTTTCAGCCTGCGGCTCCAGCTGACTCAGGGCCATCTGCTGGGCGATATCAGACGCGATATAGCGCTGCCCCGCATGCACGGAACGCAAGGCGTTAATCACTTCCTGCGGCGCGGCGCCCTTGCTCAGGTAACCGGCGGCACCCGCCTGCATCACCTTCGCGGGCAAAGGATTTTCAGTATGGATGGTCAACATGATGACTTTGACGTCGGGTGCATAACGCACAATCTTGCGCGTGGCTTCCAGCCCGCCAATGCCCGGCATATTCATGTCCATCAGCACGATATCGACAGCGTTGCCACGGCACCATTTTACGGCGTCTTCACCGCACTGAGCCTCACCGACAACTTTTATACCTTTGATATCTTCAAGAATGCGTCGTATCCCTGCGCGCACCAGTTCGTGGTCATCAACAAGAAGAACGCTAATCAAGGAAAAATCTCCAAAAAAAGGGAGTAACGCAATCGGCCTCTGTTTTCGCCAGAGATATTACTTGTTTTTCAGACAAGAATGAACACAGATTAATACATACTTTCGAATAACTTTGCGGAGCAGAGCTGATTTTTCAATTTTAGCCGTCTATGCCGCCGATAAATCGTCACGTTGGAAAAGATCGGACGACGAAAATAATTGCGCGGCGCTGCACCAAACACAGGATAGCGCGGCAATCATGTTGCGCGTGAGAAATCTGTGTAAGCAATCGCGACATGCATAATATTAACACGGCCGTTGGCTGTTTGTAATCATTTGATATTTAAAGGCGTAACAAAATCCGCCGCCAACGTGGGTTTGGCAAGCCGCGTTCGAACTATTATTCTCGGCAAACGCCGGTAAAATCGGTGTTCCCCGCCCAAATAATTATAATCCCCCCCATTGTTCAACAATAACGTGCCGGACAAATACTTGTTAACCACCTCGAAATAACTGGCCGACAGCGGATGATTCAGCATGGCAATGAGCGAACGTTGCCCACCCGCATGACCGGAGCAAGCCCGGTGCAGATGACGGACGCATGCTATGCTATACTCCGCGCCCAGTTAAATTCGCCGCTGCGCGCGGGGCAACGTTTAGCCCGCGCGTGGTGTGCCAAAGCAGCTTGTATCAGGCTACGGCCTCAAAAAATCAGGAGAGAAAATGAGCAACGTTGATTTCACTACGTCTGCAAACCCGGAAATCTTGGCGACCGAGGTTGCCTGCCTCAAAGCTACGCTGACGCTGATCTTGAAGTCGATCGGCCAGGCCGACGCCGGGAAAGTCATCATCAACATGGAACGTTTCATCGCCCAGATTGAAGATCCTACCCAGGCGGAAATCTTCAAGAACAGCATTCAGCAAATCAAGCACGCTTACCGTCAGTAAGCGTTGCGTCCCAGACCCGCACTTCTTGTGGGTCTGCTTTTCACCGCGCTACGCCACACCCCATTGATCTTGCACGTGCTTTCGGGCAGTGTGTTGACTTTCCCCCACACCCGAGACCGTTATGGCCATCCTTGTCAAAGCGCTGATCGGCGCGCTGGTCGTGGTTCTGATCGGCCTATTGGCCAAAACGCGCAACTATTATATCGCCGGTTTAGTCCCGCTCTTTCCCACTTTCGCCCTGATTGCGCATTACATTGTCGGCAACGAGCGTTCCATTGCGGCGCTGAAAACCACGCTGATTTTTGGCATGTGGGCGGTGCTGCCCTACCTGGTGTATTTGATCTCGCTGTATTTCCTGATCAACAGTTTGCGGCTGTCGTTGGCTCTGGGGGCGGCGGTATTGTGCTGGATTGCGGCAGCGTGGCTACTCATTACGCTGTGGGGATGGTGGCAAGGGCGTTAACGCCCTTGCCAGGGCAGATTACGGTCGCCCCGCCTGCAAAACAAAGCCACGCTGCCGATCGCCGGCGATACGCAGATAGCGGCTTTCACCGGCGCGTAGCGTCATCGGTATACTGCCGCCGGTCTCACGCCAAATACACAGGTGATTCTCGATCATATCTTGCCCGATACTGACCGAAACATTGCCTGGCGGCACGCGAAACTCTGCTTTTTCTTTCGCCTCCAGCGAAGCGGCAAACTCCCCATTCACATAGACGCCGGTGCGGCAGCTGCCCGCCAGCATTCCGCTGTCGCGCACCACCACCACCGTGGCGTAAGGCGTATCCGGGATATTCTGATAGAGCATCAGACGGCTTGGGGGGGGCAACTCAGCCTGTTGCGGCGGCACGGCTTGGGTCGCACATCCCGTCAACAGTGCAGAGGCAAATAACAACGCGGCGTAATGCTTCATCCTTGGCTCCTGAAGAAAATAATGCTTATCGTAACAAGAGAATAGCTGTCTCCAGTAGCATTCATACCGCAGAGACGAAAAAATCGGATAACTTCCCACTCCTCCCACGAACCTGCAGGGATAAGAAGATTCTGCATTAAAGCCATTGAAATAAAGGCGATTCTTGCAGATTTAAAACTTGATCATGCCACGTTGGATATCTGCAGCAAAAGCGCCACTGACGTAACTGAAACCATCCTGCGTGACGTAAACCCGGGTATGGCCGGTCTCTGATAACACCGCCACCATATATCCCAGGGCGATCATTTCATGAGACGGAACGTTCATCGGAGTTAGGAATCCGCGGCTACGGCACCACTGATAAAAGCGAGTTCGCCCATATCCCAACACGGAGCCAACATCGGAGAGGTGCTTAAAAGTATCATAATCCTCTGATGGTGCAGGTAAACCGTCATGACTTTCAGGCGTTTTCTTTATCCCTGACAAAATAAACTCCTTTTTTGTAGCTGTCGCGAACGGTTATCCTTCCTCTGAACTGAATTTAAAAAATCCAAAATTAAAATGCAAATGAATTCCCTGTAACTAAAAATTCTCTTCTGGATAAAATCCGAAAATAAAACCCCATTAAAAAAACAGAAATAAAAAAATAGGGTATTAATACCGAGAATTAAATCCTTGGCATGGGTAAATATCCTAAATAAAGATAATATTCAAACCAGCTAAGAACATGCTTAGCCTGCATATTATTTCTCTACTCATAACGATGCAATGATGCTCGGATCCTTGCGGCAAAAAGAGAATGAATAAAACCAGCGCCACATCGGCCTACCCTCGCCATGAGGTCGCCGCTTCCTACAGACTTCACTCAATGCACCACATCCTCTCTCAAAGCGGCACTTCCTCAATCATACCTAAACAATAACCATTATCATTTCCAATTATTGCGCCAGTTTATTACACTTCCCTACCTCACCGGTTAGGAACATTCCTAGTCAGCGAGCCTCAGGATAGAGAAAGAGTTAGGGACACCATGAAGAATTGCCGTTGTTTGATTGCCTTGCCGTTATTGATGTTGACCGCCTGCACCCAATGGGAAAGGCCCGGCGCGGTTGAGAGTACCCGAAATGCCGAATATGCCGAATGCCGCAGTCGCGGCTACGAACGTTTTCCGCCGGACGTGGTGCGGGACGTGGAGTTCAGCTACGAAAACAAATACATTCCTTGCGAGAAAAATAAGAAAGACTGTCCATCGGGATACCGCTATGACAAGGAACCGTCGATTAAAACAGTGCAAACCGATCGTAATCAGTCCGCACGAGACGCCACCATCGAAGCCTGCATGTACGGCAAAGGCTGGCGAGAGAAAACCTACTATTGGCCGCAATGGTGATATAGCGGCGTTTGCCGGGTGCGGAATGCCCGCTAACCCATTCAGCCGTCGTCGTCATCGCCAAGCAGCCCCAGCGCAACCAACGTTTCCGCTCTGACCGGCGTTAAAGGCACACGCGGCGGCGGCAAAGGCCAGCCAAAAAGCTGCCTCGCCGCCGTCGCACAGACTTTACCCTGACATGCCCCCATGCCACAGCGGCTGCCCAGCTTGGCCGTGTGCCAATCCGGCTGATGACGCATCTGTTCCAGCATGACGTCTTCACAGCGGCACAGCAGCGTTTGTGGTTTGGCCAGCGAATCCAAACGCTCATCGAGAGCGAAGGCACTGGCCGCCGCCGTGGCGAAACGCTGCCATCGCCGCCGCTGCGCCGCCAGGCGATCCGCCTTTTCCCGTTGCCCGGTGGCAGCATAACCGGCAATGGCGCCCTCGGTGAGCGCCAATTCACTGCCGCCGATGCCGGTACATTCCCCGGCAGCAAAAATTTGCACTTGGCTGGTTTGCTGCCAATGATCCACCGCTACGGCGTCGTGTTCTATCCGACACCCCAGCAGCATCGCCAACTCAATGTTCGCCACCAGACCAAAACCGCAGGCCAACCTGTCGCAGGCGATCGTTCTTTCCCGCCCGCCGTTATTGACGCGCACCGCGGTTAAACGTTCTTGCCCCAACGCCGCCTGCACCCGGCTACCGGCACGGTAACGATGCGGCATCAGAGAAAGCGCCTGACGCAGCTTGCCTGGCCAACGCCACAGGCCGCCGGCGAACGCCGCCAACCGCCAAAGCGGCGCCTGCTCAGCCACCAGCACCACCTCGCCTCCGGCCTGTTTCACGCTGTTCGCCACCGCCAACAGCAGCGGCCCGCTGCCGGCTATCGCCACTCGTTCGCCGCGGATAGCCAGCCCTTGCTTGATTTGCGCCTGTAGACCACCGGCGCCGGTCACCCCCGGCAGCGTCCAGCCTGGGAACGGCAACAGAAGTTCACGCGCGCCATTGCATAGAATCAGCTTTTGATAGCGAATCACGCCGCAGCCTTCGGCGTCTTCATATGCCAATCGGTTAGCGCCACACTGCGCCACCAGCTTGCAACCGGGCTGCAGCGCAATATTTTCCTTCGTCGCCACCGCCTGCCGATAGCGGTTCGCCGTTTCAGGCAAAACCACTTGTGGCCCATCGCGCCAAATTTGCCCGCCGGGATGCGGATTATCATCAATCATTCGCACCTGGCCACCGCTTTCCGCCGCGGCCAGCGCCGCCGCCATGCCGGCCGGCCCGGCACCGACGATCAGCACCTCACAGTCTAAGTTACTCATCATCGCTCCTCTCAATGCGCATGCCGGCTTGGCACAGCGTTTGGCACGCCAGGCGACGCAGACCGTTAATGGTCACCCGGCACTCCTGACAAACGCCCATGCCGCAAAAGGGAGCGCGCGGTTGATGTGAAACAGACAACCGACAACGATCGTCGCCGCACAGGCTGAGCGCCGCAGCAACGCTGAGACCAACCGGCACCCGCCGGTGCTCGCCATCGATGCTCAACGTGATCGTGTTTTGTCTTTCATTCATACAGGCAGCTCCTCGGCGGCAAACGCCCGCGCCGCCAAATACGGGGAATCGTCAATCTCCGGCGTTTGCCGGCCGATCTGCGCAGCGATCAGCGCAGCGCTGCCGAGGGCGGTCGTGACGCCCAATCCCTCGTGCCCCAGTGCCAGCCACAGCCAGGAATGCCGTGGATGCGCGCCCAACAGCGGCAGCCCGTCGGCGGAGGCGGCGCGCAGCCCGGTCCAGCAGCGAATGATGTTCATCTGCGCCAGTGCGGGCAAGAAATGCTGCGCACGCGCAAGCATCGCCGCCAACAGCGGCATGTCCAACGCCGAATCGACGGCGCCGAACTGGCGAGAAGAACCGATCAGCCATTGCCCGGTGGGCCGTGCCTGCACATTGAATGCCACCGACGTGCCGTCGCTGGCATGCGCGCTGGCCCCATACCCCAACTCCACCAGTTGATGCCGCACCCGCGGCGGGTAGCGATCGGTGATCGCCAGATGGCCCTTTTTGGCGTACAGCAAAGTCTGCGGCAATAGGCCATTGGCCCCAAGGCCGCAGGCCAGGAGCACCACCGGCGCGGCCAGGCGCCTGCCGTCCGTCAGCCGCACGGCGCCCTCTTCCAGCGCTGCCGCTTCGCCGTGCACCACGTCGATTGCCGCACCACCGTCGGCCAACAGCCAGCGAGCCGCGAGCGGCGCATACAGAATGCCGTCGCCCGGCACCCGCAGCCCACCGGCCAGGCCGTGCCGCAGCATCGGCTCCATGGCGGCGATCTGTTCCGCCGTCAGCAATTCCGCGGCCACGCCCTGCTCCGCCAGCCGCCCCCGCTTTTGCTCAGCGATGGCCATTTCATCCGCTTTATCCGCCAGCCATAGCGTTCCGCAGCCACGCCAGGCACACGCTTGCGGCATGCGCCCCGTCACTTCACGCCATAACCGCAGCGAATAAGCGCTCAACGCCAGCTCGGCCGGATTATCGTCCATGCACACCAGATGCCCCATGCCGGCGGCGGTGGCGCCGGCGCGGCGATCGTCCACCACCGAGACGCGATAGCCTTCCCGCGCCAACCACCAGGCGCAGGCGGCGCCGATGATGCCGGCGCCGACCACGATGACATCGGCTCCCCGCTCGGCGCCCATCAGCGTATTCCCCAGACGAAGGGATCGCGTTCGTCGAGCAGCAGCTGGCTATCGGCGCACACGTAGGCCTGCCCGCGAATAAAGGGGGCAATGCGATCGCCGTTCCAACGATAATAGGCCTGGAATTCGCTGCCGATCACGCTGGCCTGCCGCCACTGCGTGTCCGGCGGCAGTTTGCCGTCCGCCGCCAGACACGCCAGTTTGGCGCTGGTGCCGGTGCCGCACGGGGAACGATCATAGGCTTTACCGGGGCACAGCACGAAGCTGCGGCTGTCGGCCTGCGGATCGTCACCGAACAGTTCGATATGGTCTATCGCTCCGCCGTCTTCACCGTGAATGCCCGCCTGTTCCAACGTCTGCCGCACCGCCCAGGTGAACGCGGTCAACGCCTCCAGATTTTGTTTATCGATGGACAACGGCGACTCGCCGATCAGGAAGAACCAGTTGCCGCCCCAGGCGATGTCACCGGTCACCGGCCCGTAACCCGCCACCTCAAGCCGCACCTGGCGGCGGTAACGATAAGCCGCCACGTTCTCTACCGTTACGCTGCCGTCCTCGTGCAGCGTGGCGTTTACCGGGCCGACCGGGGTTTCTATCAGATGGCGCCCGGCGTGGATGCGCCCCAGGTGCGCCAGCGAAGCGATCAGCCCGATAGTGCCGTGCCCGCACATGCCCAGATAGCCGCTGTTGTTAAAGAAGATCACCCCGGCGGTGGCCTGTGGCGAGCAGGGTCGGCACAGCAACGCCCCCACCAGCACGTCATTGCCGCGCGGTTCGAGCATCACCGCGCAGCGCCAATCATCATAATGTTGCGCGAAGCGCGCCCGCCGTTCCGCCATGCTGCCCACGCCGAGATCGGGAAAACCTTCCACGATCAGGCGGGTCGGCTCTCCGCCGGTATGAGAATCGATCGCCCGCAAAGCGGTGATATGCGCAGAAAGTGCCATCGGCGTCTCCTGAGTTAATGAGATGTTACCAATGGCGTTAGCCTGAACGAATGTGGGCTTAACGGCTTGATGCGTTTCGGCGCGGCGAATGAAGAAATCAGCATAGTGACAAAAGTCAGGCCTGACGCGTTGCGGGCATGATATTAACGAATGCCATAACAATAACTTATTTATCATGGAGTTACTTTCATGCTAAATCTCCGCATGACGAGAAACGCCGCAGTTTTCAAGCAACCGCCACGCGCCGTCCGGCAAAAGTATGCGGCAATCCGCATATTTGGCAGGTGGCCGGAAATAGCGCTTGATTCGTTACAGAAAAGTTAATATTGATGCGAAGACATCAACCTGACCCGCCTGTTTTCCCGGCTAACGACCGAAAAGGGACTGCTATGAGATCCACTTCAGACTATCAGCCTCCGGTTTCTCTCTCGCCGCCTTCACTCGTGGGGCTGCCGGAGCAGGAGGACGTTTTTGCCGTCGAACATCTGTCGCGCCTGTGCGACGGGCTGGCGCAGCAGCGCCCGAACAACCTGCGCGATCTGCTGAATACGCTGGCGCTGATCGCGCCGTTGCTGAACGCGATCCCCAACGTGGTGTTCTTTATCAAAGACGCCCAGGCCCGCTACCTGCTGGCCAACCTGACGCTGGCCAGGCGCTGCGGTTTCAAAACCGTCACGCCGCTGCTGGGCAAAACCTCCGCCGACGTTTTTCCCGCTCAGCTCGGATCCGGCTATACCGAGCAGGATCTGCGGGTATTGCGCCACGGCGTGCTGATCCAGGATCAGCTGGAAATGCACCTGTACAACGGCCGAGAAACCGGCTGGTGCCTGACGCAAAAGCTAGCGCTGTATGATGCACAGGGAAAAATCATCGGTATGGCGGGTATTTCTCACGATCTGCAGGAGGCCAGGGCCAATCACCCGGCCTACCAACGGCTGGCGGCGATCGACGTACACATCCGCCGCCACTATGCCCGGCCGATCGCGCTTGAGGAGCTGACGGCGCTGACCGGGTTGTCGGTGGCGCAGATCGAACGCTACTGCAAACGTATCTTCCACCTCACCCCGCGCCAGATGATCCATAAAGTGCGGCTGGAAAAGGCCACTGAACTGCTGGCCGGCGATCTGCCGATCACCGACATCGCGCTGCAGTGCGGCTACACCGATCACAGCGCCTTCAGCCGTCAGTTCAAAGCGATGACCGGCTCCACGCCGCGCGATTTCCGCCTGACGCTTTCCGCTTAACGCGCTGATTTATCTGGTTACCCCCCTCTTTTCACGGTGCGCCGGCGCCCGGATTTTTCACGCCCGCGTTCCGCCGGCATTGTGCCAATTTCGTCGCGGCAATCGGCGAAAAGCGTCAAGCCTCCCTGCGCAATACCGGTCAATCTGTCGGTGAGCCTTACCAAAGATTCACTTTTCATTAACACTTACGGACGACAGGACAAACACGATGAGCCATAAAGCCATAAGCTGGAGCGGCGTATTCCCGGCGGTGACGACCCAGTTCCGCAACGATTTCTCTCTGGATCTCGACGCCACTCATACGGTGATCAAAAACCTGGTGCGCGACGGTGTCTCCGGCCTGGTGGTGTGCGGCACCGTCGGTGAAAATACCTCAATGACGGTGCAGGAAAAGCTGGCGGTGATCGAAGTGGCGAGAGACGCCGCCGACGGTAAAGTGCCGGTGATCGCCGGCATCGCCGAGTTCACCACCGCCTTCGCGCAGAATATGGCGCGTGAAGCGCAAAAGGCCGGCGTCGACGGGATTATGGTGATGCCGGCGCTGGTCTACTCCGCCAAGCCGCACGAAACCGCCGCGCATTTCCGCAGCGTCGCCGGCGCGACCGATCTGCCGATCATGGTCTACAACAACCCTCCTATTTACAAAAATGACGTCACGCCCGACATCCTGACCTCGCTGGTCGACTGCGAGAACATCGTGTGCTTCAAAGACTCGTCGGGCGACACCCGCCGCTTTATCGATCTGCGCAACGAAGTCGGCGATCGCTTCGTGCTGTTCGCCGGGTTGGACGATGTGGTGCTGGAAAGCATCGCCGTCGGCGCGCAAGGCTGGATCTCCGGCATGTCCAATGCCTTCCCGCGCGAAGGGGAAACCCTGTTCCGGCTGGCGAAGGAAAAACGCTATGAGGAAGCCTTGGCGCTGTACCGCTGGTTCATGCCGCTGCTGCACCTCGATGCCCGCCCTGACCTGGTGCAGTGCATCAAGCTTTGCGAGCAGCGAGTCGGCCGCGGCAGCGCCGTCACTCGTCCGCCGCGCCTGGCGCTGCAGGGGGAAACGCTCAGCGAGATCAACGCCATGATCGATAAAGCGCTGGCCACTCGCCCGGCGCTGCCGAACGTCGGCCTGTAACGCCTTCACCGCCCGGCCATGCCGGGCGTCATGCTTTCTCTACCGGGGGAACCGATGCCCAACGCTCGCTATGCCGCCATCAGCGGCCAACAATTTATCGGCGGCCAGCGCCGCGCCGAAGGGGAAGCGGCGCTGCTCAGCCTGCGCGCCGACGACGGTCAGCCGACCGGTTACCGCTTCCACCAGGCCACGGCGGCAGAAACCGCCGCCGCCGCCGAAGCCGCCGCCGCGGCTTTTGCGCCCTATTCGCAGCTCAGCGCGGAACAACGCGCTAACTTTCTCGACGCCATCGCCGAGGAGTTAGACGCGTTGGATGATGTTTTCTTCGCCTTCGCCATGCAGGAAACGGCCTTGCCCCAGGCGCGGTTGAGCGGCGAACGTGCCAGAACCAGCGGCCAGATGCGGCTGTTCGCCACGCTGCTGCGGCGCGGCGACGTCGAGGGCGTGCGCATCGACTGCGCGCTGCCGCAGCGTTCCCCCCTGCCGCGCCCCGATCTGCGTCAATACCGTACGGCGCTCGGCCCGGTGGCGGTCTTCGGCGCCAGCAACTTCCCGCTGGCGTTTTCCACCGCGGGCGGCGATACCGCCGCCGCGCTCGCCGCCGGCTGCCCGATCGTGTTCAAAGCGCACAGCGGCCATATGATCACCGCGGAGCTGACCGCTCAGGCGATCGAGCGCGCACGGGAACGCACCGGGATGCCCGCTGGCGTCTTCAACATGATCTTCGGCAACCGCGTGGGGGCCGATTTGGTACAACACCCGGCGATTCAGGCAGTGGGATTCACCGGCTCGCTGCAAGGCGGCCGGGCGCTCTTCGATCTGGCGACGCAACGCCCTCAACCTATCCCGGTCTTCGCCGAAATGTCGAGCATCAACCCGGTAGTGATCCTGCCCAAGGCGCTGGCGCGGCGCGAGCAGCTCATCGCACAGGAATTGGTCTCTTCCTTCACGCTCGGCTGCGGTCAGTTCTGCACCAAGCCCGGCGTGATCGTCGCGCTGTGCGGCGCCGCCTTCGATCGGCTGACCGAAACGATGAGCGCCCTGGTCAACGCCGCCGAGCCGCAGCCGATGCTGAATGCCGGCACGCTGGAGCACTACCGTCACGGGCTGGCGGCCCTCGATGCCCACCCGGGTATGCGGCGTCTGGCAGGCCGTAGCGAAACGCCCGCTCTTCGCGCGGCGGCGCAGCTTTATCAGGCGGAGGGGGCGCTGCTGCTGCAGGCCGACCCGCTGCTGCAACAAGAGGTCTTCGGCCCGGTCAGCATCTTGGTGGCGATGGATGACGAAGCGCAGCTGCATGCGGCGCTGGCGGCATTGCAAGGCCAGTTGACCGCCACGCTGCTGGCGGACGACGACGATCTCGCGATGGCCGCCGGGCTGACGACCCTGTTGGCGCGCAAAGCCGGTCGGGTGCTGTTCAACGGGTATCCGACCGGGGTGGAAGTGTGCGACGCCATGGTGCACGGCGGCCCTTATCCGGCCACCAGCGACGCGCGCGGCACCTCGGTCGGCACGCTGGCCATCGAGCGTTTCCTGCGGCCGGTCTGTTTGCAAAACACCCCCGCAGCGCTGTTGCCGCCGGCGCTGCAGGACGCCAACCCGCTCAACCTACTGCGGCTGGTGAACGGCGTTTACACCCGAGATCCCCTGGTTTCACCTGCCCAAAATTAGCCCGGCCGCATCTGCCTGCCACTCAATAACAAAAGGGTAATACCATGACAACCCAAGGCAAATTCAAGAAGCAGCTTACGCTCACCGATCTGACGTTCATCGGTCTGGGCGCCATCTTCGGCTCCGGTTGGCTGTTCGCCGCCAGCCATGTCTCCTCCATCGCCGGCCCGGCCGGCATCTATTCCTGGCTGATCGGCGGCCTGGCGGTGCTGCTGCTCGGCATCGTCTACTGCGAGCTGGGCGCCGCCCTGCCGCGCGCCGGTGGCATCATTCGCTATCCGGTGTTCTCGCACGGCGAACTGATGGGTTATCTGCTGGGGTTTATCACGCTGATCGCCTTCTCCAGCCTGATTGCCATCGAAGTCGTCGCCGCCCGGCAGTACGCCGCCGCCTGGTTCCCGTTCCTCAGCCAGCCGGGTTCCGGCGACCCGACGCCGGTCGGCTGGCTGGTGCAGTTGGCGCTGCTGTGCTTTTTCTTCGCGCTCAACTATTACAGCGTCAAAACTTTCGCTAAATCCAATAACCTGATTAGCGTGCTGAAGTTTCTGGTGCCGCTGCTGGTGATCGTGGTGTTGTTCAGCTTTTTCAAACCGGAAAACCTGCACAGCCAGGGCTTTGCCCCCTTCGGTTCCGCCGGCGTTGAGGCCGCCATTTCCGCCGGCGGCATCATCTTTGCCTACCTCGGCCTGACGCCGATCATTTCGGTCGCCAGCGAGGTGCAACGGCCGCAGCGCACCATTCCCATCGCGCTGATCCTGTCGGTGGTGCTGTCCACCATCATCTATGTGCTGCTGCAGATAGCGTTTCTCGGCAGTATCCCCAGCGAGATGCTGAGCGGCGGCTGGGCCGGCATCAGCCAACAGTTCTCCCTGCCGTTCCGCGACATCGCCATCACGCTCGGCATGGGATGGCTGGCGTTTCTGGTGGTCAGCGACGCGATCGTTTCGCCAAGCGGCACCGGCAACATCTATATGAACGCCACGCCTCGCGTGATCTACGGTTGGGCGCGCGCCGGCACCTTCTTCAAACTGTTCACCCGGGTGGATGGCGACTCCGGCATCCCCCGCCCGGCGCTGTGGTTGACCTTCGCTCTCTCGGTATTCTGGACGCTGCCGTTCCCGTCGTGGGAAAAGCTGATCGGCGTGGTATCCGCCGCCCTGGTGCTGAGCTACGCCATCGCCCCGGTCACCGCCGCCGGGCTGCGGCGCAATGCGCCCGATATGCCGCGTCCGTTCCGGGTGCGCGGTTTCTGCGTGCTCGGCCCGCTGTCGTTTATCATTTCGGCGCTGATCGTCTTCTGGTCCGGCTGGGACACCGTCTCCTGGCTGCTCGGCTTGCAGATCCTGATGTTCTTCATCTACATCCTGTTCAAGAATCAGGTGCCGACCCATGCCGTTAGCCTCCGGCAGCAAATTTGGTCCTCGCTGTGGCTGATCGTCTTCTATGCGCTGGTGATCGGGCTTTCCTATCTCAGCAGCTTTGGCGGCATCGGCGCTATTGCCCACCCGTGGGACACCCTCACCATGGCGGTGATTGCGCTGGCGATTTACTACTGGGGCGCCTATACCTGTTTACCCCAGGCCAATTTTATCGGCGATGAAGAAGAATGAACTCGGGGAGGACATCGAAATGACATCCATGCACGTGCTGTCGCTGGAACAGGCTTATCAATTGGCGTTGCGTACGCTGCGCAGCAACGGTTTCAATCAGGCGCATGCCGAGGCGGTGGCGCAAAATGTCACCCAGGGCGAACGCGACGGCTGCGCTTCTCACGGGCTATACCGGCTGTTGGGCTGCGTGCGATCGCTGCGGGCAGGCAAGGTTTCTGCCGATGCGATGCCCAGGTTGTTCGACCTGGCGCCGGCCATCTTGCGCGCCGACGCCGGCGGCGCGTTTTCCCTGCTGGCCTACCGCACCGCTCTGCCGGTCTTTATCGAGAAGGTGCGCGCCAATGGCATCGCCGCGCTGGCGATCAACCGCTGCGTGCATTTCTCCGCGCTGTGGGCCGACATCGAACCGCTGACCGAACAGGGGTTGGTGGCCTTGGCCTGCACGCCCAGCCACGCGTGGGTGACGCCGGCCGGCGGTTCGCGACCGCTGTTCGGCACCAACCCCATCGCCTTTGGCTGGCCGCGTGCGGATCGGCCGCCGTTTTTGTTCGACATGGCCACCAGCGCGGCGGCGCGCGGCGAAATCGAACTGCATCGCCGCGCCGGCACCCCGCTGCCTGAAGGCTGGGGCATTGATAAGGCGGGCAATCCGTCCACCGATGCCGCCAGCGTGCTGGAGGGGGCAATGCTGACCTTCGGCGGGCATAAGGGCTCGGCGCTGGCAGCGATGGTGGAATTGTTGGCCGGGCCGCTGATCGGCGATATGACCAGCAAGGAATCGCTGGCCTATGACGACGGCACCGGTTCGTCGCCTTACGGCGGTGAGCTGATCATCGCGTTGGATCCCGAGCGTTTTCTCGGTGCGGATAAGGCGAAATATTTCGCCGGAGCAGAGGCGATGTTTGCCGATATGCAGGCGCAAGGCGCACGCATCCCCGGCGAACGCCGTTATCGGCAGCGGCGCCAGAGCGAGCAATACGGCGTGGAAATCCCCAGGACGTTGTACGACGAAATAGTGGCGCTGTGCGATTAGCGCCGGGTTAATGCCCCGCGCCGGCAACCCGGCGCGGGGAAAGGCTTATCCTGCCTGAGCCAGATCGCTGTGCAGGCGCTTGCGCCACACCGGTTTGGTATCCCAGCGGGCAAAGTGTTTCGCCTCTTTACCCGGCTGCACCTGATGCCACATATCTTCTTGCCACCGGATCGGTTCCTTTCCTCGCAACGTTGGGCGGGTCTGCTTAATCGTCCGTTGCAAGACGCCCGCTTCCTCAGCGGTAATGGGCGGCGCCTGTCTGGCGGCATCCAGCGCCCGGCTTCCCAACGGCGCCATCACCTGATACAACACGTTGACCTGCTGCAGCGTCGCTTGCTGATTAGTGCTCATTCCCTTACCCGACCAACCGTCGAAGTTTTCGCCGGGATCGTCCCCCTGCGCGCGATATTCGTTACCTGGCCCCTCGACGATATTCCATCCTTGCCAGGTCACCAGAGTGTGTAATCCATCGCGATCCTGCAGATTTTTATTTTTGATCTGTTTGAGCACCTCGGCGCGGTTTGGCACACCGATCAGGTTCATAAACTCATCCAGCGCGTCCCAATGCTGCCCCGCCACCAGACCATTCCAGACATTACGCAAACAGTTCCAGGGAATGGTGTGATGCCAGGTCAGCGTAATAAGCGGCTTGGTTGACGCATGCTGCCAACGGCTCGGTTCACTGCCCCGATCGCCTCTGATAATCCCATCGACTTCTAATGGCATAGCTGCCCCTCTTCTGGCTGAAATGAAGAATATGCGCAAAGCCGGTGGCCCGGTTGGCATAAAAACGTCAGCTAAAATCGTAGCAGCTCAGGCTGAGATGGCAATAAAGCGCCAGGCACGCTCTGCTGCCGGCCGGCAACCGCAGAACGCGCCCGAAAACGGTGGGCTTAAGACGGATTATCTGACCACCATTACCGAAATATTGGCATGGCGAACGATAGCGGCGGCGTTAGATCCCAGCAGATAGGTTTTCACGCTCGGGCGACGCGAACCGATGATGATCAGATCGGCGTCGATCTCTTCCGCCAGTTCCAACACCTGATCGCGTGCAGAGCCGAAGCTGACGGTGTAATTGAGGCGATCCAACGGCAGATCGATTTCCGACATGATTTTCTTCAGTTTATCCACCGCCTTCACTTCCGCCTGATTCTCAAACTCCTTGAGACCGAACGAATAGGCAGTAACAAACGCCGAGGCATCCGGTAGCGCATGGAAGAAATGCACTTTAGCGCCGGACAGCTTCGCCAAATATTCCACATGCTTCAGCGCATGCTCGGTCAACAGATCCTCTTCAATATCGATCGGCACTAAAATAGTCTTGTACATATCACGTCCTTTCTATGTAAACCGGGTGCCTACAGAATACTGCCGCGCACGGCGGCGGTGAATCGCTTTATCACGCTTTTGTGATCGGGGGGTAAATACTGAATAAGGACAGTTCTTAATTTAACAAAATATAAACATCACGCCGATAACGGATAGGGACTTAATTATTTATTACTCAAGATTAAATCAGCTGCAAATAAACCGCTTTGGCGGTGGCGGCGGTCTTATTAGCGACAGAAAGTTTTTTAATCGAGTTGCCGATATGGAAATTGATCGTGCGCTCGCTCACCCCCATCAACAGCGCGATCTCTTCCGCCGTTTTCCCTTCGCTGCACCAGCGTAGGATGTCTTTTTCGCGCAGCGTCAGCACATCTTTTATCGCGTCGTCGTTCACCGAGATCAAGGCTTCACGCAGCGTTTTATGGGCGGTTTGCGCCAGCCAAAGGAAGAAGGTTTCATTTGCCGCCCGCGCTTGCGGCGTTTGCTCGGGTAGCGCTTTGCCGGCAAACGTCAGGATCCCCAGCCGGCCATAGCAATCCTTGACCGACTGCGACCAACCGGCGCACAGGCCGAACTGCGCCATATGCCGCCAAAGCAGCGGCCGCTCGTGATAAAAGCTTTCGTCCCACTGAAACTGCAGCGTGGAATGGTGAGCGCGCTCAATAACCGGATCCTGCAAATACACCCGCTGCCGCCGATAATCTTCGAGATAGTTCGCTGAAAAATTCCCTTCGATCAGCATCTTGGGGCGGCTGGCCGGATAACAGGAAAACACGATGTAGGAGAAATAATCAAACCCCAACGCCTCAGCGCAGGGCCCCAGCTGCGTCAGAAAACGTTCGCGATCGGCCAGGCTGCCAATCACCTCCGCCATGAGCCGTTGAGTGCGGGTATCCATAACGCAGGTTCTCCAGATAGCGATGCCGATTTATCGATAGGTCAGACTCACTATAGAATATCGCCGTCCGGCGTCAGTAGCCGTTTCATATAATAAAAAATACCAACGCTATAACGAAAACAGCTATTCCCCTTAAAATAAGCCTTTTTATTGCGCCGCACAGGAAAACTACGCGAATAGCATAATATCCTCGGCGCGTAAACCTGTCATTTCTACCGTTAGACAGCCAAGGCACCGCCAATTACTTTCCAGACAGGCACCCGGTGCCGCCGTAAATCCAAAGAGATAATAAGCATTTGCGAATTTCGCATGGCATACAGTGACGGGGATTTTCTATGGCAGAAAGTAATGCGGCAATTCAATCGGCTGCGATTATCGGCGCGGGAACGATGGGCAGAGGCATCGCTTATCTTTTCGCGCAAAAAGGCATTCGCACGGTGCTTTATAATCGCAACGGCAATACCCTCAATCAGGCTCGCGAATATATCGCGCAAGACCTGAACAAGAAAGTCGAACAGGGCAAGATCGCGCTGCAGGATAAAGGCGCAGTGCTGGCCAATCTGGTGTTCACCTCGGTGTTTGAGACTATCGCCGACAGCGATCTGGTGATAGAAACCATCGCCGAGCAAGAGCAAACCAAACTTGAGGTGCTGGCGGCCATCGCCGCGGCGGTCAAGCCCGACACGCTGATCGCCACCAATACCTCCTCACTGTCGCTTAACAAGCTGGCAACCGCGGTGACGCACAGCGAGCGGTTTATCGGTTTGCACTTTTTCAATCCCGCGCCGCTGATGAAACTGATTGAAATCATCCCGGCCTACTTTACCGCACGCGCCACCACCGAACGTTGCCGTCAGCTGGTGGCCGCGTTGGGGAAACGCGATGTCGTCTGCCAGGCCACGCCGGGGTTTATCGTCAACCGCATGGCCCGCCCCTACTACCTGGAAGGGTTCCGCCTGTTGGAAGAACACGTGGCGCGCGCCCCGCAGATCGACCGCGCCCTCAAGGCCGGCGGGCACTTTCGCATGGGGCCGCTCGAGCTGACCGATTTTATCGGCCAGGACATCAACTATCAGGTCAGCCGGCAAATCTGGCAGGACATGCAATACGATCCGCGCTATACCCCCGGCCATCTGCAGCGTTCGCTGGTCGATGCCGGTCTGTTGGGGAAAAAGAACGGCCGCTCCTATTTTGCCGCCGAAGAAAACGCCTTACCGGTAACGGCCGCCACCGATGCAGACGTCGAGACGCTGCGCGTTTACGGCGAACACCCTTTTTTTACCCTGTTGCAACAGCGGGCCGCGCTTCAGTGGCCACGGCTGCGCGTGGAGCAACGGCCGGCCTTACCGGGCCTGGGGCCGGCCGTCCAGATCAATGAGGCTTTCACCGTCAGCGTCACCGATGGCCGCACGGCGAGCCAGTTGGCGGAGCTGACGGCGGCGGATGCCTTTGTGGTCGATGTCGCCCTGAACTACGCCGACACGGCGTATCTGGTGGCAGCGCACAACCGCCACGCCTCTGCGGCCAATAAGGCGCTGTTTTTACGCCTGCTGCACACGGCAATCCCGCAGGTTGAATTTATCAAGGACTCCCCGGCGCTGATCGTCGCCCGCGTCCTCAGCAGCCTGATCAACGAGTCGGTGATCATGGTGGAAAGCGGCGTCTGCAGCCGGGAAGACATCGATGTCGCCGCCGTCGCCGGCGTTAACTACGCCGACGGCATTTTCGGCTGGCTCGATAGCCTGGGGGAGAAAAACGTCAGGACGACGCTGAGCAACCTGGCGCAGCTGCTGCACGCGGCACGCTATGCGCCGCATTACACCCTTCTACACGCCGCGCAACCGGCGCTGACGACCACGCCTTAAGGATCCATGATGAGCATTAACGATGACGGCGTTTATCTGATCGACGGCACGCGCACGGCGATTGGCGCCTATGGCGGCAGCCTGGCGCATACCCGCCCCGACGACATGGCGGCAACGATCATTCGCAGTCTGCTGCAGCGCAATCCGGCGGCGGAAGCGAAGCTGGACGAAGTGGTGCTGGGCTGCGCCAACCAGGCCGGCGAGGACAACCGCAACGTCGCCCGCATGGTGGCGCTGCTTTCCGGGCTGGATCCGTCGGTGCCGGCCATCACCCTCAACCGCCTTTGCGCCTCTGGGTTGGATGCGGTGATCTACGCCGCGGCGAAAATCCGCAGCGGCCTTAGCGAACTGATTCTGGCCGGCGGCGTGGAAAGCATGAGCCGCGCGCCCTATGTGCTGAGCAAGGGCGACACGCCGTTCGACAAGGGGGTGAAGCTGTACGACACCACGCTGGGATGGCGCTTTGTTAACCCGCGGCTGGCGGAGCGCTACGGCAGCGATCCGCTCGGCATCACGGCGGAAAACGTGGCCCAACGGCAGCACATCTCGCGCGAGGAACAGGATCTGTTCGCGCTGGCCTCACAGCAAAAGGCCCGCCGGGCGATCGACAGCGGTCGATTGGCGCGGGAAATCACGCCCGTGGACGTGCCGGCGGATCGCAAGACCACGCGTACATTCGCGCAGGATGAGTTCCCGCGCCTCAGCACGCTGCAGCAGCTGCAGGCGCTGAAACCGGCGTTCTCCGCCGGCGGTTCGGTCACGGCGGGCAACGCTTCCGGCATCAACGACGGCGCCGCCGCGCTGCTGCTGGCTTCCGGGCGCTACGTGAAACGCCAGGGGTGGCAGCCGCTGGCGGAGATCGGCGACAGCGCGGCCGCCGGCGTTGAACCGGCGCTGATGGGGCTGGGGCCGATCGCCTCCACCGAGCGCTTGCTGCAGCGCGGTGGGTTCACCTTGAACGACTTCGACATCATCGAGATTAACGAAGCCTTCGCCTCACAGGTTCTGGCGGCGCTGAAACACTGGCGCATCGACGCCCACGACGCGCGGGTCAACCCGAACGGCGGCGCCATCGCGCTCGGTCACCCGCTGGGGATGTCCGGCGCGCGCCTGGTGCTGTCGGCGGCGCTGGAACTACGCGATCGGCAGGCCGGCAACGCATTGGTGACGATGTGCGTCGGCGTCGGTCAGGGGCTGTCATTAAACCTTAAAGCCGTTTAACACAAGGAACATACGATGAGCGTACTGAACATTCTTGAAGAAAAGCTGGCGGAAACCAAAAAACAGGGGCGTTTTCGCGAGTTCCTCAACCTTGAACGCGGCGTGCAGGACAAACCCTGGGCCACCAGCCACGGGCACCACGGTGAGCGCCGCCTCAACGTCTGGTGCTCGAACGACTATCTGGCGATGAGCCACCACCCTAAAGTGCTGCTAGCCACCACCGAAGCGGTTAACCGGGTCGGGCTGGGCACCTGCGGCGCCCGCAGCATTTCCGGCACCTCGGTCTACCACAGTGAGCTGGAAACGCTGTTGGCCAGCGCCTACGGCAAAGAGTCGGCGCTGCTGTTCACCACCGGTTTCGGCGCCAACGACGCCACCTTGTCCACCCTGTGCGACGCCATTCCCGATCTGATCGTGTTCTCCGACGAGCTGAATCACGCCTCGATGATTTACGGTATCCGCTACAGCAAAGCGGAGAAAAAGATCTTCCGCCACAACGACGTGGCACACCTTGCCGAACTGCTGCAGGCCGCCGATCCGGCGCGGCCAAAGCTGATCGCCTTCGAGTCGCTGTATTCCATGGACGGTGACTTCGCCCCGCTGGCGCAGATCGTGGCGCTGGCGGAGCAATATCAGGCGCTGACCTATCTCGACGAGATCCACTCCGCCGGCGTCTATGGAGAACGGGGGCTGGGCTACGCCGAACAGCTGGGCCTGCTGGATAAAATCACCATTATTCAGGGCGGGTTCGGCAAATCTTACGGCGCGGCGGGCGGTTATATCGCCGCGCCCCGCTCGGTGGTGGAGGCGGTGCGCAGCTGGGCTCCGGCATTCGTCTTCAGCACCTCGTCGCCGGCGCCGGTGGTGGCCGCCGCGCTGGCCAGTTTTAAATACAACCTCGAGCATGACACCCAGCGCAAGCACCTGCTGGCGATCGTCGATCACCTGAAAACCGGCCTGCGCTCCGCCGGCATCCCGCTGGTGTCGGCCGACAGCCATATCCTGCCGCTGCGGGTCGGCGATCCGCACCGCAACAAACACATCAGCAAAGTGCTGCTCGATGAGCATGATATTTACGTGCAACCGGTCAATGCGCCGACGGTGCCCGCAGGCAGCGAGCGGCTGCGGGTGACGCCGACCTCGGCGCACTCCCATGCCGACGTGGAGACGTTCCTGGCCGCGCTGGGGCGGGTCTGGGCGGCGAACGATCTGCGGAGGGCGGGATGACGTTAGCGGATTATAACGGCCATCTGGTCACGCTCTGTCTGATGGCGACCGGCACGTTCGCCATCGGCACCGACGCCTTTATCGTCGCCGGCGTGCTCAGCGACATTTCCGACACCTTTGCCGTCAGCCCCGCGCAAGCGGGGCAGTTGATATCGGTATTCGCACTGGCTTATATGCTGTTCGCGCCGCTGACCGCCTGGCTGCTGGGCAACGTCAACCGCAAGCATATCCTGCAGCTGGCGCTGGTGCTGTTCATCGCCGGCAACCTGGCCTGCGCCTGGGCCACCAGCTACCTGCAGATCTCGCTCGGCAGAGTGCTGGCCGCATTGGGAGCAGCCTGTTATACGCCGCAGGCCGCCGCCGCCGCGGTGGGGCTGGTGGCGGAAAAACGCCGCGGCCTGGCCATTTCCATCGTCTATGGCGGCATGACGTTGGCTATTGCGCTCGGCATTCCGTTCGGTACTTTTCTCGCCAAACTGATCGGCTGGCGTGAAATCTTCCTGTTCATCGCCCTGCTGGGGGCGATTGCGCTGCTGGGCCTGTCGTTGGCGCTGCGCGCCATCGCGCCGCCGGGCAAACATTCGCTGAAAGAGCGGCTCGCCCCGCTGCGGCAAAAGGCGGTGCTGACCACGCTGCTGATCACCTTTTTCGCCGTTTGCTCGGAACACATCGTCTATAGCTACGTCAGCGTATTGCTGAAAAACACCCAGTTCGGCCCGCAGGCGATCCTGCCCCTCGCGCTGCTGGTGTTCGGCATTGGCGCGGTGATCGGCAACTTTGTCTCCGGCGCGTTAACCGATGCCCTCGGCAGCAAGTTCGTGCTGCTGTTTTCCGTGGCGATCCAGACGCTGTCCCTGTTTCTGCTGGCCTTTTATGTCACTTCCCCCTGGTGGGTGCTGGCCATCTTCCTGGTCTGGGGCATCACCGGCTGGATGTACCTGGTGCCGATCCAGCATCACCTGTTGTCGCTGTCGAAACGCTTTGGCGCGCTGACCGTGTCGCTCAACAGCTCGGTGCTGTACGCCGGCATCGCGGCGGGCGGCATGCTGGGCGGCCTGACGCTCTACGCGCTGCCGGCCTATTACCTGCCGCTGTTTTCGCTGCCGCTCGGCGCCATCGCCCTGCTGCTGACACTGCTGTTTTTCCGGGGAGAGACCGGCAATGAGTAAAGCCCTTCCGGTGCTTTATGAGCGCCATGGCGAGCAGGTTGCGGTCATCACCCTCAATCGGCCGGAAAAAAAGAACGCCATCAACCTGCAGATGGCCGAGCTGATCCGCACTTACCTGCGGCAGGCGGATAACGATGACTCGGTGCGCGCGATCGTTCTGGCCGGTCAACCGGCGGTATTTTCCGCCGGCATGGATGTCGACGCCTTCCGTCAGGGCGAACTGCCCATCGTCACGCCGGAGGGGTTTGGCGGGCTGATCCATGCGCAGATCGTCAAGGTGATCATCGCCGCCGTTGACGGCATCGCGTACGGAGGCGGCTTTGAGCTGGCGCTGGCGTGCGATCTGATCGTCGCCGGCCAGAACGCGCGCTTCAGTTTCCCCGAAACCGGGCTCGGGTTAGTCGCCGCACAAGGTGGATGCGCGCGCTTGCCGGCGCGCATTTCCCCCTATGTCGCACTCGACTGGCTGCTGACCGGCAGAACCGTCGGCGCACGGGAGGCGCTGTCACACGGCGCCATTTCCCGTATCAGCGAGGGGCGGCCCGGGAAGAGGCGCTGCGCATCGCCGAACAGATCGCCGCAAAAGATCTTGCCGCCAGCCAAACGGTGAAGGCCATCGTGCGCCAGGGGCTGGCACGGCAAGAAGCCCCCTCATTCGCTTTTCAACAAGGCCCGGTCGAGCGCCTGCGCCAGGCTGCCGCCCGCCGATAATTCTCCCGCCGGTTCGCCTGAACCGGCATTTCCCGCTTTTCCGCCACCGCTCATTTTACGCAGCCCGCCTCTTGGCGCTGGGCTACACTGCCGTTAGCCCTAATGCGCTGATAAGGAAAAACAATGCGCCTTTTGCCTCTGCAGACCCCCAGACTTCGCCTGCGCCCGTTCACCGCCGACGATCTGCCCCACTTTACCGCCTACCGCAGCCACCCGGACGTGGCGCGCTACCAAAGCTGGAGCGACTACAGCGCCGCCGATGCGCAGGCCTTTTTCGCACGGCAACGGCGGCTCGAATTCAACCGTGACGACAGCTGGTTTCAACTGGCGGTCGAGCGCCGCGAGGACGGCGCGTTGCTCGGCGATATCGCGGTGCATTTCTTCGATGAGGGGCGCCAGGCTGAACTGGGCGTGACCTTCGCGCCCAGCCACCAGCGTCAAGGGCTGGCGCGCGAGGCGCTGAACGCCGTCATCGCCCTGCTGTTCGGGCCGCTGGCGAAGCACCGTATTACCGCGGTGGTGGACGCGCGTAATCTTGCCGCCGCCACGCTGTTCGGCAAACTGGGTTTTCGGCGCGAGGCCCATTGGCGGCAAAACGTGTTTTTCAAAAGCGCGTGGGGCGACGAATTCGGTTTCGCTCTGCTGCAAAGCGAATGGCGGGAGAATGCAAAGCATGACGCTGCTGAATAAATACCTTGGGCAATACCAGTTCTCGGAGCGGCATGCGATCGCCATCGCCGCGCCACAGGCGCGGATCCTGGCGGCCGTGGCCGCTTACGATCCCAAGCACGACCGTTTTTTCCGCAGCATGATAGCGCTGCGCGAATTGCCCGCGCGGCTGATGCCCCGCAATAAACCCAGCCCGCCGCCGTTTGGCCTGCATAACTTTTGCCTGCTTGAGCAAGATGACAGCGCGTTGGTCTATGGCCTGATCGGCCGCTTTTGGCAGGCTGAATACGGTCTGGAGCAGGTCGCTGACGGGGCGGGCTTTCTGGCCTTCGTTAAGCCCGGCGTCGCCAAACTGGCGCTGGGTTATGTCGTGAGCCCTCTGCCGGACGGCCGCTGCCGCCTGGTGACGGAAACGCGCATCTTCTGCCCCGACGACGCCAGCCGGCGGCGGTTTACCCCCTATTGGTATGCGATTCGCCTGGTCAGCGGGCTGATACGCCGCCGTATGTTGCGCGCCATTAAAACAGTCAGCGAAAAGCCGACGGTGAATCATTCACCAGGCTGATTTATTTAAGAGCATTCTTAGAGAATGAAAATCATTATCAGCCTATTTTTTAATCACAACAAGATAGTAGTGAGAAGCCATTGACCCCGCCCCCTGCGGGGATTTTTTCGCCTATTTATCACCTGTTTCAGGAAATACCTGCATAAACAGGAAGGTGCAAGGCTTGCGCTGATGCTGGTTGATCTGCGGCACCAGTCGGGTGAAATGCTCGGTCTGGCAATGCGCATCCAGGGCGGCGCGATCCGGCCAGCTTTCGATAAAAATAAAATGCCCGGGATCCTGCTGGTCGATACACAGCTCATAACTGATGCACAAAGGTTCCTGCCGGGTTTTCTCCACCAGCTCGCGATACCATGGCATAACGGTTGCAATGTGTTCCGGGTGGATAAAATCTTCAGCGATGACCTTCAGCATGTAGCGCTCCTGTATTTTGTTTTGCCGCGTTTCACCTTATATCCCCCCCTCACGAGATGAAAGCGCCTTTCTCCGGGTCTACCACCGGGTTGCCAATTCGGTGATAGCGCACACAGATCGCGATCAAAGCGCTTGAACGCGCCATAGCCCTGTGTGAACTTTTAATTAACAAGAAAGCAACACACCATTCACCGTGGTGATGTCTGCACCAACCTGCCGACTCGATACGCGGCGCTTTTTTCGCCCCTAAAGGCCTGACCATTAGTCCTTTAGACCTTTAAGGCTCACGAAAAAATCCGTGGTTACCGCCGTGTTGCGGGCAACGGCATCAGGACGGTCCTGTGACCGACGTTTGTCATTCTCAGAAGAGAGGTTATCGCCAGTGAATCACGCCACCTATGCCGCTCCAGCGCTCAACGCCGCCATCCGCAAAACCTGGCGCAGACTGGTGCCCTTGATGTTCGCCATGTACTTCATCGCCTTTATCGACAGGGTTAACGTCGGCTTTGCCAAGGACGCGATGGCCATCGATATCGCGCTGTCGCAATCCGCCTTTGCCCTGGGCGCCGGGATATTTTTTGCCGCCTATGCGCTGTTCGGCATCCCGGCCAACCTGCTGATGAACCGCTGGGGCGCCAAACGCTGGCTCAGCGCCACCACCGCGCTGTGGGGGGCGCTGTCGGCCTGTACCGGGCTGGTGACCAACGAACAGCAGTTTATCGTCTTGCGCTTTCTGCTGGGGATCGCCGAAGCCGGCTTTTACCCCGGCATCCTGCTGCTCGCGTCGATCTATTTTCCCAATAAGGTACGCGCCTCGGTCATTGGCATTTTCGTGCTCGGCGTGCCGGCGGCCCTGACGCTCGGCTCGCCGCTGTCGGGAGCCTTGCTGGAGATGCACGGCGTGCTGGGCAAACCCGGCTGGTTCTGGATGTTCGTGCTGGAGGGGCTGCCGGCCGTCGCCCTCGGCGTCTTCGCCTTTTTCTATCTCGACGATAGCCCGCAGCAGGCCCGCTTTCTGACCGAGGAAGAGCGTGCGGCGCTGGTGGCACAGTTGGCCGCCGAACAGCAGCAGACCGAAACCAGCAGCGTCAAAGCGGCGATGAGAAGCGGCAAAGTTTGGCATCTGGCGTTGATCTACGGCACCCTGCAAATCGGCGTGTACGGCCTGATGTTTTTCCTGCCGTCGCAGGTCGCCTCGCTGATGGGCACCCATCTCGGCTTCAAAGCCTCGCTGGTGGCCGCCATTCCCTGGGCGTTCTCCGCGCTGGGCGTCTATTTCCTGCCGCGCTTTGCCGACAGAAACACCGCCAGAAGATTACCGATCGCCGTCGGCTGCATGATCGCGGCGGCGCTGGGGTTGGTGGTCTCTTCCTATGCCGGCCCTTTGCTCGCTATCGTCGCCCTGAGCTGTTGCGCAGTCAGTTTCCTGGCGGTACAGCCGATTTTCTGGACGTTTCCCGCTCAGGTGCTCACCGGCCCGGCGCTGGCGGCCGGCATCGGCTTTTGCACTACGCTCGGCGCCGCGTTCAGCTTTTTAGCCCCGCTGATCCGCACCGAGGCGGAACAGCGTTTTCACAGCCCGCATGCCGGGCCGCTGGTGCTGGCCGCTTTCTCGCTGCTGTGCGCCGCGCTGTTGTGGGCGCTCAGAAACCGGCGCGCCGAGGTGAGCAAGCAAGACGCAGAGATTGCCGGATAGCGGCGCGTTATTTAACCCTTATTGAACCTGCGGATGGGACACTGGCACTCAGTCCCCTCGCCCGCAGGTGTTAAATGGATGAATTGACGCACATTATCGCCAAATACAGTCCGGAGCCGGAGATGTTGCTGCTGCTGATTTTCCTGTTTGCGCTGGGTAAATCCGTGATCTTCGTTTCCTCCATCCTGCCGCCCGCTTCGGTCACGCTGCTGATGGGCATCGTTGCGGGCAAGCACGCGCTGCCCCTCGGCGCCGTTTGGGCGGCCATCGCCCTCGGCGCCGCGCTGGGATCGATCTTGTCGTTCCACTGTGGCGCGCTGCTATGCCGCCGCGATCTTGGCCGCCGGCTGCCGGCACGCTTTCACGCGCCGCTGCGCAAAGCCCAGCGCGCCTTGCAAAAGAGAGGGCTACCGCTGCTGTTCGCCTCGCGTTTTTTGGCGGTGATGCGCTATACCGTACCGCTGATGGCCGGCATGCTGAAACTGCCGCTGGGGCGCGTCTATGCCACCGCCGCGCTCTCGGCTACCGCCTGGGCGCTGATCTTGATGTCGGCTGCGCATATATTCCCCGTACCTTGACCTGAAAGATTCTTGGGCAAATGTTCGGCCCATGCGCCGACGTTGCGCCAGCGCACAGCCTCTCTTGCCGTATAAACTGCGGTGCAACATCGCAGTTTGCGCCAGATCACCTTTCTGAACATCAGTCGAAAAATGCGAATTTTTTTGCAGAATGCGCGCTTAAAACGGCGCAATGAGGAAACAAACAGAGAAAAGTCCGAGCGTAACACGCTGATTTGGTTGGCGGGTCGTACAGAGTTCGAACCTGTGACCCATTGATTAAAAGTCAACGGCTCTAGCGACTGATCGAACAACTCAACGCGCTAAACTGTCTTACTCGCCGGCGCCGCTGTCGAACGCTTACACCCATTACTTTTTCTCATGCGAATTTTACAACCCTTTGTTTAATCAACGAGATAAGCCGCATAAGGTCTGTTAATCCCACGTTTTGAAGAGTAATCTTCCGCTCCCTGAACGTCCGATTTGCCTCCTCCGTGTAAAGATTGATCGACTTTTATCCCGCGTATAAATGTTGTAAACATGTTGCACAAAGGTGGCGTTATTGCACTACCTTACTAAAGCCGGACCAACCGGATAAATGTATAAAAAAGAGCCACTTCAGAGCTCGCGACTTCACTAATGACAGGTAAAACAGGACATCATCAGATGGTAGATCACTCTAAAATAGCGACTGACGCGACGCCCGCTTCAGAAGATCATCTACGGCGAAACCTCACTAACCGACATATTCAACTGATCGCCATCGGCGGCGCCATCGGCACCGGTCTGTTTATGGGCTCCGGTAAAACCATCAGTCTGGCCGGCCCTTCGATCATCTTCGTGTACATGATCATCGGCTTTATGCTGTTCTTCGTGATGCGCGCCATGGGCGAGCTACTGCTGTCCAACCTGGAATACAAATCGTTCAGCGATTTCGCCGCGGACCTGCTCGGCCCGTGGGCCGGTTTCTTCACCGGCTGGACCTACTGGTTCTGCTGGGTGGTCACCGGCATCGCCGACGTCGTGGCGATCACCGCCTACGCCCAGTTCTGGTTCCCCGAGCTGTCGCAGTGGATCGCTTCGTTGCTGTGCGTGCTGTTGCTGCTCGGCCTTAACCTGGCGACGGTGAAAATGTTCGGTGAAATGGAGTTCTGGTTTGCGATGATCAAAATCGTCGCCATTGTCGGGCTGATCGTCGCCGGGTTGGTGATGATCGCCATGCAGTTCCAATCGCCGACCGGCACCGTGGCCTCATTCACCCATTTGTGGAATGACGGCGGCATGTTCCCGAAAGGCATCAGCGGCTTCTTCGCCGGCTTCCAGATTGCGGTATTCGCCTTCGTCGGCATTGAGCTGGTGGGCACCACCGCCGCGGAAACCAAGGATCCGGAGAAATCGCTGCCGCGCGCCATCAACTCGATTCCGATCCGCATCATCATGTTCTACGTGTTCGCCCTGATCGTCATCATGTCGGTGACGCCGTGGAGCTCCGTGGTGCCGGACAAGAGCCCGTTTGTTGAGCTGTTCGTGCTGATCGGCCTGCCGGCTGCGGCCAGCGTGATCAACTTTGTGGTGCTGACCTCAGCCGCCTCTTCCGCCAACAGCGGCGTATTCTCCACCAGCCGCATGCTGTTCGGGCTGGCGCAGGAAGGCGACGCGCCGAAATCGTTCGCCAACCTGTCCAAGCGCGCGGTGCCGGCCAACGGCCTCACCTTCTCCTGCATCTGCCTGCTGGGCGGCGTGGTGCTGATTTACCTGATCCCGAACGTGATGACGGTCTTCACCCTGGTGACCACCGTATCGGCGATTCTGTTCATGTTCGTCTGGACCATCATCCTGTGCTCGTACCTGGTCTACCGTAAACAGCGCCCGGCGCTGCACCAGAAATCGATCTACAAGATGCCGGCCGGCAAACTGATGTGCTGGGTGTGCATGGCGTTCTTCGTGTTCGTGCTGGTGCTGCTGTCGCTGCGCGAAGACACCCGCCAGGCGCTGATCGTCACCCCGCTGTGGTTCATCGTGCTCGGCCTGTCTTACGTGTTCCTGCGCAAGAAGAAAACCGCGTGATGCAAAAGGGGCGGATATCTCCGCCCCTTCCTGCTTTCTATGTCTCTGCGCTAATCCGCTTCCGTCGCCACCGCCGCTTTATCCCTGCGCCGCACGCGCAGCTCGCTGACCACCACCCCGATTACAATCAACGCGCCCCCCAATAACGCCACGCCCGGTAAACGCTCGCCGGCCAACCGCCCGACGATGCCCGCCCAGACCGGTTCGCCGGCGTAAATCACCGTGGCGCGTGTCGGCGAAACGCTGCGCTGCGCCCAGTTCATGGTCAGCTGAATCAAGGCGCTGGCCAGCCCCAGCCCAATAGCGCTGTACAGCAGGTAATCCGAATACGGCGGCGGCGACTCGCCGGTCGGCGCCATCATCAAAAAGGAGGCCAGCGAGGCGGTCGCCAGCTGCACAATGGTCACTCGGCGGATATTGACCTTGCCGGCGAAGGCGCCGATCAGAATGATCTCTGCCGCCATGCCCAGGGTGCCGGCCAGCGTCAGAATTTCACCGAGGCTCAGCGTCATGTCGGTGCTGCTCGGCGCCGCCAGCAGCATCAGGCCGGTGAAGGCCAGCAGAATGCCGATCCACGACATGATGCCGGGGAAGCGCCCCAGCACCAACCATTGCAACAGAGGCACGATCGGCACGTACATGGCGGTGATAAACGCCGATTGGCTGCTGGTGATGGTCTGCAGGCCGACGGTTTGCATGCTGTAACCGAACATGATCGCCAGCCCGATCAGCATGCCCGCCTTCAGTTCATACCGGGTCAGGCCGCGCAGCACGCGCAGCGAAAACAGCGTCAGCGCCAGCGTGGCGGTGGCGAAACGCAGGCCGACGAAAAAGAACGGCCCGCTGACCTGCATCGCGTGATGCACCGCCAAAAAGGTGCCGCCCCAGATCATGGTGATGAAAATCAACACCGCTTCCGGCAAGCGAATTTGCGGAACCACGGCGGAAATAAAGGATTTTTTTGCTGCTGACACCGGCTTGCCCTTCCTGCTGAGTGCAATATAATGCACAGATCCTGCCAGTATGAGATAAAGTCCGGCGATGAGCAATACGGCGCATAACGCAAAAACCGATCCCCCCAAGGTGCTGCAATACCTGAGCAGCAATCTGCGCGGCTACCGCCAACGGGCGGGCCTGAGCCAGATGGCGCTGGCCGAGCTTTCCGGCGTCAGCCGCCGCATGCTGGCGGGCATCGAGGCCGGCGATCGCAACGTCAGCCTGGCGGTGCTCGACAAGATCGCCGCCGCCCTGGCGATTTCTTTCACCGATCTGATCCAGGCGCCGGAAGCGCGCGGCAGCCATCTGGTGGGCGAGTTGGCCTGGCAAGGCGCGCAGCCGGGCAGCCAGGCGCTGTTCGCTGCCAGCGTGCCGGCGCGGCAACGGGCCGAGCTGTGGGAATGGACGCTGATGCCGGGCGAGCGCTATGACTCTGCCCCGGACGCCGAAGGCTGGAGCGAAATGATCTACGTGATTGCCGGTACCCTGACGCTGGAGCTGGAACAAGGCACGCTGACGCTCAGCGCCGGCGCCGCACAAACCTTCAACAGCGATCAACGCTACGCTTACGCCAACCACGGCAAGCTCCCCCTGCGCTTTATCCGCAACGTCGCCTTCTGACTGCCCGCCGGCCCGCGCCGGCACGCTGGCAGGAACAGCGGCTGGCCCACAAGCTGCGGCGCTTGCCCTGAATCCGCCATCCGACAAAACCAAGTTCGCCATTCGCTTCTATGCTTATCAAGGGTTTTTGTTAATCATCTGAGCGGGAGTACGGAACATGACGAAAGTGTTGGTGCTTTATTACTCAATGTACGGCCATATCGAAAGCCTGGCGCAGGCGGTGGCCGAAGGCGCGAATCGGGTTAACGGCGTGGACGTGACGATTAAACGCGTGCCGGAAACCATGACGCCGGAGGCCTTCGCCAAAGCCGGGGGCAAACAACATCAACAGGCGCCGGTCGCCACCCCGCAAGAGTTGGCGGACTATGACGGCATTATCTTCGGCACGCCGACCCGCTTCGGCAATATGGCCGGGCAGATGCGCACCTTCCTCGATCAGACCGGCGGTCTGTGGGCTTCCGGCGCGCTGTACGGCAAGGTAGGCAGCGTCTTCTCCTCCACCGGCACCGGCGGCGGCCAGGAACACACCATCAGTTCCACCTGGACCACGCTGGCGCATCACGGTTTCATCATCGTGCCGATCGGCTATGCGACGCCGGAGCTGTTTGACGTTTCGCAGGTGCGCGGCGGCACCCCGTATGGCGCCACCACCATCGCCGGCGCCGACGGCTCGCGCCAGCCGAGCAACGAAGAGCTGACCATTGCCCGCTATCAGGGCGAGCACGTGGCAAAAATCACCGCCAAGCTGAAAAGTTAAGCCCCCTCCTGCGCCTGTGATTCAAAGGGCCGCGCATTCGCACGGCCCCATCTTGTTGCCGACCCGCCGCAAGGTTAGAATGCCCCTCCCCCGGCCATTCAGCGTCTGAAGGCCAGGCCCGAATTCGTTCTGCCCGTCGCTCATCCGCTTTCAGCCCGAGGACGGGCGTTCTGTTTTTTGCGCACAGCGAAGGGAATAAGTCAGTGTCTAAAGATTTTGATGAACTAATAAGAGACATGGATCTTATTATTGAAAATGTAGACAGCTTCAAGGCTCTGGCTCCGCGCGCGCCCGAGCCGGCTCCGGCCCCGCCGCCGCCGGTTCATCACTACGACTCGTTCTGCGAGAACATCGCGCTGAAAGTGGTCTTGAAGGTGCTGCTGTCTTCGGTGGACAAAATAGTCAAAGTGCAGATCGCCAACAAGGTCGAGCAGGAGATTACCCAGATCGAACAGCAGGTGGTGCGCGCCGGCGGCGGCCCGGTGTCGCCGGACGATCTGGCGCAGATGACGCACTATGTGCGCCGTACGGTCAACGACCTGCTGGAATAACGCCCCCGCCATACTTATTAGGCGATATGAATTTTTACGTTATTTTTATATCGCCTGCTTTATGCTTGATACACTTCAATAAATTGACGCATTGTCGGCAGGCATTCCGAGCAACAGTATGGTCAGAACCAAACAGATCCTGGTCGTTATTCATCTTTGCAGCTTTTTGGTCCTTCTTTACAGCCTTTCAATGATCCCGCCCCTGCTGATGGGGCTGTTGTATAAAGAAAAAAGCGCCTTCTCATTTTTCTATACCCTGGTGGTGGCCGCCACGCTCGGCGGATTGGGCTGGTTCAGCACCCGGCAGTCGAAAGTGCAGCTGCGCACCCAGGACGGTTTTCTGATCATCGTGATGTTTTGGCTGCTGTTTTCCGCGATCAGCGCCCTGCCGCTGTGGTTGGATGACACGCTGAACGTCCGGCTGGTCGACGCGATGTTTGAGGGGGTCTCCGGCATCACCACCACCGGCGCCTCGGTGCTGAATGACGTCTCGAACGTGCCCAAATCGTTCCTCTATTACCGTTCCCAGCTCAATTTTATCGGCGGCCTCGGGGTTATCGTGTTGGCCGTGGCCGTGCTGCCGCTGCTGGGCATCGGCGGCGCCAAACTTTACCAGTCGGAAATGCCCGGCCCGTTCAAGGAGGAACGCCTGACGCCACGCCTGGCCGATACCTCGAAAAACCTGTGGTTGATCTACCTTGGGCTGGGGTTGGCCTGTACCGTCGCCTTTCGTCTGGCGGGCATGCCGTGGTTCGATGCGCTGTGCCACGGCATTTCCACCGTGTCGCTCGGCGGATTTTCCACTCGCAACGAAAGCCTGGGGTACTATGACAGTTCGGCGGTGGAAATGGTCGGCGGCATTTTCTCTATTCTGGCGGCGGTGAACTTCACGCTCTATTTCATTGCCGTCGGCCGTCGCAGCCTGAAACCGCTGTACCGCAGCCCCGAGCTGCGCTTTTTCCTGTTGATTCTGGCCATCGTCGTGGCGATCGTGTGTATCGAGCTGTACCGCTCGGGCATGTACGGCGTCAAAGACGCCTTCGTGCACGGCTTTTTCCTCACCAGTTCGATGATGACCGACAACGGCCTGGCCATCGCCGATTACACCCGGATCCCGTCCCACACCATCATGCTGCTGCTGGCGGCGAGTTTCTTCGGCGGCTGCGTCGGCTCCACCTGCGGCGGCATTAAAGCGCTGCGCTTTCTGATCATGTACAAACAAAGCCGGCTCGAGATCAACCAGCTGGTGCATCCCAACGCCATGTACACCATCAAGGTCGGCAATGCGCCGATCCAGGATCGGACGCTGCGCTCCGTCTGGAGCTTCTTCTTCCTTTACGTACTGTTCACCTGTCTGTTTATCTGGCTGCTGAACTTGATGGGCTATGATCTGGTCACCGCTTTCGCCACCGTCGCCGCCTGCATCAACAATATGGGGCTGGGGTACGGAGAAACCGCCGCCGGTTTCGGCACGCTGAACGACGCGGCGAAATGGCTGATGTGCGCCGCCATGCTGCTCGGCCGCCTCGAGATCTATCCGATGTTGATCCTCTGTTCACGCGCGTTTTGGCGTTTTTGATAGTCCGAACGGCGTACAGGGCGCCGTTCCGCTCTGCCAACGCTGATACATTCACAACATGAATGTGTTGCATTGTTGTATTCGTTTCACTGCGATAAGTTTAATTCACTGTAAATATATACAGTGTTTTTTTGACTTATTGAGGATATGAATATGCGTTTTAACAACAAGATGTTGGCCCTGGCCGCCCTGCTGTTCGCCGCGCAGGCGTCGGCCGACACGCTCGAATCCATCGACAACTGCGCGGTCGGCTGCCCGACCGGCGGCAGCAGCAACGTATCGATCGTGCGTCACGCTTATACGTTGAACAACAACAGCACCACCAAGTTCGCCAACTGGGTGGCCTATCACATCACCAAAGACACGCCGGCCAGCGGCAAGACGCGCAACTGGAAAACCGATCCGGCGCTCAACCCGGCGGACACTTTGGCGCCCGCCGATTACACCGGCGCCAATGCGGCGTTGAAGGTCGATCGCGGTCATCAGGCGCCGCTGGCCTCGCTGGCGGGCGTTTCCGACTGGGAGTCGCTGAACTACCTGTCCAACATCACGCCGCAAAAGTCCGATCTGAACCAGGGCGCCTGGGCGCGGCTGGAAGATCAGGAACGCAAGCTGATCGATCGCGCCGATATCTCCTCGGTCTATACCGTGACCGGGCCGCTGTATGAGCGCGATATGGGCAAACTGCCGGGCACCCAGAAAGCGCACACCATCCCCAGCGCCTACTGGAAAGTGATTTTCATCAACAACAGCCCGGCGGTGAACCACTATGCCGCTTTCCTGTTCGATCAGAATACGCCGAAGGGCGCCGATTTTTGCCAATTCCGCGTGACGGTGGACGAGATCGAGAAACGCACCGGTCTGATCATCTGGGCCGGTCTGCCGGACGACGTGCAGGCCTCGCTGAAGAGCAAGCCCGGCGTCCTGCCGGAATTGATGGGCTGCAAAAACTGACGAAAAAACCCGCCGCGGCGGGTTTATTTTTCATACGGGCGCCGGCGGTTTATTCCGCCAGCGCCTTTTGCGCCGCGGCCAGTTCACGCTGCCGGGGCGACGCCACCGCGTGATCGCGCGCCAGCAGCGTATACACCGTCGGCAACACAAACAGGGTGAACAGCGTGCCCACCAGCATGCCGGATACGATCACCAGCCCCAGGCCGAAGCGGCTGGCGGCGCCGGCGCCGCTGGCGAACAGCAGCGGAATCAAGCCGAACACCATCGCCCCGGTGGTCATCAACACCGGCCGCAGGCGAATTTGCGCCGCCTGCAAAATCGCGGCGCGCCGCGTCAGCCCCTGATGCATCTGCAACTCGTTGGCGAACTCCACCATCAAAATGCCGTGCTTGCTGATCAGCCCGATCAGGGTCACCAGCCCGACCTGGGTATAGATGTTCATCGTGGCGTAGCCCAGCGCCAGCGGCAGCAAGGCGCCGCAGATCGACAGCGGCACGGTGATGAGGATGATCAGCGGATCTTTCAGGCTCTCGTACTGCGCCGCCAGCACCAGATAGATGATCACCAACGCCGCCAGGAACGCGAATGCCAGCGCGCTGCCTTCCTGGGTATATTGGCGCGAATCCCCCTGCCAGTCGTGGCTAAACTCGGCCGGCAGCGCATTGGCCTGCCGTTCGAGGAAGGCCACCGCTTCGCCCATCGAAACGCCGGGCGCGGGAATGGCCTGCAGGGTGGCGGCGTTCTGCTGGTTGAACTGGATCAGCTTGTTCGGCTCGACCTTAACGTCCACCGACACCACGGTGGAGAGCGGCACCAGCGTATTGTCCTGCGTGCGGACGTACTGTCGCGCCAGCGCCTGCGGCGTCAGCCGCTGTTCGCGCAGGCTCTGCGGGATCACGTCATAGGCGCGGCCGTCCATGCCGAAGCGGTTGAGGTAGTTTTCCCCCACCAACACCGCCAGCGATTCGCCGATGTCGCTCATGCGGATCCCCAGACTGTTGGCCTTGGCGCGATCGATATGCACCTCCGCCAGCGGGTTGTTGTAGTCCAGATCGCTGTCCACCACCATAAACAGGCCGCTGTTTCTGGCGTTCTGCTTCACCTCTTCCAGGGTGCGATACAGCTGCGGGTAGTCCTGCGGCGTGCGCAGCACCATCTGCACCGGCAGCCCGCCGGTGGAGCCCGGTAAAGCGGGCAGCTGGAAGGCGAAAATGCTGGTGCCTTCGACGTCGTTCACCGCCCGCTGCAGATCGGCCTGCACCGCCGACGCCGAGCGCTGGCGCGCCTGCCACAGCGTCAGGTTGATGCCGCCGATGCCGGACGCCGTGCCGTCGCTGCCGTTGATGATCCAGCGGCTTTCGGTTTCCGGCATGCGGTTGTAAACCTCGTCCAGCTTGTAGGCAAAGCGTTCGACATAGTTCAGGTTGGCGTGCTGCGGCGCCTTGATGGCGGTCAGTACGATGGCCTGATCCTCGGTCGGCGCCAGCTCGCGCTGCGGCATCAGGTACAATAGCGGCAGGCTGATCATCACCAGCAACGCCAGCGCGCCGGTCAACCAACGGTGGCGCAGCGAAAAATCCAGCGCGCGCGCATAGCGCCGCGTCAGACCGCCGAAGAACCACTCGGCGGCGTGCGCCACGCGCCCTTCGCTCTGTTTGGCCGGCAGCAGGAGCGAGCTCATCACCGGCGACAGCGTCAGCGCCACCACGCCGGACACCACTACCGCCCCGGCCAGCGTCAACGCAAACTCGCGAAACAGCGCGCCGGTCAGCCCGCCCATCAGGCCGATCGGCGCATAGACCGCCGCCAGCGTCAGGGTCATGGCGATCACCGGCCCCGCCACCTCGCGCGCGCCGATCATCGCCGCCGCCAGCGGCGTTTTCCCCTCTTCGATATGACGATGCACGTTCTCCACCACCACGATGGCGTCGTCCACCACCAGGCCGATCGCCAGGACCATCGCCAACAACGTCAGCAAATTGACGCTGAAGCCGAAGGCCAACATCAGCCCGGCAGCGCCAAGGATCGACAGCGGAATGGTCACCACCGGGATCAACACGGTGCGCAGCGACCCCAGACACAGGTAGATCACCGCCACCACGATCACCAGCGCTTCGAGCAGGGTATGCACCACTTCATCGATCGAGGCCTGAATAAAGCGCGCGGTTTCGAACGCCAGCGCCATCTTCACGCCCGGCGGCTGCATCTTGTCGATCGCCGGCATCAGGTGGCGAATGCCGTCGACGATCACCAGCGGGTTGCCGGTCGGCGTAGGGAAGACGCCGAGGAACACCGCCGGTTCGCCATCCATCAGGGCGCTGGTTTCCGTGGCCGCGGCGCCCAGCTCCACAGTGCCGACGTCTTTTAAACGCACCAGGCCATTGCCGTCGTTGCGCACCACCAGATTGCGAAATTCCTCAACGCTGGTGAGATCGGTATTCACCCGCACGTTGGCAACCACATACTGCCCTTTCACCTTGCCCGGCGCCGCCTGGTAGTTGTTGCGCCGCACCGCGTCGGCCACGTCGGCGGCGGTCAGGCCGCGGCCGGCCAGCCGATCGCTGTCCAGCCACAGGCGCATCGCCATTTTTTGCCCGCCGAACACTTCCACCTTGGCGACGCCGTCGATGGTGGTGAACATCGGCTCCACCACCCGCGTCAGGTATTCGCTCAGCGCCGGCGTGGACAGCGTTTTACTGGAAAAGCCGACATAGGCCACGGCGGTGGCCTCACCGGCGGAACGTTCAATCACCGGATCGTAAGCCTGCTCCGGCAGCTTGTAGCGCACCTGATTGACCTTGGCCATCACTTCGGTCAGCGCCTGGGTCGAATCGCGGTTCAGCGCCATGCGCACCGTCACCACGCTGCGCCCCTGCACCGAAGAGGAAGAAAGGTAGTCAACGCCCTCAACGGAGGATACCGCCTGGGCGATCGGCTGCGTGACAAAGCCCTGCATCAGCTCGGACGACGCGCCGGGATATTCAGTGCTGATGGTGATGGTCGAGTTTTCCAGCAGCGGGTATTGGCGAATCGGCAACTTGCTGAGCGCCAGCGCGCCGAACAGCAGGATCAGGGTGCTGACCACCAGCGCCAGCACCGGCCGGCGCACGAACAGATCGGTAAATGTCATCGGTCTCTCCTCAGGAACCGGCCTGGGCGGCGTTCAGGGTATCCTGCGCCACCGGCTCGGCCGCCATGCCGTCGCTCAGCTTGAGCTGGCCCGAAGTCACCACCCGATCGCCTTCCTGCAGGCCATTGACGATCTCGACGCGCCCGTCGTTGCGCTCACCCACGGTGACCGAAACGCGCTTGACCGTCATGCCCTTTTCACCCTGCTGGGCCAGAAACACGGTATCGCCGTACGCCGTATAGGTCAGCGCCGTTTCCGGCACCGTCAGCACCGCCACGCGCTGCTGCTGCGTGACGCGAATGCCGGCGTACATGCCGGCCTTCAGCAATCCCTCACGGTTGGTCAACGTCGCCTGCACCTGCACGGTGCGGGATTTGCCGATCATCGGGTCGATAGCGGTAATGACGGCGGGGAAAGCGCGATCGGGATACGCCCCAACCTGCACCGACACCGCCTGGCCTGGCGCCAACCCGGCGCTGCTTTGTTCGTCCAGCGAAAAGTTGACGCGCAGCGTATCGGCGTCCACCAGGTTCGCCACCGCCTCGGCGGCGTTAAGATATTGCCCTTCATGCACGCGGCGAATGCCGATGACGCCGGAAAACGGCGCGCGGATCGCCTTCTGCGCAATTTTGGCCTGCGTTTCCCGCACCGCGCCAAGCGCCATATCCCGCTCGGCCAGCGCATCGTCCAACTGTTGCCGCGCAGTGGCGTTGAGGTTCATCAGTTTTCGCATGCGCCCCAGCAGCAGATCGGCGTTGCGCAATTGCGCCTGCAGACGCACCAGCTCAGCCTGTTCGACCGCATCGTTGAGCTGCACCAGCAACTGCCCCTGCCGCACCGTTTGGCCGGATTCAAACAGGATGCGCGTGATGCGGCCGCTGGTTTCCGCCGCCACCTCCACCTGGCTGGCCGCCTCCAGCTCGCCCACGCCGGCGTAGCTGCGCGCCGCCTGTTCACGCAGTGCGGGCGCCAGCGCCACTTTCACCGGCGGATAGGCCGGTGCGCCTTCGCTTTGACGCGCGGTGGAACGCATCGCTACCGCAGCGACGACGAGTACCGCCAGCAGCGCCGCAATAATGAGATATCGTTTCATCATGCAGCCTCACGCGTGTTGGCCAGACGTTGACGCAAACGGCTGGCGATGGCCGTCACCCACAGCCCGCCGATCACCGTGATGTGTTCCAGCGCGAAGTAGAGAGAAATCTGCATATTGGGAGCGGACATATTCCAGAAGGTGTGGACGATCGCGATAGTCAGGATCAGAAACACCGACAGCATGCCGGCGCCCAGCCACACCCACCGGTTCAGCAGGATCAATACCGAACCTGTCAGCAGCACCGCCGCCGACGCCAGGTTGAACAGCCAGGCCGGATGCAAACCGGCGGCGCGCATCTCCGCCAGGCTCCCTTCGATGTCGAACAGCTTGGCGAGCCCCGACGAGATAAAAATCACCATCAAGCACAGACGTGCTAGCAGCCAAAGCCAATAACTGTCCAGAGCGGTGTTGATAAAGCGTTGCATAACGGTTTCTTCCTGATTTTACAGCCAAAGCCATCCTTCTCCCCAATAAGACGGGGGCAGGTCTCGAGAGATGCCGGTTGCCAAGCCCGGCAGGCTGAACTATAAAACCTCAGGTTAACTTGAGGTCAAGTTGAGGAAGATAAAATGGCAAGAAATGAACCGATTGACGCCAATCGGCTATTGACCGTCGGGGAAGTGGCGAAACGCAGCGGCGTGGCGATATCCGCGCTGCACTTCTACGAGAGTAAAGGGCTGATTCAGGCGACGCGCAACGCCGGCAATCAGCGGCGTTATCCGTCGGTGGTATTGCGCTATATCGCGGTGATCAAGATCGCACAGCGCGCGGGCATTCCGCTGGAAGAGATCCGCGCCGCGCTGAGCCGTTTCCCCATCGGCAGCAAGCTGACCTCAGAACAATGGGGAGTGCTGTCCTCCGCCTGGCGCAAAACGCTGGATGAGCGTATTCAACGGCTGACGGTGCTGCGCGACCATCTCGATAGCTGCATCGGCTGCGGCTGCCTGTCGCTCGCCGACTGCCCGCTGCGCAACCCGAACGATATATTGGGCCGGCAAGGAGCCGGCGCGCATATTTTCGAACACCCGGATGGGCAGTGACAGGCGGCTAGGCAACCGGCATCATCGAGAGGCGGCGATTGGCTTCGGCGAATACCGCGACGCTGTGATCGATAAACGCCCGCACCGGCGGCAACAGGCCTTTGCCGCTGGTGAACACCAGATGCACAATGCTGCTCGGCGCACGCCACTGTGGCAGCAGACGCAGCAGTTGACCCGTTCGCAATTCGTTGGCACACAAATGGATCGGCAAAAACGCGACGCCCATCCCGGCAATCGCCGCACTATGCAACGTGCTGTAATCCCCGCAACACAGCCGGGGGACGTGTACGAAAGTACGTTGATTGCCTGCAATATCCTCGAATTCCCATCGATCGCGATCCAGCCACTCCCCCATCGACAACGTCGGCAAGCTGGCCAGCTGTTCGAACGACTGCGGCAAGCCGCCGGCTTTCTCCACCAGCTGCGCGCCGGCGACCAAAATACGTTGCCGTACGCCAAGATCGCGTTTAATCAATGATTGATCCTGGTCGAAATGACTCGTAATGCGAAACGCCACATCGATCTTTTCGTTGATCAGATCCACATGGCGCTCATGGATCAACAGTTGTACGCGCACGTCCGGGTAACGCGCCATAAACCCCAACAGCAGATGGGAATTATAATACTGCATCAAACCGGGCGGCGAACTGATGCGCAGGCAGCCGCTCACTTCGTCGCGCGCACGGGCGACAATGGCATCGGTCGCCTCCAACCGCTCGATAATCGCCTCACACTGACGATACACATCGCGGCCAATATCCGTGACGCGGAAACTGCGCGTCGAACGTTCGATTAACCGCGCACCGTAACTCGCCTCCAGACGAGCCACGCGTTTGCTGAGTTTGGATTTGGCTTCGCCGCTCGCCCGCTCGGCTGCGGCGAAACCACCATGTCGCACCACCAAAGCAAACAGTTGAAGATCGTTCAAATCCTGCATGCCCCCTCCTTATCGTTTCCAGTTTGGAAACGATGCATTACGCTTTCAGGCACTACCGCGCCGGCACCTCGCTGCTTATCCTTTAGCATAACGAAACAAAAAGATTCAACCATAGCAAAGAACAAGCGTATTGCGCTTGGGGAGAACATCATGAAGAACGTCATGTTGAAAACGATGCTGCTAGGGGCTTTTGTCTTTTCAGGCGCAACAGTCGCGGCAACGCAAATCAATAGTCAACAGGCGGACGCCCTGACGCCGCGCCAGGTGATTACCGTTAGCGGTGCCGCGAATCTGAGCGATGCGGAAAAGATGTTGGCGGACAAAACCGCCAAGGCTGGCGCCCGTTACTACAAAATCATCGCGATCGTAGGCAATAACAAGCTGCACGCCAGCGCGATGACTTATCAATAACCAACCCCGGCAGCGGCGGCTGCCGGTTTTTTTGCACCCGCCCATTCATCAGGGATAAATAATGTTCAGCGTGGCCGAGGTGTTGATTTCACCCTGCGTCACGCCATCGCGCTGATAAGGGTAATAATAAGCGCCCATGCCGATGATAAAGTGACTGTTCAGGCTGCCGCCGGCAGCGACGTGAAACAATGAGGTGGCGCTGCCGCGATCGACATTGGAGGGCGACAGTACCACCGGCGAGCTCGGCATATCGCGTTTGACCAGGCGCAGCCCCACCCCTTGCGCGCCGCCCGCGTTGGCATTGGTCAGCACGCTGGCGTCGGAGGCCAGCAGGTTATTGCTGGACAGGAACATCTCGACGGCGCGATCGGCGATGCCTTCCTGCTGCATGTTCTGGCAGCTGATGTTCAGCGAGAACGGCGTGTAGCCGGGTTGGTTGTTATTCAGCACCTGCGCCACGCCCATTTTCGGCAATCTGACCGTCAGGCCGGCGTTGTCGAAACGGCAGGTGGTGGTTTTGGGCGCGTATTTGATGTTCATCGGCTGGCCGTACATATCGCGTTCGTCATAAGGCCAGTTGCCGGTCAGGAGCCAACTGAGTATTTTCCCGACTTGCTGCAACAGCCAAATCGGCAATTCCCATATCTTTATGCCGGTAATGTCCGAGACCATCAGCGCGTCATCCAGCATCAGCGTATCCCCCGGCACCACACGGCCATTTTTGGGCTTCGATTCTAATGAGTAGCGCACGGTCATCGGCGTATTTAACTCGGCGGCGGAATGTTCGCCGCGCTTTGACAGTTCACGATCGCCAATCTTATTGACGATTTGCGCGCGTATCCACTGCGTGCCGTTGTTAAAACCAAAAATAGCCGCATTCTTATTATCGGGCGACAGCTTGAGCGTATAGGTAAATTTGCTCTTTGAAGAACTGCAGTCGAAAGTGCCGACATATTGGGTGCTGTATTGCTCCTCCCACACCGGGGTGTTGGCATTCAGCTTATCGGAGAGATCGACATTCAAAGCCGGTGCAAATGAGATCCCTTTGCCAAAACAGGTGGCATAGCTATAGCCGCTGAACAGCCCGGACAGCAGCAGCAAAAAAATCAGCCTGATCATAGGTTCGGTTATCCTGTATTAGCGGCAAACGCCGGGCGACGCGTCGAGCGCCAGAGTCGGTTTGGCGATGCGGCAACGGCCGTCGCGCAGTTGCACCGTCAACGCCGTTGGCGGCTGTTCGACGCGCAGGTACAGCACGCTGGCCTGGCCGACAAAGCCTATCGACCGGCCGTTTTCATCCAGCACTTCGGCGCCGAACGGCAGCGGTGCGCCATCGGCGCGCTGCGCCCGCAGCTGGAATGGCTGACGTTGATCGGTTTCGAATTTCAGGTAGCTGACCGCGCCGTAGTAAGGCACGTGGTTGGCGACGTTGCCGCTGATTTCCGCCCCGCTGCTGTGGCCGGTATCCGACAGCGTGACCGAGTTTTGCCGGTATGGCGTGGCATAGGGCACCAGCGCCAGGCCCTGGGCGTTGGTCACGATGCTTTCGTCGCCGTTGACCATCAGCCCTTCGGCCTGCGGCGCCTCGACCACCGTCATGGTGTTGCCGATTTCGTTCGACGCCAGCACATGCCAGGGGATCGCCACCAGGCTGCCGCGCGCGCTGAGGCCGCTCTGGCGATAATCGTTGCCTTCGCTGTAGGAGACGCCAAGCGTCGAGACACGGGTACGGTAGGCCGCATTGACGCCGGCCATGTTGTCGCCGCCGCTGCGATTGCTGCCGTTCAGCGAGTAGCTCAGACGGTTGGACTCCAGCGCGTTGCCGCTCAGGCTGACCGTGCTTTGCTGATAGTGAGAGTCCGTCGCCGACAGGCCGGTGCTGAGGTAGGCGTTGTTCTCGAACACCGACAGCGGCAGGCTGAACGACAGGTAATAACGCGTCTCTTCCTCACGCTGGCTGTTGCGCACCCGGCTGGCGGAAACGGAGTAGCTGACGCGCCCCAGATTGTTGGAGTATCCCAACTGGTATTCGCGGCTTTTCGCGTTGGCCGTCCAGTAATCGCGCTGGGAGCCGGAGAAGAACAGCGTGCCCCACCCTTCGTTAAGACGCTGGTTCAGGTTAAGCGTAAAGGTATTTTTCGGCCGGGCGGACCGCAGCGCATCCCAGGTGTTCATATCCAGTTCGGACAAACCCTCCTCGTCGCGCCAGCGGTCAAACTGCCGTTCCAGCTGGCGGTAACCGTCATTAGAGTAAATGGCGTCGGTAAAGCTGTAGTAACCGCGGGTGGAGTAACGGTAGGCCGCCAGCGTGAAGTTGGTCGCGGTGGCATCGAGAAATTTACTGTAGGCGATACGGAAGCTCTGCCCGCTTTCACGGCGGTTTTTCAGACGGGTATCGGCATGCGTCAGGTCGATGGACACCGCCCCTATCGGCAGGTTCCAGCCGCTGCCGAGCAGCCAGGCCTGATAGTCGTCGCTCAAAATGCTGCCGGCATAGCCGGTTACCAGGTTGTTGAAACCGTACTGCAGGGTGCCCTGCACAAAGCCGGGATCGTAATCGGTATTGCTTTCGTTCACCTTGCCGGCCAGCACGCTGTATTGGCTGACGCCCTGTTTCAACATGTTGGGTACGGCGGAAAACGGCACGCTGAACGACTGTTCACGCCCATCCGCCTCTTTGACCGTCACCCACAGATCGCCCGCCGAGCCGGTCGGCTGAATACTGTCGAGGGTAAAGGCACCCGGCGGCACGTTTTCCTGGTAGATCACGTTGCCGTTCTGCACCACTTTCACCAGGGCGTTGGTTTGCGCCACGCCCCGCACGATCGGTGAAAAGCCCTGCTGCGAGTTGGGGCGCATGCTGATGTCCGACGCCAGCGCCACCCCGCGGATGCGCACCGAGTCGAACAGATCCCCCGGCGAATAAAAATCGCCGGCGGTCAGGTTGGATTTGATGTCGGCGAAGCCGCGCTGCAGATAGCGCGTGTTGTTCTGCCAGTGGCTCCCCCGCCCGCTGCCGTGGCGAAAGCTGCTGCTGTCGCGAAATTGCCAACCGGCCAGATTGATCCCGGATTCCAGCCCGGTATAAAAATCGTCGTTGTTGCTGCGATTGCCGTCGCCGCGCGCCTCGGCGTGGTAGTACGTCGCGTTGTAGGCCAGCGTCAATGCGGAGATGCCGCGATTCCAGAAGGCCGGATCCACGTATCCCGCCTCCGATCGGTTGACCCGCGCCTGCGGCACCGTCAGCCGCAGGCTCAGCGCGCCGACGTCCATATCGAACCGACCGCCCTGCACCAGCGTGGCGATCGACAGCGTCGTCTGGGGCGCCTGAGGCGCCGGCAATTGACTCAGATCGATGCCCAGCCGCTGCGCATCCTGGTAGTCGATTTGGATATCGTCGCGTTGGGTGCCAAACAGCAGCGCATAGCGCCCTTTCCAGTCATGGTTGACATACACATCGATCTCCTGCCGGCCGGCAGGCATGTCATTATTGAGGTAAAAACGCGAGAGATCGGAATCGCGCGATTCGCCGGCCAACAGCGACGTATCGAACGTCACCGCCCAGGCCGTATCCGGCAACAAGAATGAAGAGGCGGTCAGCAGCGAGAGGACTTTTTTATTCAGCTTCATTGTTGTTCTTTCAGGTTAGTGTGCGGTGATGGCTTTAGACTTGTAAGCCCCCAGATCGTCGATATACATCAGGTCATAACGGGCGTTTTTGCTGACAGCTCGTTTGCTGGCGGCAAACTGGGTGGAAAACGGCGCGACCATCAGCGAATCAACCAGCAGATGCTTGTCCGCACCCTGACCTATATTCGCTACCGTAATGAAATACGGGCTTTTATTGATGACGTTGAAGCCTTTACCATTGGCTTGCAGCGTCAGTTCTTCCAACGCATTTTCCACGCCGCGGGTTAACGCCTGCGGGCGGTAGAACAGTTTGATGCGCGACTTGATCGCCAGCTGCAACGTATTGGTGCCCTGCAGGTTTTCCGGCGTCGGCGGGATATCCAGCACGTTGAGGTAGAACACCGATTCACGATCCGCCGCCAACGCGGCGCCAACTTTCTGAATACGCAGCTGCTGCCCGCTGTTGCCGTTCACTTTCACCACCGGCGGCGACAGCAAAAACGGCACATTGGCGGTTTCCGGGGTGGAATTGATATCGCCGTCGTCGATCCAGGCCTGAACCAGCGAGGGGTCGGTACCGTTATTCAGCAATTGGACAATCACGTCCTTGTTGTTTGCTGGATAGATCACCCGCGTGCCGTTAACCACCACATTGGCCTGCGCGCCAACGGAACCCAGCAACAGCGCCGCTATCATCATGTATTTTTTCATCGTTCCCCCGGGTGGCCAGGCCCTATCAAGGGCCTGGCTGTCAGCGCGATTACAGGTAAGAAATGGTGTAAGTCACGTTGGAGCTCAGAGCGCCCACTTTTGCCGCTTCGGCGTTGGTTTTGTAGTAGTACGCGTCCAGCGTCAGGGTTTCTGAATCCGGCGCCTCTTTGTCGCCCATGATGTCGGTGACATAAGGCACGTTCAGCTGGATCGGGGTGGAAGAACCGGTTTCCGCCAGAGAGAAGCCTACGTTCTTCGCGACGGAAGCGTCGTTCTCGTTGACCGAGTTGTTCAGCAAATATTTGCCGTCGGTGGAGATGTTATCCGCGGAGGAGAAGTAGATTTTCAGCGGGGTGCCTGCGGTACCGGCCGCCGGCGAACAGCCGGAGAAGGTCAACGAGAAGGACTTCTTGTTCTTGGTGATTGGCCCGACGGTGTTACCCGCGTCGGTCACCGAGATCGGGCTCAGTGCTACGGTGAAATCCGCGCTCTTGCCGCCGTTAATCGTACAGGTGGTGTCGGTAATGGCGCCGGTAAAGTTAATCACGCCACCGGCGGAATTGTCTTCAGCAAAAGCCACAGGCGCAGCGACCGCGGCCGCCATGATTGCAACAGAAAGCATCTTCTTCATCATGAGATAAAACTCCATAACAGTTTGGTTTGAGAGAATAAATAAAAAGCAGCCGCTGCTGGCGGGATGAAACAATCCCTCCCCGTAATACAGAGGCAAAAGGGTGAACACATTCCTGTTTTTATAAAATCAAGCCATAGCGTTATTCATCAGCCGATAATAAAAGCGACAAAATAACGAACTCCTAGATAACCGCCGAGAAACCGGATGAAATGTCCAATAAATTGTGCACCCGATTCTTCAATCCCATTTTGCGTAATGCACTGCATTTCTGCGTGCTGACCGTTTTTACGCTTTTATCAAGCATTCGGGATACCTGGGTCACCGTATAGCCGAAAGAAAGCAAATGAAGCGTTTCCACTTCACTTTCAGTCAGGCAAATTTTCGTATTGCGGGCCGCCCCACCCTCAACGTTTCCATTTAATGCAGAATGCTGCGCAATATTAGCCAGCAGCAAAGACAATTCCTTATTCATGTCGGGAACTCGCACTCTTTTATCGAGCACCACCACATCACGCGTGACAGAACGAAATAACAGACGACGCTTCTCTTCTGTCGTCAAAAAAATTTTCACGCCATGAATAGCAGACAATAACGCTGCCGCCATGCTGAAACGCAACAGGCTTTTTATCGCATCATCGACGATCAGAATATCGTGGCAATTTCGCCCCATGGCCAAAGGCAGATCGTCGTAGTAAGCAATAACGTGATCCTTATGAAAAATCCTTGGCGCCAATATCCTTTTCATCGCCTCTCTGAAAAAGATGTTTTCAGATACGATACCGATACTGAGCATACTTCCTCCATCCATGGCTAAAGACAACGGCGATGCCTTGCACTAAATACCTGCCGTTTTCTTGGAAAAATCGCATTGCCGTTTGGGAGCCATCAATAAGCGCCCGGCACATAAGCAGGCGCCGTAAAACACTAAGATAATTCTGCATCAAATCATTAACAACAGGAACATTATTTTCATTAACGCAAATTTTAATTATTATAATCTAACAAATTAGATATTTTCAGAATTTAATGCTATTAGGTGCAATAAAAAGAGCAATGCACCATGCATTCTGTTCGTCGAAGAAATAAAAATCCCCCTGAATTATTTATGTTTCCCACCCAGAACCTTGACCTGACCGACGTTTCACTAAATACTAGCCGCGACCTGGAAGCCTATACCATTATAAAAACCTGAATACATGAAATATATTATCGACCTCTGCGTGCTCTATGACGCAAACGCGTGTCGTCTCCAACTCATTGATAACGATGAGTCATCGATACGGATATCCAATCCGGCCTCGCGCCTGTTAATTGAAATGCTGACTCATCCGAATATCCCATTGAAACGTGAGATATTGATAAAAAAGGTATGGGAAGAGTATGGTTTTTCAGGCTCATCGATCAGCCTCAATGTAGCCGTCAGTGAAATAAGGAAAGCGTTCAAACTGCTGGGGAGAGAAACCTCCCCGATAAAGACCCTGGCGAAAGTCGGTTTTTGCTTTACCGCCATGATTGATATTTACCCATCACCGCAGGCAACCGTTAATGAAACGCCCCCTTCTGCCGCCTCAGTACCGCTTTCGTCTTTCCCGTCGGTTGCCGAATCACATAACACGCCGCCGCAGAAACAGGTAAATATTCGCGCTATTGCCGCTATCTGCGGCGCATTTATTCCGCTGTTGTTTGTCGCGGCGTTCTATCCTGTTGAACCGCCTGATCAACCCAGAGAAAATTTAATCTCGTTAGGGAAAAAAGACCGCTGCACCTTGTATTCTCTGGATGCGGACAAGCATATTGATGACGAACTGGAAAAGCGCATGGTCAACCAGGCGCTAGAAGAGAGCGGTGTGGATTGTATAGCCAGTAAAGCGGACATCTATTTTTCCTCCGTAAAACACACGTTGACTTATAACACCTTCCTCGGTGTGTGTTATCTCGGCTCACAAGATCGATATACCCAGTGTGTTACCTACAAAATTCTCAACGGAAAATAAATGGCCGCATTGCTCAACCCCAAAATGCTGACTATCGGATTTTTGGCAGTGATTCTCTTCATTGTGCTGTTTCGCGTTTTAACCCCCGCCGCGCCTGTGCATATGAATTGCCAGGCCGATACGATCACTAAAAAACGATTAGCTTCAGGCGATGACCTGGAATTAAAAGTGACGGGCAGTTTATTCATCTATGACGAACATCATGCCATGATCGTGCAGCGTGGGGACATCACCGTGAGAGGCAAAACCTACAGCCTGGATAGGAAAATAAACTTTGATATAAAGAGGTTAGATGACGGGTTTTACATGACCACCCACCGAGAAATCAGCAAAACGCCCGACGACAACGCGCCGGATGAGCTGACCCAGGAAATCCCCATGATCTCTCTCGGCATTAAGAACGGCGTTTTTTCGATGCGTAAAGCTCGGCAGGATGCGTACATCGTTCATGGCGTGCTTTTCCCGGTAACGCTATGCCGTTAACCTGAGAACAGAATGCCATAGAGAGACAGCGAAGGATCGCAACGGGGCGCGCTTATGGCAAACGCGCCCCAGATACCGATTGGGGAGGAAGGGCTATTTTACCGACATATCCGTACGGACGATGCCATGGTTTTTCATCACCTCTTCCATGGTGAGGTTCTCATCATACGGCGTATCGTCCACCACGACGTCTTGCGGGCGCACATAAGGTTTGGTTGCGCGTTTGAACATCCACCACCACACGAATACCAGGAAAGCGCCGGACTTCAGAAAGATCATGGTCCATAGGGCGACTTGATACCAGTTCATCTCTGTCTCCATAAGAGCATTAAGCGAAATCGATAAGGCGGCGTTGTTTATCACCCCGGCGGTGCCTGACAGCAGCAGGCATCCGAGCAGCCAACCTTGATGACCGCATAATCTCACCGATGCGTAGCCCTTATCAATAGCCGATCGCGTTTCCTGCAAAAGCGCCTCGGTTTCTGCGCACGCAAAAACAAAAACCCCGTGCTCAGAGAGCACGGGGTCAGAATGTATGGCGGAGGAGCAGAGATTCGAACTCTGGAACGGTTTCCCGTCGACGGTTTTCAAGACCGTTGCCTTCAGCCACTCGGCCACCCCTCCGCAACGACGCGCACTATAAACAGACCTCATTCGCTTGTAAAGCCCGGGCGCGTTCAACCGCGCGAAAAATCGGCGAAGACGCAGCAAACGGCGAACAAACGCGCGTCCGCTCCTCCCTGCTGTTGCAACAATGATAACTAAGGGTAAAGATTGGTAAACAAACTTTAATCAAGCGCTTGCGCTGCCTATCATCGGGATTATTTTGTGATGGCTTGATAAGAGAGAGCATTATGGACCGCATTGTCGTCTCATCTTCTTCGCGCGACTCGCTGCTCAGCACGCATAAAGTCCTGCGCAACACCTATTTCCTGTTATCCCTGACGCTGGCTTTCTCGGCGCTGACCGCGACCGCCAGCACGATGCTGGGGCTGCCGGCGCCGGGCTTGCTGCTGATGCTGGTTGGTTTCTACGGCCTGATGTTCCTGACCCATAAACTGGCCAACAGCCCGGCAGGCATTCTGGCGGCGTTTGCGCTGACCGGTTTCATGGGGTATGCCCTCGGCCCCATTCTCAGCTCGTTCCTGAACGCCGGCGCGGGCGATCTGATCATGCTGGCGCTGGGCGGCACCGCAGCGGTGTTCTTCTGCTGCTCAGCGTATGTGCTGACCACCCGTAAAGACATGTCATTCCTGTCCGGCATGATGATGGCAGGTTTTGTGGTACTGCTGGTGGCGGTGATCGCCAACCTGTTCCTGCAGATCCCTGCCCTGCACCTGGCCATCAGCGCGATGTTCATCCTGTTCTCCGCCGGCGCGATCCTCTGGGAAACCAGCAACATCATTCACGGCGGCGAGACCAACTACATTCGCGCCACCGTTAGCCTGTACGTGTCGCTCTACAACATGTTCATCAGCCTGTTGAGCATTCTGGGCTTCGCCCGCAGCAACTGATCGCACGTTACACCAGCTTTCCAGGCCCCGCTCCGGCGGGGCTTTGTTTTTTGCGGCTGAAAAAATTTGCTAAACTGGCGGCCGTTCCGAATTATCCGTTATCGAGGCAGTATGTTGGAGTTTGAAGGTCAGGTTATCGACACTGACGCGCAGGGGTATCTGAAAAACAGCGCCGACTGGCATGAAGGGCTGGCGCCGCTGCTGGCCGCGCAGGAAGAGATCGTGCTCACCGAAGCACACTGGGAAGTGGTGCGCTTCGTGCGCGACTTCTATCAGGAATTTAATACCTCACCGGCTATCCGCATGCTGGTCAAAGCGATGGCGCAGAAATACGGCGAAGAAAAAGGCAACAGCCGCTATCTGTATCGCCTGTTCCCGAAAGGGCCGGCCAAACAAGCCACCAAAATCGCCGGATTGCCGAAACCGGTAAAATGCATTTGACCGCTCTGCCCGCCGCGCCGCTGCAGGCGAGCGTTTAATAACGAATGCCAAACCCGCTGTAATCTGCCAGGCCCTGCGGCTCCACCAGCACACGTTCGACGCGCGCGCTGCGCGGGCCGCCCTGTTTCAACCACTCCAGAAGCTTGTCCACCTGCGCCTGTGTGCCGCAGGCCACCACCTGAACACTGCCGTCATCGAGATTGCGCGCATAGCCTGTCACCCCCAACGCCTCGGCCTGCCGCTGGGTGGAATAGCGAAACCCAACCCCCTGCACCACGCCATACACATACGCAGCAATGCAAACTTGTGTCATAATCGCCCCCTGTTATCTTGTCTAAAGAATAAGTATGTATTGAGTATAGAAACTCAATCAAAAGATAAAGAGGCAAGGAGCCAGAGGACAACAACTTCTATAATAGAGGCTTACGTAAAAGTAGACGGCCGAGCTCCCTCGGCCGGGGCAGACTTGCTATTTTTCGGCGGGTAGCCAGTTGGCCCTTTCCCCGTAAAAGAAAGAGTCGATAAATCTGCTTTTGCCACGCAAGCGGATAAATATGATGACCAGAGCGAAAATAATGGCCGTTACGCTGAGATAAAAACCTAACGTATCCTTATCGACCATTGCTCCGACAAGCAAAATGGGTAACACATGCCAAAGATAAATAGGTAGAGATACCTGCCCCATTTTGACCACAAAGCCCTCAATTCTCAGCTTCAGGCGTTTACACAAACTCACCATCAATAGCAACAACGCAGCATTAAAGGCAAACCATGAGGCGGCATCCAGCAGTGCCCCGTTCGGTTCATAGTACCCTAATATGCCTACGACCAACGCGATAGCGAACAACGCCAGCGGGTTACCGTGAAAATTCTTATCCCCGACCAGGAAACCTAATAAAAAGAAGGAGTAGTAATAATAGAAACGCTTATCACCAATGAATTTCAGCCAGGCATATTGGTTTTCCAGCGTGTCGGCGTAACAGTACCAGACAATAGATAACACAGCGGAAGTGAACAGAAAGAAACCAATTAAGAAATTACTCTTGTAAATGACCATAGTATATAGCACGAATATGATCACTGCTGGGATATATCAAAGATGATAGTAGGGGTAAAGAAATAGACCGATGAACTGCTTTAAACCTACTTCTTCTGAGGAGTAAAGAGAATAAACGCTGTAAACAACGAATGCCAACATATAAGGAATTATCATGCGCCACTGATACTTTTTCAGCACGCTAATCACGCCGCCATCAAGAAAATAACGCCGAACAAAGTAGCCCGTCACCCCTAGAAAAAGCGGCATATGGAAATAATATATTGCCCCACGCAAACCGACATCAGCACTGCCTGGCAATAAATGTCCCACGATGACGAGCAAGATAAGCAACCCTTTCAAAAAATCAAACGACAAGCTTCTTTCTTTAGACATTTAAGAAAAATCCTAATATCTGCATAATAAACATCAGGTGCTCAATAACAGATTAAGTTAAGATTTTTGTCAATGCGAAAAAACCTAAAATTCACAAAAAACCTACAAAAAGCTTACATTCCCATCTGCCCGGAGATAGGCTTTCTTCCGTGAGGCGAACCTCAGCCTGAAATCAATCACTATGAGATTTCACAAAAGACAATAACAATCAAGTAGTTAAAAACAAAACGGTAATCTTCAATCCACACTCTTGAATGATGGGCCCTGCTTGCTCACAAGAAAGCGTACCGTCGGCCAGCCGTAGTGGGTAAACATACCACCGGGCAACCAAGCGGCAGCACTATTCCTATTTCGAGTAAAGCCATCTGCTCTATCGTCGATGATGTGAGAGGTGTCAATGACTTTTATTTTTCAAGCTATCGAGGGATGATGTAATGTCAGAAAAATCAACCAACTTGCGAACGACTTTCGTTTTAAAACGATCATCATATTCAACCTGAGCACTCTTTACCTTTAATAATCTATCAATCATTATGTCGGCTTGCTCGCCGTCGAATCCAAAAGAACGGTTACCGTAAAACCGCTCGCCGTTAATCGACACAGCACCTGAGTTTGGGTTCGCAGTAGGTGGAAATGAAATTTTATAATGCCCAGCCTGAACCGAAATCTTTAATACCCCATCACTTATAGCGTTTTCATCATCACTAAAAACCCACTCGTTAGCCAATACTGTGTGAGTCGTCATAAAAAAAATGAAAAACAAAAAGAATCTCACTGGTGCACTCCCTTCACTTTATATTACAAAAACAGCCTAAAATACTCTTAACAAGAATAAATATATCACTCTGTAGCCTTATGCCATATAAAGCATAATCCACTGTCAAACATCCAATCCTGCAGGTAAAAAAGCGCCTTCACGCACTGATCAACATGCTTTCATCTCTGACATGCTATAATACACCTTTTTAAGCTGCCATTTCTTCAGTTTGAAGGCTGCACTTTCTCTCTCTTCGGTGCGACGCCCGCAGAGATAACGCGATACAATCCGAGCCAACGCGGTAGTGAACGCTGTCAGATTCAGCTATGATGACGAACTTATTTTGGCAAACGCTGAATCCAGCCAATTAACCCATTGAATAAAAAGTAGTTTAACCATGCGCTTACATCTCGCCAAAGGACGTGAAAAGTCCTTACTCCGTCGCCACCCTTGGGTGTTCTCCGGCGCCGTTCAACGCGTTGAGGGCAAAGCCCACTCCGGTGAAACCATTGATATCCTCGACAGCCAGGGTAAGTGGCTGGCACGCGGCGCCTATTCGCCCGAGTCGCAGATCCGCGCACGCGTCTGGACCTTCCAGCAAGATGAAGAGATTAACATCGATTTCTTCATTCGCCGCCTGCAGCAAGCGCAAAGCTGGCGCGATTGGGTCGCACAGCGCGACGGTCTGGACGGATACCGCCTGATCGCCGGCGAGTCCGACGGCCTGCCGGGCATCACTATCGATCGCTTCCAGAATTTCCTGGTGCTGCAGCTGCTGTCCGCCGGTGCCGAATACCAGCGCCCGGCCCTGCTTTCCGCCCTGCAGCATTGCTACCCGGAATGTTCGATCTACGATCGCTCCGACGTTGCGGTACGTAAAAAAGAAGGCCTGCCGCTGGCGCAGGGCCCGGTGCTGGGCGATCTGCCGCCGGAACTGCTGCCGATCACCGAACACGGCATGAAGCTGCTGGTGGACATTCAGCAGGGGCACAAAACCGGTTTCTATCTCGACCAGCGCGACAGCCGCCTGGCGGCGCGCAATTACTCCGCCGGCCGTCGGGTGCTGAACTGCTTCTCCTACACCGGCGCCTTCGCCGTTTCCGCTTTGATGGGCGGTTGCGCGCAGGTGATCAGCGTGGATACCTCGCAGGCGGCGCTGGATATCGCCAAACAGAACGTCGAGCTCAACAAGCTGGATCTGAACAAAGCGGAGTTCGTTCGCGATGACGTGTTCCAGCTGCTGCGCAACTACCGCACTCAGGGCGAAAAATTCGATCTGATCATCATGGATCCGCCGAAATTCGTCGAGAACAAGAATCAGTTGGCCAGCGCCTGCCGCGGCTACAAAGACATCAACATGCTGGCGCTGCAGCTGCTGAATCCGGGCGGCATTCTGCTCAGCTTCTCCTGCTCCGGCCTGATGCCGACCGACCTGTTCCAGAAAATTTTGGCCGACGCCGCTGTAGATGCCGGACGTGATGTACAATTTATAGAGCAGTTCCGACAGGCTGCCGATCACCCGGTGATCGCCACATACCCTGAGGGGCTGTATCTGAAAGGATTCGCTTGTCGGGTGATGTAACTTGAAATGCGCTGCCCTGCCCCCATATATGAGCAAGGCATTGTTTCTCAGGAGGTCATCATGATTGCCAGCAAATTCGGTATCGGACAACAGGTTAGGCATAAACTGCTGGGGTATTTGGGCGTCGTGATCGATATCGACCCGGAATACTCTTTGGAACAACCCAAAGCTGACGAAATAGCGGCGAACGATGAACTGCGTTCAGCCCCTTGGTACCACGTGGTGATGGAAGACGAGGAAGGCCAACCGGTACACACCTATCTGGCGGAAGCGCAGCTGGATAGCGAAGCCCAAGAGGCACACCCCGAGCAACCATCGCTGGATGAACTGGCGGAATCCATCCGTCACCAGCTACAGGCGCCACGCTTGCGCAATTGACCGCGCCAAGACCTGAGAAACCCGAGAGGGCCCGGCATCGCGCCTGGCCCTTTTTATTTAGCGCTCCAACCCTAAGCGCGGGATTTCGATTTTCGGACAGCGATCCATCACCACACGCAACCCGGCCTGTTGCGCCAGCGCTGCCGCCTGCTCGTTAATCACCCCTATCTGCAGCCAGAGCGCCCTGGCGCCGATCGCTATCGCCTCTTGCGCCACGCCGTAAGCCGCTTCTGAATTGCGAAACACGTCAACCATATCCACCGGCTGCGGGATAGCGGCCAGCGTAGGGTAAACCTGCTGCCCCAGCAGCGTCTGCCCCGCCAGTTTTGGGCTGACCGGGATCACCTGATACCCTTGCGCCAACAGATACGCCATCACCCCATAGCTGGGCCGCGATGGGTTATCGCTGGCACCGACCAGCGCGATAGTTTTCACCTGTTGCAACAGCTCAACAATCTCTTGATCTTGCATCTTCAACTCCCGTTTATCACTGCGTCACTTTCCATTTCGAGTGTAACCGATCGGCATTCGTTCGGTTAAACGCAACGCAAGGGAAACTTCACCGCAATCTTATGGTCAGAGGCTGTCGCGGTTCAGCTGCGCATGGTCATGTCTAATCGCGATAAAATATGTAAAAATGTAAACAAAATACCCGATTGAAAAATTTTGACACAACCTATGCCGTGTTCAACACTTAGCGTTACGCCACTTTATAAGGAGATAATGATGAAATTTGGTCTGGTGGTTGCGGCGTTGCTCAGCATCAGCATGCCTGCCGCGGCTACGACCCTGAAACTCTCCCCGGACATCGACCTGCTGGTGGTCGACGGCAAGAAAATGACAGGTTCGTTGTTAAAAGGCGCCGACAGCCTTGAACTGGATGGCGGGCAGCACCAGTTGCTGTTTAAAGTGACCAAAACCGTACGTTCCGGCCAGCATACGCAGGCCTATGCTTCCTTGCCGCTGGTTGCCACCTTCAATACGCAAAAGATCAGCCAGGTGGCGATCGAACTGCCACGCATCGAGAACGATCGTGATGCGCAACGCTTTGACAGAACGTTGAATTATCTGGTGGTCGATAAAGACGGCAACGCCCTGCCGTTCAGGCATGATGTGCTGCATCCCGACAGCGTCACCTTCAATACCGATTTGGAAAAGGTGATGACCGATTACAACCGCCAGAACCGCCCGGCCTCCGTTCCGAGCTTTGTTCAGGCGAACGCGGGCAATGCCTCAGCCCTCGCGTTGGCCGGCGCGCCGATAAACGCCCCGACGGTGACGTTGAAAGGTGAAAACGTGTCGGAACAAATGCTGCAATACTGGTTTCAACAGGCCGACAAGGAAACACAGAAGCGTTTTCTGCGCTGGGCCAATAAACAACCGATTCGCTGATCCCTCCCGGCGCCTTTCCCCGTAAAGGCGTCTTTTCTTCGCATTTTCAAGCGCAAACGCTAGGCAGTGAAAAACAGTTTCAGTAATCTGTCGCACATTCCCCGATTAGCGAAGGACACCGAGATGGAATTGACCACCCGCACTATCGCCGCGCGCAAACACATTGCGCTGGTGGCGCACGATCACCGCAAACAGGCCCTGCTGGAGTGGGTAGAAAGCCACAAGACCATTCTGGCGCAGCACCAGCTGTACGCCACCGGCACTACCGGTAATCTGATCCAGCGCGCCAGCGGCATTCCCGTCACCAGCATGCTGAGTGGCCCGATGGGCGGCGATCAGCAGGTTGGCGCACTGATTGCGGAAGGCAAGATAGACATGCTGATCTTCTTCTGGGATCCGCTGAACGCGGTGCCGCACGATCCGGACGTGAAGGCGCTGCTGCGGCTGGCGACCGTATGGAATATTCCGGTGGCCACCAACCGCTCGACCGCCGACTTTCTGATCGACTCTCCGCTGTTCAAAAGCGAGGTGGAGATCGCCATCCCCGACTATCAGCGCTACCTGCAAGACCGCCTGAAATAGTCCTCGCGGCCTGGCTGCCGCCAGGCCCAGGCTTACGGTTTTTTCTGCACCGGTACGCCAAGATCCTGCAGGTGTTCAACGAACACCGAAGGACGTTCACGATCCTGCAACAGCCACACCTGATGTTTAGCGCGCGTCAACGCGACATACAGCAGACGGCGCTCTTCGGCATCCGGGAAATCCTCCGGCTGCGGCAGCAGCACCTCTTCCAATACCGACTCGCGCGCCACGGCGGGGAAGCCGTCACGCCCATCATGCAAACCGGCGATGATGACGTATTCCGCCTGCTGCCCCTTGCTGGCGTGGATGGTCATAAATTCCAGATCCAGCTTGGGCCAGCGGGTGGCCGCCTTCGCCAGCGCTTCCGGTTTCAGATGATGGTAGCGCGCCAGCACCAGGATGCGCTCATCCGGCTTGGCGTAGCCGCTCAGTTTATCCAGTAAGGGCTCCAACTGCTCGTGCGGCAGGATCGCCACCGACTTTTTATTGCCCTTGCTCAGGCTGTTGAGCGGTTTTTTCAGCTGGTGCGGGTTCTGCTGCACGAACCGGTTGGCCACCTCGCCGATACGTTCGTTGAAGCGATAAGTGGTGTCCAGCGCGCACTGCGCCCCTTCGCCGAAGTGGGTGGCAAAAGCCGTGGTTAACGTCAACTCTGCGCCGCTGAAGCGATAAATCGCCTGCCAGTCATCCCCCACCGCAAACAGGCAGGTCTGCTTGTTCTGCCGACGCAGCGCCGCCAGCAACAGCGCACGCTGCGGCGAGATATCCTGAAACTCATCGACCAGAATATGTTTCCACGGGCTGACGAAGCGCCCCTTGTCGAGAATGTTGACCGCCTGATGAATAAGGCCGGAGAAGTCCACCGCTCCTTCCTCTTTCAAGGCGCTTTTCCAGGCTTTCAACAGTGGCGCCATCAGCCGAATGCGTTTCGAAAACAGATCGCGGATTTCTTCATCCGCCTGCTCAATCATTTCCGCCTGGCTGCCGCCGTGCATGCGCATCAGCCCCAGCCAGCGTTCCAACCGGCCCGCCAGCCGGTCCGCCAGGCGTTTATCCTGCCAGAAGTCGCCTTCCGGCACGTCCCATTCCAGCTCCTCGGTCAACCATTGACGCCACCCCTTCGCCTGGGCTTTTTTCTCTGCACATTGCTCGCGCCAATGGGCAATCAGCAACGCTTTGCGCGCGCTGGCATCGGTTTCCAACCGGCTGATGGCCGGGGTTTTGCGGCTGCCTTGTTGAATGATCTGCAGCGCCAATGCATGGAATGTTTTGGCCTGAATACCGACATCGCCCAAACGTTCTTTGATGCGATCATTCATCTCACTCGCAGCCTGACGGCCGAACGCCAACAGCAAGATTTGGCCCGGCTCCGCCTCCTGACGGCGCAGCAGCCAGCCGGCGCGCGCCACCAGCACCGACGTCTTGCCGCTGCCGGCCCCCGCCAATACCAGGACGGAATCCTCGCCGTTGACCACCGCACGGCTCTGAGAGTCATTGAGCGGTGAGCTCTCGACGGTCTGGAAGAAGTCGTGATGTTGCTCCAGCATGCGATCGGTCCACTGCCGGTTGCGTTGGTCGACACTGCGTTGCCCTTGCTGCAGCCATTGCAGACACAGATGGTAATCGGCCCGGCAGTTATCGAATTCCTCCAGGCGCGCCACCGGCATTGGCAGCGCGGAGAAGGCTTCACGGATTTGCTGCTGCAGTTTGCCCAGCTCAGACTTTTTGAACCATTTATCTTGCTGCTCAATGCGCTGAATCTGTGCCACCTGTTGTTGCAACACGCCGGCACTGACCTCACTCATTTCGGCGCTCCACTGCTGCCACGCCTGCTGCAGATAGTGATAAAAACGCTGCGTTTCCTGCCACTCGGTGCCGTGCAGTCGCACCACTTTTTCGTCCGGCAATTCAAATTCCAGCTCGCCCCAGACGATACCGCGCTTGCACCTGACCTGAATCAGTTGATTGAAGGGGATCAGGTATTCATGTTTTTCCCCGCTCACCTCAACGCCAGCGTGCAGCAACCGCACGCGGTTATAAGGGTGCTGAGCCAGGTGTTTCCCCAGCGATGTCGCTTTAAGTTCCATATCGTCGCGCCATGACTATGTTGAGATTAAATAACGGATATCTGCCAGTTTACCTGCGATAAGCAGTGGCACTCTAGCGCTAAAAAAAGGGTAGAATAGATTTTGCGTTTTTATCGTGAATACGCCCGCATCGCGGTTTGGCCAACATTAGAGCAGAATGACGTCTATGCGTACTGTACTGAATATTCTTAATTTTGTGTTGGGCGGTTTCTTCACCACGCTGGGTTGGCTCATCGCCACGGTGTTCAGCGTGCTGCTGGTCATCACGCTGCCGCTCACCCGCTCCTGCTGGGAAATCACCAAGCTGTCGCTGGTGCCGTTCGGCAATGAGGCAATCCACGTCGATGAGCTCTACCCGGAAAAAAGCAATGCGCTGCTCTCCGCCGGCGGCTCACTGCTCAACGTTATCTGGCTGGTGCTGTTCGGCTGGTGGCTGTGCCTGTCACACATCGCCGCCGGTATCGTGCAGTGCGTTTCGATCATCGGCATTCCGGTCGGCATCGCCAATTTCAAAATTGCCGCCATCGCGCTGTGGCCGGTGGGGCGCCGCGTCGTCTCGGTAGAAATGGCTCAGCAAGCGCGTATTGAGAATGCTCGCCGCCACTATCATCAGCGTTAATTTTTTCTCCGTTTGAGGAGTTTTTCGTGCGCTCTTTTGCACCCGCAGTACGTCGTTACACCTATAACAGTAATCTGCTGTATCACCTGCGCATCCTTATTGCGCTGATCGGCACCACCGCCGTTCCCTGGTGGCTGGGCATTCCCAAGCTGACCATCCCGCTGACGCTGGGCGTGGTGGCAGCGGCCCTGACCGACTTGGATGACCGCCTGGCCGGCAGGTTACGCAACCTGCTGATCACGCTGGTGTGCTTCTTTGTCGCCTCAGCTTCAATCGAGCTGCTGTTCCCCTATCCCTGGTTGTTCGCCCTTGGCTTAACCACGTCAACCTGCGGTTTTATCCTTCTGGGCGCCTTGGGGCAACGTTACGCCACCATCGCCTTCGGCGCACTGCTGATCGCGGTTTACACTATGCTCGGCACCGCCATGTACGATGCCTGGTATCAGCAACCGCTGCTGCTGGTGATCGGCGCGCTGTGGTACAACCTGCTGACGCTGGCGGGCCACCTGCTTTTCCCTATCCGGCCACTGCAAGAGAACCTGGCGCGCTGCTACGATCAACTGGCCAACTATCTGGATGCCAAAGCCAACCTGTTCGATCCCGACGCCGAACGCGACGCCGACCTGCCATGGATGGATGTTGCGATGGCCAACAGCGCGTTGGTCGCGTTGCTTAACCAGACCAAAGCCTCGCTGCTGACGCGCCTGAAAGGCGATCGCGGCCAGCGCGGCACCCGCCGTACCTTGCACTACTATTTTGTCGCGCAGGATATCCACGAACGCGCCAGCTCTTCCCACGTTCAGTATCACGCGCTCAGCCGGCAATTCCGCCACAGCGATATTTTATTCCGCTTCCAGCGTTTGCTGAGCATGCAGGCGCGCGCCTGCCGCCAACTGGCACAATCGATCCTGCTGCGGCAAAAATACCAGCACAACCCGCGTTTTGAGCCGGCCTTCAGCCGCATTCAGGAGGCCTTGGCGCGCATCGCCGAAACCCAGGGCAATTCAGAACAAACCAAGGCGCTGGCGCACCTGCTGAAAAACCTGCATGCGATCGATGCGCAGCTGGCCAATATTGAGTCAGAGCAGACGCTGGCAAGCGGGCAAGCGGAAGAGAACAGCCTGGCCGACGATCGCTTAACCGGCTGGAGCGACATCCGCCTGCGCATCAGCCGCCATTTGACGCCGCAATCGGCCCTGTTCCGCCACGCGATCCGCATGTCGGTGGTGCTGTGCGTGGGTTACGCTTTCATCCAGTTCACCGGCATGCAGCACGGTTACTGGATCCTGTTGACCAGCCTGTTCGTCTGTCAACCGAACTACAACGCTACCCGCCGACGCCTGGCGCTGCGCATCATCGGCACCCTGGCCGGTATCCTGATCGGCCTGCCGATCCTCTATTTCGTGCCTTCACTGGAAGGACAGCTGGTGTTGATCGTCATCACCGGCGTTCTATTTTTCGCTTTCCGCACCGTCCAGTATGCCCACGCCACCATGTTCATCACGCTACTGGTCTTGTTATGCTTTAACCTGTTGGGTGAAGGATTCGAAGTAGCCGCCCCGCGCGTTTACGACACCTTGTTGGGCTGCGCCATCGCCTGGGCGGCGGTCAGCTTTATCTGGCCGGACTGGAAATTCCGCCAACTGCCGGCGGTGGTGGATAAAACCCTGAATGCCAACTGCCGTTATCTGGACGCCATTCTGGTGCAATACCACCAGGGTAAGGATAACGGCCTCGCCTACCGCATTGCGCGGCGAGATGCCCACAACAGCGATGCCGAACTGGCTTCGGTCATCTCCAACATGTCCGCCGATCCCAAGGCCGACAAGGAATTGCAGGAAGCCGCCTTCCGCCTGCTTTGCCTAAACCACACTCTCCTGAGTTATATCTCGGCGTTGGGGGCGCACCGCGAGCGGCTGAATACCCCTGTCACCCTCGATCTGCTCAATGATGCCGTGTGTTACGTGGACGGCGCCTTGCATCAGGAAGAACGGAACAGCCAGCGCATTGCGCAAGCGCTGGAACAGCTGGCGGAGCGCATTCGCAGAGCCGTTCCGGAACCTGAAAGCAAAGAGCAGTTGGTGTTGCAACAGGTGGGGTTGATGCTCGAACTGCTGCCGGAGCTCACCGCACTCCACGCCCAAATCAATAAGGCAATCTAATTATTCAGGGCTCGCTCGATGGGCCCTGAAGCACTGGCTCATGCCCATGGCGGCGCATCGCCATCGTATGATCGAACCAGCGCACCAGTTCGTTGCGCAATTCGGCCGGCAACGCCGCCTGATGATAACCGGCTATCGCGCCGCCCAGCGACAGCAGCACGCGCAGCCCCAGATTGGTCTGCTGTTGCAGCAGGCGGAGATAGCTGCGTTTAGCGCCTTGCAGCCGCAGGTCATAGGCGTTGCGGATACCCGCTCGCCATAGCAAGCGCTCCATGTTGACATCGATATTCGGCAACGCCTTCAATCGACCGTGATCGCCGGCCTTAAGCCGCTGCTCTCGACGCGCTTCCCTGACGGCCTGCCAAGCCAGCCCCACCAGCTCGTTGCGTTCCCGCCACAGCGACTCGTCAACCCAGTAATAACGCAAAGTGATGGGCACTCCACGCTTGGAATAGACCATATTGACCATCCCTCTGGCGCGAAAAGCCGGTTCCATGCTCGCCGTAGCCCGCAGGTACAACTCTCCTTCCGCTATCACTGCAAACATTACCCCCTCGGCCAGCAGGCCGTAGCCGCCAAACTGTGACCGCGTGGTGATGGCGCCCAGCGCCGCGAAGCAATTTTTAGCCTGTGCGATCCTTCGTATCGACATCCTTTTCATAGCGTTTCTCCTTTTTAGGTTCCGGTCGGATTATTTCTCTTATCAATGAAAAGAGTAACGTGAACAACTAATTAGGAAAATACGCACTATCCACCCGCATGCCAATCACAAAAAACACCGGTACAAAAAATGATCGCAATTATGCGAGCCGCTACGAAAATTTGGGTTGATCTTATCCCAAATCAGGGATACTGTATAAACATACAGTAACACGACGGGCGGGAACTTTATGCGTACTCAATCACTCTACCAACCTCATTTCAGCCAAGGCTCTTTTACAGCGCGCAATGTTGAGAAGAACACGGATGTCGGCAAAGAGAATGGCTTGATCAGTGAACTTGTTTACAACGAGCGCCAGCCCGCAGTGGCTCAATTGCTGTTGCCCCTGCTGCTGCAACTGGGCAAGCAGTCTCGCTGGCTTCTGTGGCTGACACCGCAGCAAAAATTAAGCAAGCAATGGCTGCAGCAATCCGGCCTGCCTATAGATAAGATGGTGCAATTGAGCCAAATCAGCCCGGTGAATACGGTCGAGGCGATGGAAAAAGCGCTGCAAACGGGAAATTACAGCGTGGTTCTTGGCTGGTTGCCCGAGCTAACGGAGGAGGATCGTCTAAGATTAAGACGTGCGGCAGAATTGGGTAATGCCTATGGGTTTATCATGCGGCCTCAACGTGACATTAACCCGACTCACGGACACTGTTCCACCCTAAAAATTCACTCTTCTTTGTATCATTAAGTAAATTTAGGATTTTTCCCATCATTTTCGCACCCCATAAGCGGAACCTTTGCGGTGGAAGGCACAAAGCTAGTCCGGCTGCGGTTTGGCAAGTAAAAACGCCCAAGGAATTGCCGTTTTTTTAGGCTAAGAATGTTAGCAAATATGTACGATTCCGCGTTTTTTTTTAGAGCCTTATCACATCACACTTGTAACTTTCGCGCCACGTTGTAGACTTTACATCGCCAAGGTTGCTCTATAACGTCAGAAAAACTGGCGAGTAACAAACGAGGGCTTAAACCTTGGCGAAGGAATTTAACCAAGGGCTTAAAACAGCTTTAAAGCTCATTGCCTATTTGGATGATAACGAGGCGCAAAATGAAAAAGACAGCTATCGCATTAGCAGTGGCACTGGCAGGTTTCGCTACCGTAGCGCAAGCCGCTCCAAAAGATAACACTTGGTACACCGGTGCTAAACTGGGCTGGTCCCAGTACCATGACGTTGGCTTCTACGGCAACGGTTACCAGAACGGTATCGGCAACGGCCCTACCCACAAAGATCAGCTGGGTGCCGGCGCGTTCCTGGGCTACCAGGCAAACCAATACCTGGGCTTCGAACTGGGCTATGACTGGCTCGGCCGCATGCCTTACAAAGGCAGCGTGAACAACGGTGCTTTCAAAGCGCAGGGCGTTCAACTGGCCGCTAAACTGAGCTACCCAATTGCTGACGATCTGGACATCTACACTCGTCTGGGTGGTATGGTATGGCGTGCAGATTCCAAAGCTAACTACGGCCGTACTGGTCAGCGTCTGAGCGACCACGACACCGGCGTTTCTCCGCTGGCTGCTGTTGGTGTTGAATACGCACTGACTAAAAACTGGGCTACTCGCCTGGATTACCAGTTCGTAAGCAACATCGGTGACGCAGGTACCGTTGGCGCGCGTCCAGACAACACCATGCTGAGCCTGGGCGTTTCTTACCGCTTCGGTCAGGATGACGTAGTTGCTCCAGCACCAGCTCCGGCTCCAGCTCCAGTTGTTGAAACCAAGCGTTTCACTCTGAAGTCTGACGTGCTGTTCAACTTCAACAAGTCTACTCTGAAAGCAGAAGGCCAACAGGCTCTGGATCAGCTGTACAGCCAGCTGAGCTCCATGGATCCTAAAGACGGTTCCGTAGTTGTTCTGGGTTACACCGACGCCGTTGGTTCTGACCAGTACAACCAGAAACTGTCCGAACAACGTGCACAGAGCGTTGTTGACTACCTGGTCTCCAAAGGCATCCCGTCAGACAAAATCTCTGCACGTGGTATGGGTGAAGCAGATGCAGTTACTGGCAACACCTGTGGCTACAAATCTGGCCGCGCTACCAAAGCTCAGATCGCTTGCCTGGCACCAGATCGTCGCGTAGAGATCGAAGTTAAAGGTATCAAAGACGTTGTAACTCAGCCTCAGGGCTAAGTTTACTCGCCTAATAAAAACCCCGCATAGCGGGGTTTTTTTTCGTCCTATTGTTGAAACCAAGCGCAACAAAGGCGCGCTCACGCACTTACTTGGGATCTTTGCCAAGAATCGCCTTCAAATCTTCTTTCAACGACGACATCTGGTTCGCATACTTTTCTTTGCGTTCAGCGTCTTCGATAAGCTGCACGACGGTTTCCGACAGCGTAACGCCACGTCGGCGCGCCAAGGCAGCCAAACGTTGCCAAACCAAAAACTCCAGATCGATAGATTTCTTACGCGTATGCTGATGTTCTGCGTTAAAATGACGTTTGCGGCGGGCGCGGATCGTTTGTTTCATCCGGTTATCCAGTTCCGGATTCATGTGAGCGGCAATCCATGCAAGTACCTTTACCGGCTCATTTTCCAGCTTCAGCAGCTCGTTAACCGCCTCCTGAGCAGCGCTGTTTTCAATGTAGCGGGTAATGAGTTCCCCTTCCCGATGCTTCTTCACCAGGTACTTCCATTTCCAACCGCTCTCCAGATTTTCCAGTTGCTGATATTTCATCTTGAGCTCTTCAGTGACCGCGTAACTTCAAATAAGCATAACAGCTTTGCGCCAAATTTCCCCGGCAATTAAGCCGTCTTTTAGACTGTTTTTTGCACAGTCACCGCGCGATGTCAAACTCCCTGATGCCAACTGGCACTCCGCATGTATCAAGCCGCCGTTATTCTTGTATAATCGCCCTTTCCCTTTTTAACGATTGCATCTAACACTTTGACCAATAACCGACTTGAATGGCAATCTTTATTGCCGGACGTAACGCCTTATCAGGCGATATTTGATACCGCCGCTCAGTTGGCACCCGTGCCCTTTTCCGCCATTCAGCCTCGGCTGGAAAATGCCCTGACGCTATTTTGCCACCCCCAATCGCCACCGCGTTTCATGCTGTTGAAGGCGCAAGAAACACGAGAGTATCTGGAACTGATCGCTCACGCCGTCACGCCACTGCTGCCGAAAAACACGGCATGCCGCGGCAGCCACTATGTCATTCAGGATGGCAAAGTCAGCGTAGAGCCGGCCAGCCGTGGCGATGAACCTTTTGCCGCCGGCGGCGCTTGCCTGTTCCAGGAGTGGGTTGAGCCGGAGCAACTGTTTGGCTGCGTACGGATCCACAATGGCGACATCACCCTGCAGCCGGGTCTAGTGCACCAGGCCAACGGCGGCATTCTGATTCTGTCGGCCCGTGCCCTGTTGGCTCAGCCGTTGCTATGGCTGCGGCTGAAGCAAATGATCGGCCAACGTCAGTTCCATTGGGTTTCGCCCGACGAAACCCGCCCGCTGCCGGTAGCCATTCCGCCAATGCCGCTGGAGCTGCGGCTGATTGTGGTCGGCGATCGCCACGGCCTGGCCGATTTTCACGATATCGAGCCGGAACTGAGTGAACAAGCGGTCTACGGTGAATTCGAAGACGATCTGCAGCTGACTGAAGTTGATGATATGGCGCAGTGGTGCGGCTACGTCAATGGCGTGATTGCCGACCAGCAGTTGCCGATGCTGGCGAGCGACGCCTGGGCGCCGCTGATCGTTCAGGCCGTGCGTTACAGCGGCGACCAGGGCATCTTGCCACTCTCGCCGGTTTGGCTTGGCCAGCAGCTGTCCGAAGCCGCACTGTATGCCGAAGAAGATCGCATTACGGCCAAAGCGTTTGAAGCGGCGTTAAATGCCCGCGAATGGCGTGAAAGCTATCTTGCCGAACGTATGCAGGATGAAATCGAGCTGGGCCAGATTCTGATTGAGACCGAGGGTGAAGTAATCGGGCAAATCAACGGCCTGTCAGTCCTGGATTATCCCGGCCATCCACGCAGTTTTGGCGAACCGTCGCGCATCAGTTGCGTTGTGCACCTCGGCGATGGCGAGTTCACCGACGTCGAGCGCAAAGCCGAGCTGGGTGGCAACCTGCACGCTAAAGGCATGATGATCATGCAGGCGTTCTTGATTGCCGAACTGGATCTGGATCAGCAGTTACCCTTCTCCGCTTCCATCGTCTTTGAGCAATCTTACGGTGAAGTAGACGGCGACAGCGCCTCGCTGGCTGAACTGTGCGCGTTGATCAGCGCCCTGTCACAGCAACCGATCACCCAGCAGATCGCCGTCACCGGCTCCGTCGACCAATTCGGCAACGTACAGCCGATAGGTGGCGTTAACGAAAAGATCGAAGGTTTCTTCGAGGTTTGTTTACGCCGCGGCCTGACGGGCAAACAGGGCGTCGTATTGCCCGCGACCAACGTGCGCCACCTGTGCCTGCGCCAGGATGTCGTCGACGCGGTACGCGAAGGGCAATTCCATCTGTGGGCGGTAGAGAGCGCGGCGGAAGCCTTGCCTTTGCTCACAGGTTGCCTCTACTCTGACGAACAACAGCCGAACTTGTTGGCGGCCATTCAGGAACGGATTGCGCAGGTGAGCCTGCAGGAACGTCGTCGTCCGTGGCCGCTGCGCTGGCTCAACTGGTTCAACCACGGCTGATCGGACTTGTTCAGCGTACACGTGTTAGCTAACCTGCGTCCTTCATTAAAATAAGGCTTACTGAGAACATGGTAGATAAACGCGATTCCTATACGAAAGAAGACCTCGAAGCATCCGGCCGTGGCGAGCTGTTCGGCGCCGGTGGCCCACCGTTGCCGGCAGGTAACATGTTGATGATGGACCGCGTGGTCAAGATGACCGAAGACGGCGGGACTCACAACAAAGGTTATGTGGAAGCGGAGCTGGATATTAATCCGGACCTATGGTTCTTCGGTTGCCACTTTATCGGCGATCCGGTCATGCCAGGCTGCCTGGGCCTGGATGCGATGTGGCAGCTGGTCGGTTTCTACCTCGGTTGGCTGGGTGGCGAAGGCAAAGGCCGCGCGCTGGGCGTCGGTGAAGTCAAGTTTACCGGCCAGGTGCTGCCAACCGCGAAGAAAGTGACCTACCGCATTAACTTCAAACGCGTCATCACCCGCAAGCTGATCATGGGCGTCGCCGATGGCGAAGTGCTGGTTGACGGCGAAGTGATCTATACCGCCACCGATCTGAAAGTGGGCCTGTTCAAGGACACCACAGCGTTCTGATCACGCAGAGGAGAAGGCGGCCATCGTCTTCCTCTTCGCATGCCATCACGCCCAGCGTGATGGCATTTCTTTCACTTCTCGTTTAAAGACTACTCACCTCCTTTAATTGCCCGCTGCCGAAACGTTTTTCCCCCCTGTCTCCACCCTATTCCTACCCGAACGCAGGCCAGTTGAGCGAGGCCTCTCCCCGCAGCCCGCACCGACGCGATAGCGGTTTTTTGCATCCGGTCATTTTCTTGCCCCTCAAAATCGCCTAGTATAGCCATCATGTAACTACAATAAATGTATCCACAAAGAGGCGATATGCAAAAAACCCGCTTTAGCGATACACCTTGCCCCGTCGCACGTTCGTTAGATCGCGTCGGAGAATGGTGGAGCATCCTGATCCTGCGTGATGCCTTTCAGGGGTTGTCCAAGTTCGACGAATTCCAACAAAGTCTGGGGATTTCACCCACTCTCCTGGCTCGACGCCTGAAGGATTTAGTGGCCCACGGCATTCTGCATAAGCAACGTTATCAAACGCGGCCGGTTCGCTATCAATATCTGCTCACCGAACGCGGCAACGATTTTCTTCCCGTACTGGCAGCTCTCTCACAATGGGGCAATCGCCATTTGATCGACGGTGACATTAGCGCCTTGTTAGTCGACGGCCGCACCGATCGGCCGATCCAGGTCCAGTTGATCAACGTCGAGACCCAACAGCAGGTGCCGCCGCAGTTTATTACGTTGGCACCGGGGCCTGCGGCAAATGACGGCATACGTCAACGCGCCGAACTGATGCGGCAGCGGCGCCTCGCTGATTTATCCGAACTCACCAAGGAGCAGTCATGAGCAATCGTCGTATCGTTATTACCGGCATGGGCGCCGTTTCACCGTTAGGGTGCGGCGTGGAGACCATCTGGCAACGTTTATTAAAAGGAGAGTCCGGCATTCGGGCTTTGCCTGACGAGATCATTGCAGATTTGCCGGTCAAGGTCGGGGGGCAAGTCCCCGAACTGGCGCAAGATGCCGAGGCGGGATTCAACCCAGACGCGTCCGTCGCCCCCAAGGACCAAAAGAAAATGGATCGCTTTATTCTGTTTTCCATGGCGGCGGCGGATGAAGCCGTTCGTCAGGCCGGCTGGATAGCCGATACGGAGGAAAAACAAGAGCGAACTGCCACCGTCATCGCCTCGGGCATTGGCGGCTTTCCGGCCATTGCCCAGGCGGTGCGCACTACGGACAGCCGCGGCGCCAAGCGCCTGTCGCCATTCACCATCCCCTCTTTCCTGGTCAATCTGGCGGCCGGTCACGTTTCCATCAAGCATCACTTCAAAGGCCCGATTGGCGCACCGGTCACCGCCTGTGCGGCCGGCGTGCAGGCCATTGGCGACGCGGTGCGTATGATCCGCAATGATGAGGCCGATATCGCCCTGTGCGGCGGTACCGAAGCGGCTATCGACACCGTAAGCCTGGGCGGATTCGCCGCCGCGCGCGCCATGTCCACCGCACCGGCCGAGTTGGCGCGACAGGCCTCCCGGCCTTTCGACAGCGCCCGGGACGGTTTTGTCATGGGGGAAGGCGCCGGCATGCTGGTGATTGAAACGCTGGAGCATGCGCGGGCGCGCGGCGCTACGCCGCTCGCGGAAATCGTCGGCTATGGCACCAGCGCCGACGCCTACCACATGACCTCCGGCGCTGAAGACGGCAACGGCGCCTATCGGGCGATGAAAATCGCGTTGAAGCAGGCGAATGTCGCCCCAGAAGAGGTTCAGCATTTAAACGCGCACGCGACTTCGACACCCGTAGGCGATTTAGGCGAAATCAATGCCATCAAGCACCTGTTTGGCACCGCCGGGACTGTCGCCGTGACCTCGACGAAATCAGCGACTGGGCATCTACTCGGCGCCGCCGGCGGGCTGGAAACCATCTTTACCGCCCTGGCTCTGCGCGATCAGATAGCCCCTGCAACGCTGAATCTGGACAATCCCGATCCGGCAGCGGCAGGCTTGCATCTGGTCGCGAAACGGGCTGAATCGATGGACATGACCTACGCCTTATCAAACGGCTTTGGCTTTGGCGGCGTGAATGCGAGTATTTTACTGAAACGCTGGCAGGACGAATAAACGGCACAAACAAAAACCTCCGCCAAGGGCGGAGGTTATTCCTTTTATTTGACAGGGAGCCGCTTAAGCGGTCACAGCCCTGTCTTCCATGGCTTCTCGCCAACCTCCCAGCCATTGAGACCGGGCGTCCACCGATGATTGGTAGGGACAATGTTCCCTGGAACGCCCTAAAATACCTGCCTGATACCCTCTCGAATGCGCCCTTTCCAGACGATCGCGTTTCTGTCTCTTCATGCCTCGTTTCCCTCATTTTGGTCTGGTGGAAAGAAAACAATGGCTGCTTTTTGCGCAGCCACGAGTAATCAATAGCGCTAAAAGAAGAGAAGATCAATGCGCAAAATTCACGCCAATGTCATATTTGTGAGCTACGCCCGAGGAAAGTGCTAAGTGGCTGATCTGCCGGGGAAGGGTTTAACTTTTTGAAATTAAATAGAAATCCCTGCCAGCGAAAAAAAACGAATTTTCACGCTGACAGGGATTAGACGATTTTAGACCAAATTATGACTAAATGCCGCCCATCTGTGCTGCGATAGCCTGAGCTTCCTGCTGCCAGCCCTGCGCCAGGGTGCGCACCAGGGCATCATAGCCGTCCTCGCCCTGTTTCAATTCCAGGCTGAAAGGCCGTTTGATCAAACGCCCCTGGCGGTTCAGCA